>NZ_JBTLRM010000003.1:0-128594 GCF_054482755.1 Roseivivax sp. CAU 1761
GCGGCGGTCCGGGGCTTTGCCATCCGCCGCGGCGCGCGCTAGGAGGCCCGTCGAACCCTCGCCGGAGGCCGCATGTCCGATCCCACCGATCCCCCGCCGCGCTCGCATGGCCGCAAGAGCATCGCCGCGACCCTGAAGCCGCGCGACCTGATGGCGCCGGGCGCCGATCTGCACGGCGTGTGGAAGGCGCAGGCGGTGACGCTGCTGCCCGATGCCTTTCCCGGCATCCTCGGCCAGTCGTTGACCGGCAAGGCGCTCTCCGAAGGCCGCTGGCAGCTCGATGTCGAGGATCTGCGCCCGCATGGCGAGGGCCGGCACCGCAACGTCGACGACACGCCGGCCGGCGGCGGCGCCGGCATGGTGCTGCGCGCCGATGTCATGGCCCGGGCGCTCGACGCTGCGCGGCCGCGCATCGCTCCGGCCGCGCCGATCCTCTATCTGTCGCCGCGCGGCCGCCGCTTCGACCAGGCGATGGCCCGCGGCCTCGCCCGCGGCCCCGGCGTGACGCTGGTCTGCGGCCGCTTCGAGGGGCTCGACCAGCGGGTGATCGACGAATACGGCATGGCCGAGGTCTCGCTCGGCGATTTCGTCCTGAGCGGCGGCGACATCGCCGCGCAGGCGCTGATCGACGCCTGCGTGCGGCTTTTGCCCGGGGTGCTGGGCAATGCCGCCTCGGTCGAGGAGGAGAGCTTCTCCGACGGGCTGCTCGAGCACCCGCACTATACCCGCCCCGCGAACTGGCGCGGCCGCGAGATCCCCGCGGTGCTGATGTCGGGCCATCACGGCGAGATCGCCGCCTGGCGCCGCGCCCAGTCCGAGGCGCTGACCCGCGCCCGCCGCCCCGATCTCTGGCACGCCCGGGAGGCCGGTTCGGCGCGCCACGACGAGGGCTGAATCCGCCGCCCGCCCCTTGTCAAACCCCGCTCCGGACGCTAAAGCCCCCGGCAACCTGACGGGCGCGGCCCGGCCAGGCCGGTCTGCATGGCGCCTCCGGGCGGCCGGATGCGGGGAGCTTCGCCCCGCGTTCCCGGCGCCCCGGTCGAGGCGCGGTCCGGACCGAAGGAAAGGCGATGCGATCTCTGGCGGGCGCCCGGCGGGCGGACCCGGACGAAGACCGAGAGCTCTCGCGGCGCAAGACATCTCTGCGGAACAACCGCGGGCAATTCTGAGGAGAAGGTCAGATGGATCTGATCGCACAGCTGGAGGCGGAACAGATCGCCTCCCTCGGGAAGGACATTCCCGATTTCAAGGCCGGCGACACCATTCGCGTCGGCTACAAGGTGACCGAAGGCACCCGGACCCGTGTGCAGGCCTATGAGGGCGTCTGCATCAGCCGCAAGAACGGCCACGGCATCGCGGGCTCGTTCACCGTTCGCAAGATTTCCTTCGGCGAGGGCGTCGAGCGCGTCTTCCCGCTCTACTCCACCAACATCGAATCGATCGAGGTGGTGCGCCGCGGCCGCGTCCGTCGCGCCAAGCTCTACTACCTCCGTTCGCGCCGCGGCAAATCGGCCCGGATCGCCGAGGACACCACCTACAAGGCACCCAAGGCCAAGGCCGCGAAAGAGGGAGCGTCGGCATGAAAAAGGGCATTCACCCCGATTACCACGTCGTCACCGTGAAGATGACCGACGGCACCGAGTTCCAGACCCGCACGGTCTGGGGCAAGGAAGGCGACACGCTGACCCTCGACGTCGATCCCACCGTGCACCCCGCCTGGACCGGCGGCTCGTCGCGCCTGATGGATACCGGCGGCCGGGTCTCGCGCTTCAAAAAGAAATACGAGGGCCTGGGCTTCTGAAGCCCCGCCCCCGCCATTGCCGCGCCGCCCCGTCCCGGGGCGGCGTTTTTCGTTGCGCAGCACGCCCTCGGCGATACCCCCTGCCCGGCGCGGGGCCACCGGCCTAGGCGCGCACGCCGCTCCGGCGCCGCCTGTCCTCGGCGCGTCCGGATCCCCGGCCCGCGCCTGGCCCGGCCTGACACGCGCTGACGCCGGGGACGCGCGCGCCAGCCATGGCGCGCTCCCGCGAAACCGTCCGGAAGGTGAGCCGACCAGCGCGGCGCGGGAAAGGTCCCGCCGCCCCGACCGCGGCCCGCCCTGGCGGCGGGTGTGAGGGGCGCCGCGGCCGCCACAGCCCCGGCCGAAGCATCGCGGGGACAACTGCCGCCGACCGCTGCTAACGCCCCGGCCCCGGACGCCGCGCGGCCAGCGCGGCCAAACGCCGATTGCCCGGAGGGGACGGAGAACCCCGGTCCGGCCGGCCCTGCGCCCCTGCCGGCACTGCGGTCCCGGAGGCCGGGCCGACGGCCAGCGCGGCGCGTCCGGGCCACAGCCGCCCGCCCCGGGGCGGTGCGGGGCTTCCCTCGCGGCCTGCGAAGGCCTAACCCTCGGCAGCGGGGCGAAGCGCAAGGAGGACGCGCCGTGGCGCATGTCATCGTGGTCGGCAACGAGAAGGGCGGCGCGGGCAAGTCCACCGTCTCCATGCATGTCGCCACCGCCCTCGCCCGCTCCGGCCACCGGGTCGGCGTGATCGACCTCGACCTGCGCCAACGCACCACCGGGCGCTACATCGAGAACCGCATGGCCCACATGGCCGAGGCCGGGCTCGACCTCGCCAGCCCGCGCTACCTGCCGCTTCCCGAGATCGACCCCGGCGCGCTCGCCCCGGGCGAGACCGCGAGCGACCGGCGCCTGGCCCGCGCGGTGGAAATCCTCACCGCCGAGAACGATTTCCTGCTGATCGACTGCCCGGGCTCGCATACCCGGCTGGCGCAGGCCGCGCATGCCATGGCCGACACGCTGATCACCCCGCTCAACGACAGTTTCGTGGATTTCGACCTCTTGGCCCGCATCGCGCCCGACGGCGAGCGCATCCAGGGCCCCTCGGTCTATTCCGAGATGGTCTGGGCGGCGCGGCAGATGCGCGCCCGCAACGGCGCCAAGCCGATCGACTGGATCGTGCTGCGCAACCGGCTGGGCAGCCAGGCCATGGTCAACAAGGCCAAGATGGAGCGCGCGCTCGACCGGCTGGCGCGGCGCATCGGCTTCCGCGTCGGGCCGGGCTTCTCGGAGCGCGTGGTGTTCCGCGAGCTGTTCCCGCGCGGCCTGACGCTGCTCGACCTCGGCGATGTCGGCGTGCGCCAGCTCAACATGTCCAACATCGCCGCCCGGCAGGAGCTGCGCGACCTGGTGCGCGCGCTCGACCTGCCGGGCGTCGAGGTCGGGTTCTGAGCCTCAGCCCTCGCCGAGCCGCGGCGAGGCGCGACGGGTCACCAGCTCGGCATCGGAGAAGCGGAACGGCGCCCGCAGCCCCGGCACGCCGTCCGGCGCGATGCGCAGGCCGCGCGCGGCGATCTGCGGGTCGGCCATCACCTCGGACATGTCGTTGATCGGCCCCGCCGGCACGCCCTCGGCCTCGCAGGCGGCGAGCAGCGCCGCCTTGTCGAAGCGCCGCGTGGCGGCGTTGAGCGCCGCGGTCAGCTCGGCCCGGCGCGCGATGCGGTCGGCATTGCTGGCGTAATCCGGCGCCTCGGCCAGCCCCGGCAGGCCCAGGAGGCCGCAAAGCCGGCGGTACTGCGCATCGTTGCCGGTGGCGATGATGATGTAGCCGTCGGAGCAGTCGAAGACCTGGTAGGGCATCAGGTTCGGGTGGTAATTGCCGGTGCGCGTGGGCGGCGTGCCGGTGGCGAGGTAGTTCATCGCCTGGTTCGCGGTCACCGCCACGCCGACATCGAACAGCGCCATGTCGACATGCTGGCCACGCCCGGTGCGGTCGCGCTGGTGGATGGCGGCGAGAATCCCCGAGACCGCGTAGAGCCCGGTGAAGATGTCGGTGATCGCCACCCCGGCGCGCTGCGGCTGGCCGTCGGGATCGCCGGTGATCGACATCAGCCCCGACATGCCCTGGATGATGTAGTCGTAGCCGGCGCGGTGGGCGTAAGGGCCGTCCTGGCCGAAACCGGTGATCGAGCAATAGACCAGCCGCGGATTGACCTCGGCCAGGCTGGCATAGTCGAGCCCGTATTTCGCCAGCCCGCCGACCTTGAAGTTCTCGATCAGGATGTCGGCCTCGCGCACCAGCTCGATCACCCGGGCGCGGTCCTCGGGCTTGCGCAGATCGGCGGTGATCGAGCGCTTGCCGCGGTTGCAGGAGTGGAAATAGGCGGCGCTGCGGTCGCCCTCGCGGTCGATGAAGGGCGGCCCCCAGCGGCGCGTGTCGTCGCCCTCCGGCGCCTCGACCTTGATCACCTCGGCGCCGAGATCGGCCAGGATCCGCGCAAGCTCGACGACGCGCAGCCCCTCGAGGGGCCCGTTCGGAGCCGCGACGCTCATTCCGCCTCGGCCAGCTTCTCGTCGAGGATCGCAGCGAAGTCGTCATAGGCCATGTTGGAATACTTCTCGCCGGCGATCAGGAAGGACGGGGTGGAGGTGATCTCGTCGGCCTCGGCGTTCTCCTGGTACCACTCGACCAGCGCGCGCAGCTTGTCGCCGTCGGTCAGGCAGGTCTCGAGCTCGGTGCCGTCGATGCCGGCCATGCGGCCGATCTTGCGCAGCTCGTCGGCGATCGCGGCGTCGGAACCGGCGCGCACCCATTCCTCCTGGGTGTCGTAGATCAGGTCGGTGATGCCGAAGAACTTCTCCTCCCCGCCGCAGCGCGCGATCAGCGAGGCCCACATGCCGTACTTGTCGAAATAGACCTCGCGGTAGACGAAGCGCACCTTGCCGGTATCGACGTAGTTCTTCTTCACTTCGTCGAAGACGTTCTCGTGGAAGGACCGGCAATGCGGGCAGGTATAGGAGGCGTATTCGATGACCTCGACCGGCGCGTCCTCGGCGCCGAGCACCATCTCGACGATGCCGCCCTCGGCGGGGGCGTCCGCGGCGGTCTCCGCGCTCCCCTCGGCCCCGTCGGTCGCCTCGGCCTCCGCTTCCTCCTCGGCGGCATCATCGGCGGTTTCAGTCTCCGCCGCCGCGCCGGTCTCGGCCTGCGCGTCGGCCGCGCCGGTCTCGGCCTCGCTCTCCGGCTCGGCCTCGGCGGCACCGGTCTGCTGGGCCGCGGCGAGGCCCGGCCAGGCGGCGAGCCAGCCGCCGGTGGCGAGGCCGGCGGCGAGAATGGTCGAGGTGATCAGGCGTGTCATGGGCAATCCTTTCCTGCGGGCCGTGGCGGCCAAAGTTTGCTGTCTGGTCCCTGGGGGATCGGGTCGGTCGGTCAGTCGCGGCCTTTCTGCTTCGAAAGCACGTTGACCGCCAGCCGTTCGAGGGCGTCGCGCAGGCCGCTGTCGCCGACGCCCTCGGCGCGGGCCCGGGCATGCTGCACGGTTTTGGGGTCGGGCGGTGGCGCGGCGCGCCGGGTCTCCGGCCGGGTGAAATCCGCCCGGCCCTCGGCGAAGCCGCGCGCCGCGGTCTGGGTGATGCGGATGCGGGCGATGGCGTTGTAGCCGTAGACCGCGTTCACCGCCTCGCGCAGCCGCTCCTTCTGCATTTCCAGCATCGGGGCGTTGGCGCCGGTGGTCAGCAGGGTCAGCGTCGCCCCCATGCCGCCGCGGCCGTAGCCGACCTCGACGGGGCGGCTGATCGCGGCGATCTGCGGCCCGGCGATTTCGGCCCAGTGGGTGAGCAGGCGGGACTGCGCGAAGCCGCGGCTTTCCGACGCCGCCCGGATCCGCGCCTGCACCAGGCTGCCGGTCTGGGCGAACCCGTAGGTGGTGGTGCTGCGCCGCGCCATCGTCCTGGCGTCCTCCTGCCCTGTCGCGCCGGCCTGCTGCCGGTCTTCGGTCGCGCGCCGGCTTGCATTGCCGCGCGCCAGCCTATTCTAGTGGCCCCCGCGCCGGGGGCGCCAGCCCCGCCGACGCTGCGCGCTGCTCAAAGGATCGTCAATGCCCCGTGACCCGGAACTGTCCCGGATTCTGCTCGACTGGTACGACCGCCATGCCCGCACCCTGCCCTGGCGGGTGGCGCCTTCGGCGCGTGCCGCCGGGTGCCGCCCCGATCCCTACCGCATCTGGCTGTCGGAGATCATGCTGCAGCAGACCACCGTGGCGGCGGTGAAAAGTTACTACGAGGCCTTCACCGCGCGCTGGCCGACGGTCGCCGACCTCGCCGCCGCCGAGGATGCCGAGGTGATGGCCGCCTGGGCCGGGCTCGGCTACTACGCCCGCGCCCGCAACCTGCTGAAATGCGCCCGCGCCGTGGTGGCCGAGCATGGCGGCGTGTTCCCGGCCGATCACGCGGCGCTCTTGGCGCTGCCGGGGATCGGCCCCTACACCGCCGCCGCGGTGGCGGCGATCGCCTTCGACATCCCCGCCGTGGTGGTCGACGGCAATGTCGAGCGGGTGATGGCGCGGCTGCACGACGAGCACATGCCGCTGCCCGCCGCCAAGCCGGTCCTGACCGCCCATGCCGCGGCGCTGACGCCCGAGCGGCGGCCCGGCGATCACGCCCAGGCGGTGATGGATCTGGGCGCCACGATCTGCACCCCGAAGAACCCGGCCTGCGGGCTCTGCCCGTGGCGGCCGGCCTGCCGGGCCTGGGCCCAGGGCACCATGGCCGAGCTGCCGCGCAAGACACCCAAGGCCCGCAAGCCCACCCGCCACGGCATCGCCTGGCTGGCGCGCCGCGTCGACGGCGCCTGGCTGCTCGAGGAGCGCCCGGCGCGCGGCCTGCTTGGCGGCATGCTGGGCTGGCCCACCAGCGACTGGGTCGACCTCGCCCAGCCGCTGCCCGAGCCGGCGCCGCCGATCCGCGCCAAATGGTACAGCCTCGCCGGCGAGGCGCGCCACACCTTCACCCATTTCCACCTGCGGCTGGAGCTGCGCACCGCCCTGGTGCCGATGGACCGCATGCCGGCGCAGGGCGCCTTCGTGCCGCCCGAGGCGTTCCGCCCGGGCGACCTGCCGACCCTGATGCGCAAGGCCTTCGACCTCGCGCGACCCGACGTCAGCCGCGTCTGAAGGCTTGGCGGAACCCGCGTCCGGGGCATAAGAATGGGACTCGTCGCCCGCCGGAGGAACCGCCCGTGACGCTCGACAGCGATCTGCCCGAATCGCGGGCGCGGCCCGCCGCCGTCAGGACGCCCGGCGCCGGGCTGCGCGGCGCGCTGCCGTTCTGGCTGTCGCTGCTGCTGGTCCCCGCGGTCTGGACCGGGGCGCTGCTCGGCGGGCTCTGGGTGCTCCTGCCGCCGCTCCTGACCTGGCACCTGTTCAGCGCCCTCGACGCCGCGCTCGGCCTCGACGAGGCCAATCTCGACCCCGGCACCGCCGAGACGCAGCTGCGCTGGCACCGCGCGGTGACGCTGATCTGGGCGCCGGTGCAGCTACTGACGCTGGCGGGCCTCCTGGCCTACGTGCCGGCGGCCGCGCATCTCGGCGGCTGGGAGCGCGCCGGGGTGTTCCTCGGCATGGGCGTGATGAGCGGCACCATCGGCATCACCTATGCCCACGAGCTGATGCACCAGCGCAACCGCTGGGAACGCCGGCTCGGCGACCTGCTGCTGGCCATGGTGCTCTACTCGCATTTCCGCTCCGAGCACCTGCTGGTCCATCACCGCTATGTCGGCACGCCGCGCGACCCGGTGACGGCGCGCTACAACGAGGGCTTCCACCGCTTCTATCCGCGGGTGCTGCGGCAATGCCTGGCCTCGGCCTTCCGCGCCGAGCGCGACCTGCTGGCGCGCCGCGACCTGCCCTGGACCCATCACCGCAACCCGTTCTGGATCTACTGGGCCCTGCAGGGCGCGCTGCTGGCCCTGGCCTGGGGGCTGGGCGGCGGCGCCGGCGTGGCGCTGTTCCTGCTGCAGGCCGGCATCGCGATCTGGCAGCTCGAACTGGTCAATTACGTCGAGCATTACGGCCTGACCCGCAAGCATCTCGGCCACGGCAAGTACGAACCGGTGCGGCCGCGGCATTCCTGGAACGCCGCGCACCGCGCCTCGAACTGGCTGCTGATCAACCTGCAGCGCCATTCCGACCACCATTACAAGCCCGACCGGCGCTTCCCGCTGCTGCAGACCTACAGCGCCGACGAGGCGCCGCAACTGCCCTACGGCTATCCGGTGATGACCCTGGCGGCGATGGTGCCGCCGCTCTGGCGGCGGATCATGAACCCGCGGGTGCGGGCCTGGCGGCGGCAGTTCTACCCCGAGATCGAGGACTGGACCGAGTACAACCGCGGCCGCCTGCCGCTGCCGCGCTGAGGCGCGGCGCGGGCTCGCCCGGGATCAGAAGGGCGGCTTGGCCCGGAACCGCACCCCGGCGCCGCCATCGGGGTGGCGCAGGCGCAGCTCCTCGGCATGCAGCATCATCCGGTCGACCTCGCCCAGCGTCTCCGGCGCGTAGAGCGGGTCGCCGAGGATCGGATGGCCAATCTCCAGCAGATGCACCCGCAGCTGGTGGCTGCGGCCGGTTTCCGGGAACAGCCGCAGCCGGCTTTCGCGGTCGCCGGCGCGGGCCAGCCGCCAGCGCGTCAGCGCCGGGCGCCCGGCCTCGCGGTCGACCTTTTGGCGCGGCCGGTTCGGCCAGTCGACGATGAGCGGCGCGTCGATCTCGCCGGATTTCTCCAGCACCCGGCCGCGCACCCGGGCGACGTAGCTCTTCTTGGTCTGGCGCTTCTCGAATTGCAGTCCGAGATGGCGCTGCGCGTGCGGCGTCAGCGCGAAGACCATGACGCCCGACGTGTCGCGGTCGAGCCGGTGCACCAGCAGCACCTGCGGGAACGCCTCGGTCAGCCGCGAGATCAGGCAATCGGCGAGTTCCGGCCCCTTGCCGGGCACCGAGAGGAGGCCTGCGGGCTTGTCGACCACGAGGATCTCGTGATCGGCATGCAGAACCTGGATGTCGCCCTTGGGCGGATCGTAGCGCGCGTCCATGCACGGGCTCTGCCAGCGCCGGGCCGGGCGCGCAAGCCCCCGGGGACCCCGCGCCCTAGCCCGCCGCCACCCGCAGCGCCAGCGCCGCGTAGACCCCGGCGGCGATCCGGCCGAGCCAGGTGCCGTGGCGGCGCAGCCGGGCCTGGGCGAGCCCCGCCAGCCCGCCATAGAGTGCGGTGACGCCGAAGGCGGTGGCCGAGAACAGCAGCCCCAGCACCAGGATCTGGCTCCAGACCGCGCCGCGGGCGGGGTCGGCGAATTGCGGCAGGAAGGCCAGCACGAAGAGCGCCACCTTGGGGTTCAGCACGTTGGTCATAAGCCCGCGCATCACCGCCCGGCGCGGATCGACCACGCCGCCCTGCCCGCCGGCAAAGGGCGGCGCGCGCCACGCCGACACCGCCAGCCAGAGCAGGTAGGCCGCGCCGGCCCAGCGCAGCGCGTCGAGCCCCCAGGGCACCGCCGCGAGCGCCGCCGCCGCGCCCAGCGCGGTCAGCACCGCATGGACCAGGCAGCCGAGGCTGATCCCGGCCGCCGCGGCGATGCCGGCCCGGCGCCCGCCCTGGATGCCCGAGGCCAGCGCGAACATCACGTCCGCCCCGGGCGCGAGGTTGAGCGCCAGTCCGGCCAGCAGCGAGGTCGCCAGCGCCTCGGCCGCCGGCATCGCGATCTCGAATGTCATCCGCGGGCCTCCCGTCTCAGCTCAGGCCGGGCAGCGCCGTGGCGCCCAGCGCCAGACCGTAGAGCACGAAACAGGCGGCAAGGCCACGCCGCACCAGGCGGTTGCCGATGGCGCCCAGCGCCCGCCCGCCGAGCCAGGCGCCGAGCGCGGTATAGCCGGCATAGCTCGCCGCGGTCAGGGTCAGCGCGGTCGGGACGATGACCACCATCTGGCGCAGGATCGGCACGCCCGGCTCGACGAATTGCGAGAATGCCGCGAGGTAGCCGGCGACGCTCTTCGGGTTGATCGCGGCGATCAGGAAGGCGCGCATCCAGATCGCCCCCGGCGGCGCCTCGGACAGCGCCAGCGGCCGCGACGCCAGCCGCCAGCCGCGGATGCCGAGCCACAGCAGCACCCCGGCCCCGGCCAGCTTGGCCAGCAGGAAGCCGGTCGGCGAGGCGGCGATCAGCGCGGTGATCCCGGCCGCCGAGAGCAGCAGGAAGAGCAGCGCCTGGGCGAGGATCGCCGAGACCCCGACCAGCGCCCGCAAAAAGCCCAAGCCCATGCCGTTCTGGATGCAGTTCACCGCGTTGGGCCCGGGCGAGGTCACGAAGACCACCCAGAACGTGGCGAAGACCGCCCAGCCTTCGAGGCTCATGCCGGGCGGCCGAAGGCGAGGTCGAGAAGCCGCGCCAGGCCCCGGGCATCGGCGGCGTCGAAGGCCCCGGGGCGGTCACTGTCGATGTCGAGCACCCCGAGCAGCCGGCCGGTGGCGTCGCGCACCGGCAGCACGATCTCCGACCGCGTCGAGGAGGAACAGGCGATGTGGCCCGGGAAGGCGTCGACATCGTCCACGATCTGCACCTCGCCGGTGCGCGCGGCGGCGCCGCAGACGCCGCGCTCGAAGGGGATGACGAGGCAGCCATGGCCGCCCTGGTAGGGCCCGATCTTCAGCAGGCCGGGGGCCACCACGCGGTAGAAGCCGGTCCAGTCGAAGCGGTCGTCGGCATGGTGGATCTCGCAGGCCAGCGTCGCCATCAGCGCCACCGCGTCGGTCTCGCCCTCGGTCAGCGCCGCGATGGTGCGGGCCAGGTCGTCGTAATCTGCGCGCATGCCGTTCCTCCTGCCAGAACCCCGCGCCTAGCGCCGCGCCGCGCCGCTGGCAACCGCAAGGCGGGGCTTGTAGGCCGGCGATGCGCCCCTTGGCCCCGGCTGCCCCGCCGCGCTAGCCTCCGGGCGACTTCAGGAGACCGCGATGCCGCTCGCCCCCGCCGATTCCGCCTTTCTCGACCGCCTCGCCGCGGCACTGCCCGACGACACGATCCGCACGGCCGAGCCGCGCCACCTCGAGGAGCCGCGCGGGCGCTGGCGCGGCGCCCCGGGCCCGGTGGCCCTGCCGCGCAGCGCCGAGGAGGCCGCGACCATCGTGCGCCTCGCCGCCGAGGCCGGGGTCGGCCTTGTCCCCTATGGCGGCGGCACCGGCCTGGTCGGCGGCCAGGTGATGCCGGAGGGCGGGGCGCTGCCGCTCCTCGTGTCGCTGGAGCGGATGACGGCGATCCGCGCCGTCCACCCCGAGGAAAACGCCCTGGTGGCCGAGGCCGGGGCAATCCTCGTCGACGTCCAGGCGGCGGCGGCGGAGGCCGGGCGGCTCTTCCCGCTGTCGCTGGCCTCGGAGGGCTCGGCCCGGCTGGGCGGGCTTCTGGCCACCAATGCCGGCGGTCTTAACGTGCTGCGCTACGGAAATGCCCGCGACCTCGTGCTCGGGCTCGAGGCGGTGCTGCCCAACGGCGAGATCTGGCACGGGCTGAAGCGCCTGCGGAAGGACAATACCGGCTACGACCTGCGCCACCTGCTGATCGGCGCCGAGGGCACGCTGGGGCTGATCACCGCCGCCAGCCTGCGGCTCTTCGCGCGTCCGACGGCGACCGGCACGGCGCTGCTCGTGGTGCGTGACCCGCGGGCCGCGCTGGAGCTGCTGGCGCGGGCCCGCGACCAACTGGGAGAGACGGTCTCGGCCTTCGAGCTGATCCACCGCACCGGCTACGACTTCCTGGCCGAGGCGCTGCCCGAGCTGCGCCAGCCCTTCGCCGAGGCGCCGGAATGGAGCGTGCTGGTCGAGGTCGGCCTGCCGCGCGGGCTCGACCCCGACGCCGCGCTCGAGGCTCTGTTCGCCGAGGGCCACGAGGCCGGGCTGGTCAGCGACGGGCTGGTGGCGCAATCGGCGGCCCAGGCGGCGGAGTTCTGGCAGATCCGCGAACGCATTCCCGAGGCCAACCGGATGATCGGCGCGGTGTCCTCGCACGACATCTCGCTGCCGCTCTCGGCGGTGCCGGACTTCATCCCCGAGGGCCGCGCGAGGCTCGCCCGGCTCGGGCCCCTCAGGGTCAACTGCTTCGGCCATCTGGGCGACGGCAACCTGCATTACAACGTCTTCCCGCCGGCCGGCGGGGCGCGCGAGGACTGGACCGCGCAGCGCGACGAGATCAAGCGCGTCATCCACGACCTCGTGGCCGAGATGGACGGCTCGGTCTCTGCCGAGCACGGCGTCGGCCGACTCAAGGTCGGCGATCTCGAACGCTACCAGGACCCGGCCAAGCTCGCCGCGATGCGCCGCATCAAGGCGGCGCTCGACCCCGCCGGGATCATGAACCCGGGCGCCGTGCTGCGGCTCACGGAGACACCGTGAAGACGCAGCCGTCGGAGAGGAACATCGGCGGCGTGCGGCAGAGCCCGCGGGCGGTCTCGAAGGCGGCGAGGACCTTCGGCACGTAATCGCGGGTCTCGGCATAGGGCGGCACGCCGCCATGCGGCGCGATCGCGTTCTCGCCGGCATTGTAGCCCGCCAGGACCAGCATCGGGTCGCCGTCGAACTTCTCCATCAGGAAGTCGAGAAAGGCGATGCCGCCCTTGATGTTGTCCTCGGGATCGAAGGAATCCGACACCCCGAACCGCGCCGCGGTGGCCGGCATGAGCTGCATCAGCCCCTGCGCGCCGGCGCCGCTCACGGCGGCTTCCCGCCCCCCCGATTCGACCGCCATCACCGCCAGCGCCAGCGCCGGCGAGACCCGGGTGCCGACGCTGTGGGCGAGAATGTGGCGGCCGTGCCGCGCCGCCATGTCCTGCAGCCGCTGCAGGCGCGGCGCCGCCACGCCCTGCCCGGCCGGCGCCGCGCGCAGGCTGGCCAGGGCGGGTTCCAGCCGGCCCGCCCCGGCGCCGTCGAGCCCGCTGCCGACGCTGTCCCAGAACCAGGCATGGCGGCCGATCCCGCCCGGGCGCCGCGGCGCCGCCGCCTGGGCGGCCGCGGTGCGCAGCGGGGCCGCGGCGGGCTTCTCGGGCGGGGGCAGCACCGCGGGATTGGCCCGCGGCGCGATCTGCACGGTGATGCGGCGGGTGGTGCCGGGGGCCGGCGGCTTGACCCGGCGGGCGCCGAAATCGCCCGGCGCCGCGCTCTCGGCCGCGGCCGGCGGCCCGAATCCGGGCGCCGGCACGAGGCTGAGCGCGGCGAGAATCGCCGCCACGGTCCAGTTGCGCGTCATCTGAGGGTCGAGCCTGCTCTGCCGTTTTCGCCAGAGTGCCACGGCGAGCGGCCGCGCACGAAGCCCCTGTCGCGCGGCAGGGCGGCGAGGCTGGCACAAAGGCCACAGAGGCCACGGAGGCCACAACCGCCGCGCGATCCCCGTGCAGTTCTGCAATCGCGCAGTTCGAGTGCCGCAAAAACGGTGCAGGTCCCACCGCAAAACGGTCCAATCCCGACAAACTGCTGCCCCAATCGGACCCTCTTATGGAGGCCATACCGCAACCGGGCCAGACGCCTCAGGATCCCTGCACAGGTCGCTCGGGGCGGTTTGGACGCAAGTGCAATCCTGCTCCCAAGGAGACCAGCATGATCAAATTCCTCAAGACCTTCCGCAAGGACGAAGACGGCGCCGTCACCGTCGACTGGGTGGTTCTGACCGCCGCCGTCGTGGGCCTCGCCATCGCCGCCTACGGCACCATCTCGGAAAATGCCGTGACCCTGATCGGCACCGCCGCGACGGCCGTGTCCGGCGAGAACGACACCTTCGGCCAGTTCGGCGCCGGCGGCGGCGGCGAGGCCCCGGCCGGCGGCTGATCCGACCGACGCACGGCATTCCTGACGCTCAGACGGGCGCGGCGAGCCTCTCGTCGCGCCTGCCGTTCCTGCCCCGCCCGCCTTGCCGCCGGGCTTCCCGCGTCGCACGGCCGGGGCACAGCCGCGCCCGCCCCACCCCCGGGGGGCGGCGCCAGCAACAAGGTGACGCAATGCAGCGCTTCCTGAACGACGAAAGCGGCGCCGTGACCGTAGATTGGGTGGTCCTGACCGCCGGCGTCATCGGCCTGTGCATCTTCGCCTTCGCCACCATCGAGGCCGCGACCTCGGACATCACCACCACCACCGCCACGGCGATCGCCACGCCGTTGAACTGACCGGCGCCCGCACCGGGTGCCCTGAGACCGCAGCAAAGGGAGACGACGGATGCGCATGCTGTTCGCGCTGGTCCTGATTGCCGGGGTCGGGCTTGCCGGGCTCGCCGTCTACATGGCCAGCACCTATATCGGCGCCTACGAGACCGCGCTGCAGAAGGAGCGCGCACGCCAGGCCGAGGCCGTCCCGACCCGCGAGATCTTCGTCGCCGCCCGGACCCTGGCCTATGGCGAGGAACTGGCCGGCGACGCCGTGAAGCTCGTCGCCTGGCCCGAGGCGGCGCTGCCGGAAACCTATTTCGACGCCGCCACGCCGCCGGTCGTCCAGGGCCAGCCGCCGCGCCGCGTGCTCCGCGCCATCGAGACCCACGAGCCGCTGATGCAGGTCAAGCTGAGCGCGCCGGGCGGCGATGCCGGCCTGACCTCGCGGCTCGAGAAGGGGCAGCGCGCCTTTGCCATCAAGGTCGACGTGGCCAGCGGGGTCTCGGGCTTCCTGCGCCCGGGCGACCGCGTCGACGTCTACTGGACCGGGCGGGTCCGCCTGAACGATCCCGAGGCGCCCGACGGCGACGTCACCAAGCTGATCCAGACCGGGGTCGAGCTGATCGCCATCGACCAGACCGCCAACGCCCAGAGCACCAGCGCCATCATCGCCCGCACCGTCACCGTGGCGGCAAGCCCGCAGCAGGTCGCGGCGCTGGCCCAGGCGCAGGCCACCGGCCGGCTGTCGCTGTCGCTGATGGGCGCCACCGACGAGACCATCGCCGAGGCCATCGAGGTCGACCAGCTGTCGCTGCTCGGTCTCGAGAAACGCGTCGCCGCGCCGCGCGCCCCGGAGGTCGAGAGCTGCTCGATCCGCACCCGGCGGGGCTCCGAGGTGGTGGAAATCCCGATCCCGTGCACCAATTGAGCCGCCGCCGCGCCGCGCCCCGACGGGCGCGGCTTGTTGCCGGTTCTCCACAACGCCCGGCGCTGCTGCCGGCGCGGCGTTGCAAGGCGGGCGAGGCTGGCGCAGGCTCGCAGCGCGGCACGGGCGCCAAGACCCGGCGGCTCGGGGCGTGGTCATAGGGGCGGTAGTCATGCGGATCGGCACGACAGCGAAGGCGGCGGCCCTGGGGCTCGCCTGCTCTCTGGCCATGCTGGGCCCGGACCTCTCGGCCCGCGCCGACACGCTGCGCATCCTGCAGGGCATGTCCGGCCGGGCGCTGAGCGTGCCGATGAACCGCGCCGTGGTGGTGGAAAGCGACGTGCCCTTCGCGGAGCTGTCGATCGCCAACCCCGCCATCGCCGACATCTCCTCGCTTTCCGACCGCACCATCTACGTGCTGGGCAAGGCGCCGGGGACCACCACCCTGACCATTCTCGACGCCAATGGCCGGCTGATCTCGAATGTCGACGTGCGGGTCTCGGCCGATATCAGCGAATTCAAGGAGCGGCTGGGCCAGATCCTGCCCAACGAGCGCATCGAGGTGCGCACCGCCAATGACGGCATCGTGCTGTCGGGCACGGTGTCCTCGGCGCAGGCGCTCGACCGGGCGCTCGACCTGGCGCAACGCTACGCCCCGGAACGGGTGTCGAACCTGATGTCGGTGGGCGGCGTGCAGCAGGTCATGCTGAAGGTGCGCTTTGCCGAGATGCAGCGCTCGGTCTCCAAGGCGCTGCGCGCCGGCCTTGCGCTCGAAGGCCCCGGCGACCAGCTCGCGACCGGCCGCTTCCTGGAGACCGGCAACTCGATCGGCGGCCCGATCTCGGTGCCGATCGACACCCAGGGCGCGATGCTGCTGGGCTTCGATGTCGGCGGGCTCGAGGCCGGCATCCTGATCGAGGCGCTGGAATCGAAGGGTGTGGTGCGGATGCTCGCGGAGCCCAACCTCACCGCCCTGTCGGGCCAGGAGGCCAAGTTCCTCGCCGGCGGTGAATACCCGGTCCCGGTGGCGGCCGGCGAGAACGACACCGTCACCATCGAGTTCAAGCCCTTCGGCATCGAGCTCGCCTTCATTCCCCGGGTGGTCGATGGCGATCTGATCAACCTCGAGCTCAAGACCGCGGTCTCGTCGATCGATTCCACCGTCGGCATCGACATGAACACGGTGCGGATCAACGGCTTCAAGCGCCGCGAGGCCGAGACCACGGTGGAGCTGCGCGACGGCGAGAGCTTCGCCATCGCCGGCCTCCTGCAGGACGATTTCCGCGACCTGAACGGCCAGGTGCCGTGGCTCGGCGACATCCCGATCCTCGGCGCGCTGTTCCGCAGCGCCGAATACGAACGCGAGCAGTCCGAGCTGGTGATCATCGTCACCCCGCACCTGGTCACCCCGACCCGCGGCGAGGCGCTGGCCCTGCCCACCGACCGCATCCGCCCGCCGACCGAACGCGACCTGTTCCTCTACGGCCGGGTCCAGGACGGCACCCGGCGGCCCGCCGGCGCCGCCGGCGAGGTCGCCCGGCAGGACTTCAACGGCTCCTATGGCTACGTGATGGATTGATGGCAGAGCACCGCACCGCATATGCCAGGGCGACCGGCGCCGCCCTCGCTCTGGCCACCCTCGCCGCCTGCGGCGAGGCCGGCCGCGACCCGGTCTTCACCGCCTTCCACCGCGAGGCGGGATCGGTCATCGACCCGAGCGATCTGGGCCAGGCGACGCGCACCAACATGGCCGCGATGAAGGCCCGCGACGGCCACGCGGTGAACCTCGCCCGGCGCTTCGCCGCCGAGGTCGACAGCACCGTGACCTTCGACTTCAACTCCGCCGCGCTGACCCCCGAGGCGCGCGCGGTGCTGCTTCGCCAGGCCGATTTCATCCGCCAGTTCCCGGAGCTGCGCTTCCGGGTCTACGGCCATACCGACCTGGTGGGCTCGGACGCCTACAACCGCGCGCTGGGCGAGCACCGGGCGCAGGCGGTGGTGGCCTTCCTCGGCAGCCAGGGCATCGCCCTGTCGCGGCTCGAGGCGCTGGTCTCGTTCGGCGAGACGCGGCCGCTGATCGTCACCGAGGGGCGCGAGCGGCGCAACCGCCGCACCGTCACCGAGGTCTCGGGCTTCGTCGACGGCCATCCCAACGTGCTGGACGGCAAATACGCCCAGATCGTCTACCGCGAATACGTCGCCAGCGCCGTGCCGGCCTCCGGCCTGAGCGGCGATCCGGGCGGCTCCGGGGCCGGCGGGACGCCCTGATCCGCGCCGCGGCGTCGGCGGCGCGAGACCGTCGCCCGATACCGTACAATTGGGGTTTTTTCGTCCAAATGTCGCCCCGTTTGCCTGCCAGATCCTGAGCCTTGACGGGACCGCCGCGCGGCCCCGCCCCGCCGTCCGGGGCCGCATCCGCGGTCCGCGGGCGCTGAAAGGACGCAGTGCAATGCCGCCAGAGGCCACCGAGCAGACCGCCCATCATCCCGCCGTCCGCGCCTGCACGATCAGCCGGGACGTGCAGCTCTTCGACCTGCTGATCGAGGACATGGAGACGCTTCTCGGCGAGGCGTGGGGCGATCTCGGCTTTGCCGAGGCGCTGGCCTTCCTGAACCAGCCCGAGGCCGGCGCGCTGGAATTCGTCGCCCTGGCCATCGACGACACCGACGAGGACGATCTCGACCGCCTGCTGGCGATCATCGCCGCCGCCGGCCGGCGCGGCCTGCGCATCGTGCTGATCGCCGAGGACGTCTCCCCGGCGGCGCTGCACCGGCTGCTGAAATCCGGGGCGGCGGAGTTCGTGCCCTATCCCCTGCCCGAAGGCGAACTGGCGGCGGCGGTGGCGCGGCTTTCGGGCGATCCGGCGGCGCTCGGCACGCCGGCGCAGCCGCTCGCCACCGGGCGCGACGGCGTCCTGATTGCGGTGCAGGGCCTGGCCGGTGGCGCCGGCGCGACCACCCTCGCCGTCAACCTGGCCTGGGAGCTGGCAAACGTCGCCAAGACCGGGTCGCCGCGGGTCTGCGTGCTCGATCTGGGGCTGCAATTCGGCTCCGTCTGCACCTATCTCGACCTGCCCTGCAAGGATGCCGTGCTCGAGCTGCTGACCGATACCGGGGCGCTCGACGGCGAAAGCTTCGGGCAGGCCCTGGCCGAGGTCGACGAGCGGCTCAGCGTCTTCACCGCGCCGCCCGACCTGCTGCCGCTCGACATGCTGGGCCCCGACGACATCGGCAAGCTCATCGCGCTGGCCTGCGAGCATTTCGACTTCGTCGTCGTGGACCTGCCGCAGACCGTCACGCACTGGTCCGAGACGGTGCTGACCGCGGCGCAGATCTACTTCGCCGTGCTCACCCTCGACATGCGTTCGGCGCAGAACACGCTGCGCCTCAAGCGCGCCCTGCAGGGCGAGGACCTGCCCTTCGAGAAGCTGCGCTTCGTGCTGAACCGCGCCCCGGGCTTCACCGACCTGCAGGGCAAGGCGCGGGTGCGGCGGATGGCCGAGAGCCTGGGCATCGCGCTCGAGCTGCAGCTGCCCGATGGCGGCCGCGCGGTGGCGCAGGCCGGCGATCACGGCCTGCCGCTGGCCCGGCACGCCGCCAAGAACCCGCTGCGCCGCGAGATCGCCAAGCTCGCCCGGTCGCTGCACCAGCTCGGCCTGGCCGCCGACGCCGCCTGAGGGAGACCGCCATGTTCTCGCGCTACAAGAAGCAGGCCGCCGCCCAGGCAGCACCGGTCGCCGCCCCGGCCCCCGCCGCCCCCACCCCCGCGGCGCCCGGGGCCGCGCCGCCGGCCGCGCGCCGGCCGATGCCGGTCCGCGACGCCCAGGCGGCCGGACAGGACAAGGAGAAGCGGCGCAAGGAACGGCTGCAGGAGATCAAGCTCGAACTGCACCGGGCGCTGCTCGAGAACCTCAACCTCGCGGCGCTCGACCAGGCCAGCGAGGCCGACCTGAAGGCCGAGATCCAGTCGATCTCGCAGGAGACCCTGGAAGAGAAGTCCATCGTCCTGAACCGCGACGAGCGCCAGAACCTCACCCAGGAGCTCTACGACGAGGTCAAGGGGCTCGGCCCGCTGGAGCCGCTGCTGAAGGATGACAGCGTCTCCGACATCCTGGTCAATGGCCCGCATCAGGTCTTCATCGAGCAGAACGGCAAGCTGTCGCTCTCCGACGTGCAGTTCAAGGACGAGCGCCACCTGCTCCGGATCATCGACAAGATCGTCTCCGCGGTGGGAAGGCGGGTGGACGAATCGAACCCCTATGTCGATGCCCGCCTCGCCGACGGCTCGCGCTTCAACGCCATGGTGCCGCCGATCGCCGTTGACGGCTCCCTGGTCTCGATCCGCAAGTTCAAGAAGGACAAGCTCGGCATCGACGACCTCGTGCGCTTCGGCGCCTTCACCGAGGAGATGGCGATCTACCTGCAGGCCGCGGTGGCGACCCGGCTCAACGTCATCGTCTCCGGCGGCACCGGCTCGGGCAAGACCACGACGCTGAACGCCCTGTCGTCCTTCATCGACGACAGCGAGCGCATCCTGACCATCGAGGACACCGCCGAATTGCAGCTCCAGCAGACCCATGTGGGCCGCATGGAGAGCCGGCCGCCCAACGTCGAGGGCAAGGGCGCGGTGACCCCGCGCGACTGCCTGAAGAACGCGCTCCGCATGCGCCCCGACCGGATCATCGTCGGCGAGACCCGCGGCGAGGAGGTCATCGACATGCTGCAGGCGATGAACACCGGCCATGACGGCTCGATGACCACGATCCACGCCAACTCCGCCCGCGACGGCATCTCGCGGCTCGAGAACATGATCGCCATGGCCGGGGTCGAGATGCCGCTGAAGGCAATGCGCAGCCAGATCTCCTCGGCCGTCAACCTGATCGTCCAGGCCAGCCGCCTGCAGGACGGCTCGCGCCGCATGACCTCGATCACCGAGATCACCGGCATGGAGGGCGAGGTCATCTCGATGCAGGAGATCTTCCGCTTCCAGCGCGTCGGCCTGACCCCGGACAACAAGATCATCGGCCATTTCACCGCCACCGGCGTGCGCAGCGCCTTCTCCGAACGCTTCAAGATGTGGGGCTACGACCTGCCGCCTTCGATCTACGAACCCTTCCGGGGAGACCTCTGAGCCATGAGCGCCGCGTTCATCGTCTACGGCCTGATCTTCCTCGGCGTGCTCCTGCTGGTCGAGGGCCTCTATCTCGTTGCCTTCGGCAAGTCGATCCGGCTCAACGCCAAGGTCAACCGCCGCCTGCAGATGCTCGATACCGGGGCGCGGCGCGACGAGGTGCTGGCCAAGCTGCGCAAGGAGATGGACCAGCACCTCAAGAGCCGGTCGGTGCCGCTCTATTCGCTGCTCGCCGACCGCGCCCAGAAGGCCGCCATCGCCTTCACCCCAAAGCAGCTGATGGCGATCATGGCCGCGGTCAGCGTGCTGGCCTTCCTCGGCCTCAGCCTCGGCACCGAGGCGACGCTGCCGGTGCGCGTGCTGCTGGGCGTGGGCTTCGGCATCGGCGGGGTCTTCACCTGGCTCAACATGAAGGCCAAGAAGCGGCTCGCGATGATCGAGGAGCAGCTCCCCGACGCGGTCGAGCTGATGGTGCGCAGCCTGCGCGTCGGCCACCCCTTCTCCTCGGCGATCTCCATCGTCTCCAAGGAGATCAAGGATCCGCTGGCCACCGAATTCGGCGTCATCGCCGACGAATCCGCCTATGGCCGCGACATCGGCGAGGCGCTCAAGCACATGGCCGAACGGCTCGACATGCAGGATCTGCGCTTTCTCGCCGTGGCGGTGTCGATCCAGCAGCAATCGGGCGGCAACCTGGCCGAGATCCTCGACGGCCTGGCCAAGGTGATCCGCGCCCGCTTCCGGCTGTTCCGGCGGGTCAAGGCGATCACCGCCGAGGCGCAGTGGTCGGGCAAGTTCCTGTCCGGCTTCCCGGTGGGCTGCCTGATCTTCATCCAGATCACCGACCCCAACTACTACGACCCGGTGCTCGACCATCCCTGGTTCGTGCCGGCCTGTTTCGTCGTCGGCATCTTCCTCGTGGCGAACCTCATCGTCATGCGCATGCTGGTCAACATCAAGGTCTGAGGTCCGCCCATGACGCTGCTCGACACCCTGAACGCCATGCTGGTCGACCTTCTGGGGCCGGCCGGGCCGCTCTTCGCGGTGGCCGGCCTCGCCTTCCTGCTGGTCCTGGCCGCGATCCCGCTGATGCTGGGCACCCGCCCCGACCCGATGGACAAGCTGGCCAAGACCGCGCGCGAGCGCATGGAGGCCGAGACCCGGACGGTGCTGCGCGACCGTAAGTCTTCGGACAAGCTGAACCGCTATGCGCAGTTCCTCGAACCGCAGGACGCGCAGGAGCTGTCGCAGATCCGCATGAAGCTGCTGCAGGCCGGCTACCGCAGCCGCGAGGCGGTGCAGTACTATTACTTCGCCCAGTTCGTCCTCGGCCTCGGGCTGCTGGGGCTCGGCCTGCTCTATTACATGCTGGCCATTCCCAAGGACCAGGCCACCACCAAGACCATGGTGATGTACGTGCTGGGCCCCGGCGTGGTGGGTTACATGGCGCCGAAATACTGGGTGACCAAGCGCGCCCAGGAGCGCGCCCAGCAGATCCAGGACGGCTTTCCCGACGCGCTCGACATGATGCTGGTCTGCGTCGAGGCCGGGCAGTCCATGGACCAGTCCATCGTGCGCATCTCCCGCGAGCTGCGCGCCTCCTACCCGCATCTCGCCGACGAGTTTCAGATCGTCAGCTACGAGATGAAGGCCGGCAAGGACAAGACCGCGGTGCTCAACGACATGAGCGAGCGCTGCGGCGTGCAGGACGTGTCGAGCTTCGTCACCGTGCTGAACCAGTCCGCCACCTTCGGCACCTCGATCGCCGACGCGCTCCGGGTCTATGCCGCGGAGATGCGCGACAAGCGGGTGATGCGGGCCGAGGAGAAGGCGAACAAGTTGCCGACCAAGATGACATTGACCACAATGATGCTGACGGTGCCGCCGCTGCTGATCATCCTCGTGGGTCCGTCGGCGGTGGGCATCACGCAGATGGGCAGCTTGAACTAGGACATTGCCGATGGCTCCGCTTCGCCGCATCGCGCCGCTGGTCCTGCTGGCGGCGCTGGCCGGCTGCCAGGAGGGCGGCCGCCCGGACCGGGTCTTCGCCCCCGGCACCGACCCCGCCGGCGGCGCCGTGGACGGGCTCTTGGTGGGCCACCGGCTGATGGATGCCGGCGAGCCCGAGCTGGCACTCGAGGCGTTCCAGCGCGCCGCCTTCGACCGCGGGCTCGATGCCGAGACGCTGAGCGCCATCGGCTCGGCCAACCTGGCGCTCGGGCGGCTCAATCAGGCCGAGACGCTGCTGCGCCGGGCGGTCGCCTCCGACGCCGCGGCGCCGGCGGCCTGGAACAATCTCGGCGTGGTGCTGATCGAGCGCGGCAAGACCGCCGAGGCGGCGGAGATCTTCCGCCGCGCCTATGCGCTCGACAATGGCGAAAGTGACGCAATCCGCGACAATCTGCGGCTGGCGCTCGCCAGGATGGCCGATCCCGGATATGCTGCCGGCGAGGCAGAACCCTATCGCATCGTGCGGCGCGGCCTGCGCGATTACCTGATCGAGACCGGGCGCTGAGACCCGGGCGCCGGCGCCGCCGGCAGGGCGGTGGGGACACGAGCAGCAAGAGGACGCAGCAGATGCGCCATCCCAACGCCATGATCCTCTGCATCGCGGGGGCGCTCGCGCTCGCCGCCTGCGGCGGCCCGTCGGGCGAGGAGGTCGACCGCGCCTTCGAGGGCGTCAACGCCATCGACGGCAGCGATCTCAACCACGTCATGCTGACCGCCGCCGATCCCGGCGAGGCGGTGAACTATTTCCAGCGCTCGGCCAAGTCCGACCCGGACCGCATGGAGTTCCGCCGCGGGCTCGCCGTGTCGCTGGTGCGGGCGCGCCGGATCACCGAGGCGGTGCCGGCCTGGGCCCGGGTGGTGGAACACGAAGAGGCCGAGCACG
The DNA here is from genome assembly GCF_054482755.1 of Roseivivax sp. CAU 1761. Taxonomy (NCBI): domain Bacteria; kingdom Pseudomonadati; phylum Pseudomonadota; class Alphaproteobacteria; order Rhodobacterales; family Roseobacteraceae; genus Roseivivax; species Roseivivax sp. CAU 1761. The sequence goes on from NZ_JBTLRM010000003.1 coordinate 22,896, forward strand.
CCGACCACGTAGCCTTTGCCGACGCGCTGATCCGCCACGGCGAATGGGACCGCGCGCAGGCCGTGCTGAACGCCGTGCCGCCCACCGTGGAGACCTTCGAGCGCTACAAGCTCGAGGCGATGATCGCCGATTACCGCAAGGACTGGACCAAGGCGGACAGCTTCTACGAGACCGCCATCGGGCTCACCACGACGCCCGCCGGGGTGCTCAACAACTGGGGCTATTCGAAGCTCACCCGCGGGGCCCATGGCGAGGCCGAGCGCCTGTTCACCCAGGCGGTGCAGCACGACCGCACGCTGTTCACCGCCAAGAACAACCTGATGCTGGCCCGCGGCGCCCAGGGCGACTACACGCTGCCGCTGATCCCGATGACCCAGACCGAGCGCGCCGAGCTCCTGCACACGCTGGGGCTCGCCGCGGTCAAGCGCGGCGACGTGGCGATCGGTCGCGGCCTGCTCGAGGACGCGCTGGAGACCCATCCGCAGCATTTCGAGGCCGCCGCGCGCAGCCTCGACGCGCTCGGCACCCGGACGAACTGACCGGGCCCGGGCCGTGGAGATCCCCGCCCCGGCCGCGCTCGGCCTGTTCCTGGCGACGTTGCCTGTCTGCTTCTGGGTGGCCTGGAGCGACCTGGCGCGGATGAAGATCCCCAACGCCGCGGTGCTGGCGCTGGTCGCCCTCTACGCACTGGCAGGTCCGCTGCTGCTGCCGCCCGGGCCCTGGAGCTGGGGCTGGCTGCAGCTCGCTTTGCTGCTCGCCGCCGGCATCGCGCTGAACGCCGCGGGCGCCCTCGGTGCCGGCGACGCCAAGTTCGCCGCTGCCGCCGCGGCCTATGTCCAGCCGGGCGATCTCGGGCTCGTCATGGCGCTCTTCGCCGCGACGCTGCTGGCGGCCTATCTGGCGCATCGCGGCGCCCGCGCCACGCCGCTGCGCCGCCTGGCGCCGCATTGGGAGAGCTGGCACAGCGGCCGGCGCTTTCCCATGGGCCTGCCGCTGGCCGGCACCCTGGCGCTCTACCTCGCCCTCGGCGCGCGCCTCGGCGCCTGACGCGCCCGGACGGGAGGGCGGGCGGGGCGACGGCGCAGCCGAGCGCCGTGCCGCCCGCCCCGACCCCTTCAGGACCGCGCCCGTCTCAGAGCCCGAGCCGCTCCTGCAGCCGCGCCAGGATCGCCCGCTCGCCATCGTCGCGGCAGGCCCGGCGGCTGCGGAACAGCGTCGCCTGGCTCTTCAGCACCGGCGGCTCGGACAGCACCTTGAGATGGTTGGCGCGCAGCGTCTCGCCGGTCGAGGTGATGTCTGCGATGGCCTCGGCGGTGCGGTTCTTCACCGTGCCCTCGGTGGCGCCCTGGCTGTCGACCAGCCGGTAATCCGCCACCCCGCCGGCGCGCAGGTAGTCGCGCACCAGGCGGTGATACTTGGTGGCGATGCGCAGGCGGTGGCCGTGCCGGGCGCGGAACGCCGCCGCGGCGCCGTCGAGATCGTCGAGCGTGTCGACATCGACCCAAGCCGCGGGCACCGCCACCACCAGATCGGCATGGCCGAAGCCGAGCTCGGCCAGCTCCTCGACCTTCTGGTCCCAGGCCACCAGCTTCTCGCGCACGAGATCGGTGCCGGTGACGCCCAGATGCAGCCGCCCGGCGGCCAGCTCGCGCGGGATCTCGCCCGCCGAGAGCAGCACCAGGTCGACGCCCTCGATGCCGTCGACGCGGCCGGAATATTCCCGCTCCGACCCGGTGCGGGCCAGCGCGATGCCGCGCGCCCCGAACCAGTCGAAGGTCTTCTCCATCAGCCGGCCCTTGGAGGGCACGCCGAGCTTCACGTTCATGCCCGGTCCCTCCTGAGCGCGATCAGCACGTCGGGCCGGATCACCCCGCCCACGGCCGGGATCGACCCGCCGCGCCCGAGCCGCGCGGTCAGCGCGTCGTAGCGCCCGCCGGCCGCCGCCGGCGGCAGGTCGGGGCGGCCCCGCGCGGCGAAGCCGAAGACGAAGCCGTCGTAATATTCCATCGAGGCGCGCCCGTAGGAGGCCTCGAAATCCAGCGCCGCGACATCGACGCCGCGCGCCGCCAGCCGCTCGCAGCGCCGCGCGAAGCGCTCCACCGCGCCCTGCAGCCCCGGCAGGTCGAGCGCCAGGTCGCGCAGCCGTTCGAGCGCGTAGGGGCAGGTCTCGGAGACCCGGAGCACCGCGTCGACGAGGTCGCATTGCTCCTGCGACAGCGGCGGCTCCGCGGCATCGGCCTTCAGCGCCACGATGCGCTCGGCGATCTCGGCGCGGCTGCGCAGCCCGATCGCCGGGCCGGCCTTGGCCAGCGGGTCGGAGGCGGCCAGCAGCGCCCGCCGCGTCGCCGGCGGCGGGCTGCGCCCGGCGAAGCGGTCGAGCAGCGCCCGGAAGCGCCGCGGCCGCCAGATGTGGCGCAACAGCGCCCGGCGCCGCGCCTCGGAGATCTGCAGCGCCGCGACCGCCGCGGTCAGGATGCCGATATCGCCGGTGCAGGGCGCCACGTCCTCGCCGGCCAGCAGCTCCGAGAAGATCGCGAAGACCTCGGCATCGGCGTCTTCGGGGTCGCTGCCGTCGAACAGCTCGAACCCCGCCTGGATGTATTCCGAGGCGCGTTCGGGGCGGTCCTCCTGGCGCCGGAAGACCTCGCCGCAATAGGTGTAGCGGGCCGGCTCGGCGCCCTCGGCCATGTGCATCTCGACCACCGGCACGGTGAAGTCGGGGCGCAGCATGCGCTCCCCCAGCCCCGGATCCTGGGTGACGTAGGCGCGGGCGCGGATGTCCTCGCCGTAGAGGTCGAGCAGCGTCTCGGCCGATTGCAGCACGCCGCAATCCACCGGCAGGGCGCCCGCCGCCTCGAAGGCGGCGCGCAGCCGCATCGCCTCGGCCCGGGCCTCGGCGCGCGCGGCGGCGGCGCTCGGCACCGGGCTCATTGCCCGAGGATCTCGCGGATCTTGGCGACCAGGTCGCGCCGCGGCACCTCGAATTGCGACGGCCGCTCCTTCCATTCCTCGAGCGTGGCGTTGCGGGCGATCTCGGCCCCTAGCACCAGGTCCTTGACCTGCACCACGCCGCGCTCGAATTCCTCGCTGCCGGCGATCACCGCCGCCGGCGAGCCGCGGCGGTCGGCATATTTGAGCTGGTTGCCGAAATTCTTCGGGTTGCCGAGATAGACCTCGGCGCGGATCCCGGCCTGGCGCAGCTCCGCCACCATCGCCTGGTACTCTTCCATGCGCGCCTTCTCCATCACCGTAACCACCACCGGGCCGGGCTCGGCGCCGCCGACGCGGCCGGTCTCGCGCAGCGCGGCGAGCAGCCGGTCGACGCCGATCGAGACGCCGGTGGCCGGCACTGCCTGCCCGGTGAAGCGCTTGACGAGGTCGTCGTAGCGCCCGCCGCCGGCCACCGAGCCGAACTGCCGCAGCCGGCCCTTGTCGTCGCGGATCTCGAAGGTCAGCTCGGCCTCGAAGACCGGCCCGGTATAATAGCCCAGGCCGCGCACCACCGAGGGGTCGATGACGACCCGGTCCGGCCCGTAGCCGCCGGCCTCGAGCAGCCGGGCGATCTCGGCCAGCTCGTCCACGCCCTCGGCGCCCGCCGCCGAGCCGCCCACCGCGGCGCGCAGGTTGGCCAGCGTCGCGGCGTTGTCGGCGCCCTTCGAGGTCAGGAAGGCCACCACCGGGTCGGCCTGCGCCGGCGCCAGGCCGACGCCGTCGATATAGGCCCCCGAGGCGTCCTCGCGCCCGGCCCCGAGCAGGTCGCGGACGCCCTGCTCGCCGACCTTGTCGAACTTGTCGATGGTGCGCAGCACGGCGTCGCGCTGGGCGTCGTCGGAGAGCCCCATGGTCTCCAGCACGCCGTTCAGGACCTTGCGGTTGTTGATCCGCACCACGTAATCGCCGCGGGCGATGCCGACCGCCTCCAGCGTGTCGGCCAGCATGGCGCAGATCTCGGCATCGGCGGCGACGCTGGCGGCGCCCACCGTGTCGGCGTCGCATTGATAGAATTGCCGGAACCGCCCCGGCCCCGGCTTCTCGTTGCGCCAGACCGGCCCCATGGCGAAGCGCCGGTAGGGCGTCGGCAGGTCGTTGCGGTGCTGGGCATAGACCCGGGCCAGCGGCGCTGTCAGGTCGTAGCGCAGCGCCAGCCAATCGCCGGGCTTCTCGCCCTCGGCATCCTCCTGCCAGGCGAAGACGCCCTCGTTCGGGCGGTCGACATCGGGGAGGAACTTGCCCAGCGCCTCGACGGTCTCGACGGCGGAGCTTTCCAGCGCCTCGAAGCCGTAGCGGTGGTAGACTTGCCGGATCGTGTCGAGCATCGCCAGACGCTCGGTGACGTCGGCGCCGAAATAGTCGCGGAAGCCCTTGGGCGTCTCGGCCTTGGGGCGGGGCTGTTTCTTGACCTTGGCCATGCGGTTCCCGGGGCTGGCATCCTTCGCGCGCACCCTCTATCCGCTCGCACCCATGGGGGCAAGGCGCGGCCCCGCAGCCGGAGGTCCGAGGACATGAGCGACGGTGATCGCACCGACAGACTGGAAGAGCGCGTGGCGCATCTGATGGCGCAGGTCGACGACCTGTCGGAGATGGTGGCCGGCCAGGCCCGCGCCATCGACCTGCTGGAACGCCGGGTGGCGCTGCTGCTGGAGCGCGAGGCGGCGCGCCAGGACGAGGGCGGCGGCGGCGTGGTGCTGGGCGACGAGCGGCCGCCGCATTACTGAGCCCGCCAAGGGCGCCCGTGCGCCGGCCCCGGCGCGGGGCCCGGACGCCCGGCGCCGGCAGGCCGGGCCGGGACGCGCCGTTCAGTATCCCAGCGCGATGCCGTCCTTGCGCGGATCCGAGGCGCCTTCGAGCATGCCGCCGGGCAGCATGCGGATGGCCTGGGCGCCGCCCAGCGGCGCGTCGGGGCGCACCACCCGGTGGCCCTTCTCGGCCAGCGCCGCGCGCACCGCCTCGGGATAGCCGCGCTCCAGCCTGAGCTCGCCCTCGGTGGCGAAGGCGCGCGGCGCGTCGAGCGCGGTCTGCAGCTCGCGGCCGTAGCAGCGCAGGTCGGTGACCAGCCGGGCATGGCCCGTGGCCTGGTACGGCCCGCCCATCACCCCGAACGGCATGGTCACCGCGCCGTCCTCGGCGATCATGCCGGGAATGATCGTGTGCATGGGGCGCTTGCCGGGACGCATCTCGTTGGGATGGCCCTCGGCGAGGCAGAAGCCGGAGCCGCGATTCTGGAACAGGATGCCGAACCGGTCCGAGGCGAGCCCGGTCCCGAAGCCGTGGAAGATCGAGTAGATCAGCGACACCGCCATGCGGTCGCGGTCGACCACGGTGATCAGCACGGTGTCGCGATGCACCTCGGCGCTCAGCCGGTGCGGGTCGGGCATGGCGCGGCGCGGGTCGATCATCGCCGCCAGCCGGTCGGCGGTCTCCGGCGCCAGCATGTGCTCGAGCCGGGCCGTGGCGTCGGGATCGGCCAGGAAGCGGTCGCGCGCGTCATAGGCCAGCTTGGTCGCCTCGGCCTCGAGATGCACGCGCTCGGCGCCGTCCGGATCGAGGCCCGCAAGGTCGAAGCGCGACAGGATGTTAAGCAGCAGCAGCGCCGTCGCGCCCTGCCCGTTGGGCGGATGCTCGAGCACGTCGATGCCGCCGAAGGCGGTGTGCACCGGGCGGCCGAAGCGGGTCTCGACGCGGGCGAAATCCTCGGCGCTGTGGCTGCCGCCCAGCGCCTGCAGCGCGGTCAGCATGTCCTCGGCCACCTCGCCGGCATAGAAGCCGTCGCGGCCCTCGCGCGCCACCCGGCGCAGCACCTCGGCCTGGCCCGGCAGGGCGAAGCGGGTGCCGATGGCCGGGGCCTGGTCCTGCACCAGGAAATGGCTGCGCGCCGCGCCCTGCAGGATCGGCTCGAGCCCGGCCCAGTCGCGGGCGACGCGCGGCGCCACCGGCACGCCGGTCTCGAAATAGGCGATCGCCGGGTCGAGGCTGCGCGCCAGGCCCAGCGCGCCCCAGCGCTCGGACATGCGGCAGAAGGCGTCGATGGCGCCCGGCAGGGTGACCGCCTCGACGCCGCGCAGCGGCACCCGGTCGAGCCCGCGGGCGCGCAGAGCCGCGGCCTCGGCGCCGGCCGGGGCGCCGCCCGAGCCGTTGACCGCCACGACCTCCTCGCCGGGGCGCGAGACCAGCGCGAAGGCGTCGCCGCCGATGCCGGTCATGTGCGGCTCGCAGACCCCGAGCAGCACCGCCCCGGCGATCGCCGCGTCGACGGCATTGCCGCCCTCCTGCAGCAAGCGCAGCGCCGCCTGCGCCGCCAGCGGGTGGGAGGTCGCGACCATGCCGTTCTCGGCATAGACCGCGGAGCGTCCGGGATGATGAAAATCGCGCATGAGGCCTCTCGCAGGGAACCCGGCGACCATGCGCAGCCCCGGCGGCAAGGTCAACGTGCCGTGCCGCGGCCGGTCCGGACCGGCGCCCGCCCGGGCGCCGCGCGCCGGCTGCAACTGTCATGCAGGGTGCGGGAGGTGCGGGAGGTGCGGGAGAAGTCCTCGGCGCCGCACACTGGGTGGGGGCTGTTGACGCGCGGCGCCGAGGGAAGCCATTCAGCTACAGGACCGTTATGGAGGCGGATTCCGCCGGCATTGCGCTGGGAATCGGGCCATTTCGGGGAGTTGGCGCCGCGCCGCAACCCCCGGTTGCCGGGGACCGCCCCAACCGCGGCCGCCGGCCGCGTGGAGGCGTCCCACGCGGGTCCGACAGGCGTCCCCCCGCGCCTCGGCCCGAAGCCTCCGCCGTGCACGCATCGCTGAAAGGCCCCGCGCCCCGGGCGGCCCGCTCAAGCCTTGCGCTGCCGTGACACCAAACGCGCGCCACCGGCGCGGCAGCGCCCGCAGAGGCGCGGCTTCGGCGGCGGCGGGCCGGCGGCGCGGCTGTGCGCGCGGCGGTCTTCGGCGCGCCGGGCGGCGCCTCGCGGCGTCCGGCGCTGCTCCGCCCGGGCGCGCTGACGCTCATGAGCGCCGGGCGCCGTCAGGCCAGGGCGTCGAGATCGAGGGTGAATTCCAGGATGTTGAACCCGGCGCGCCGGCGATAGCCGAGATCGGCGGTCAGGGCGTGGATCAGGAACCAACCGAACCCGCCCTCGGGCAGGTCGTCGGGCGCCGCGGCAAGGTCCGGGGCGGCGCCGGCGGGCAGCGCCAGGCCCGGCATGGCGCGGCCGGTGTCGCGCAGTTGCACCCGCATGCGGCCCTGCAGCTGCGAGCAGCGCAGGCCGATCCGCCCGGCCGGCAGGCCGCGGCCCGCAAGGTCCCCGGCAGAGCTCTGCGGCCCGGCCGGCGCCGCGGCTTCGGCAAAGGCGTGTTCGACGATGTTGTTGAGCGCCTCGGCCACCACCAGCGCCGCCTGTCCGGCCGCCGGACCGGCGCTGCCGGCCGCGGCCAGCGCCGCCTCGAGCGCGGTGACGGCGCCGCGCACCTCGAACGGGTCGGGGCTCAGGTCGCGCCGGAAGGCCGGGCGCAGCCACCACGGCGCCGCCGCACGCCGGCTGCGGGGCCGGCCGGACGCCCCCGGGGCCAGGCGTCCGTGGCGGGCGAAATCATGCGGCATGGCTTTGCAGGGCCGCCGCGAGGTCGGGATGGATGGCGAAGATCGAATCCATCCGCGTCAGGCGGAACACCTTGTCCACGTTGGGCTGCAGCGCCACCAGGTCGAGCCGGGCCGGCGGCGGCAGCTGTTTCATCGCCGCGACGATGGCGCCGAGGCCGCTGGAATCGATGAAGCCCACGCGGGCCAGATCGAGCAGCACCGGTCCCTCCGCCGCGGCGGTGCGCAGCCGCATCGCGTCCTTGAACTGGATCGCCACCGCGGCATCGATGCGCGCCGCCGCGACCCGCACGATGCGCACCGCGCCCCTGTCCTCGATGTCGAGCTCCATGCCGGCCGCCTCCGATCGTCCCGTACGGTGACGGTAGACGGCAAACCTTTCCATTCGGTATGCAGGCGGCCGAGGCAACGGGAGGAGCCCGGCATGGACGAGGTTGTGATCACCGGCGCGCGGCGCACGCCGATGGGGGGATTCCAGGGCGCGCTGCGCGACGTGCCGGCGGCCGATCTGGGCGGCGCGGCGATTCGCGCGGCGCTGGGCGAGGCGCCGGGCGCGGCGCCCGAGGAGGTGCTGATGGGCTGCGTGCTGCCGGCCGGCCAGGGCCAGGCGCCGGCGCGCCAGGCCGGCTTTGCCGCCGGGCTCGGCGAGGAGGTGCCGGCGACCACGCTGAACAAGATGTGCGGCTCGGGCATGAAGGCGGCGATGATGGCCTTCGACCGGCTGGCGCTGGGCCAGGCCGAGTGCATCGTCGCCGGCGGCATGGAGAGCATGACCCAGGCCCCCTACCTGCTGCCCAAGATGCGCGGCGGCGCGCGGCTCGGCCACGGCCAGGTGGTCGACCACATGTTCCTCGACGGGCTCGAGGACGCCTATGACAAGGGCCGGCTGATGGGCACCTTCGCGGAGGATTGCGCCGAGGCCTACCAGTTCACCCGCGAGGCCCAGGACGACTACGCGCTGCGCTCGCTGTCGAACGCGCTGGCGGCGCAGAAGGACGGCGCCTTCGCGGCCGAGATCGTCGCGGTCTCGGCCCCGGCCCGCGGCGGCGCGGTCGAGATCGGCGAGGACGAGCAGCCGGGCACCGCGCGGCCCGAGAAGATCCCGCAGCTGAAGCCCGCCTTCCGCAACGACGGCACGGTGACGCCGGCCAATTCCTCGTCGATCTCCGACGGCGCCGCGGCGCTTGTGCTGGAGCGCCGCAGCGCCGCCGAGGCCGCCGGACGCATGCCCCGGGCGCGCATCCTGGGGCATGCCAGCCATGCCCAGGCGCCGGGGCTCTTCACCACGGCGCCGGTGCCGGCGGCGCGGAAGCTGCTCGAGCGCATCGGCTGGCGCCGCGAGGATGTCGATCTCTGGGAGGTCAACGAGGCCTTCGCGGTGGTGCCGATGGCCTTCATGCGCGAGATGGGGCTCGACCGCGAGGTGGTGAACGTGCATGGCGGCGCCTGCGCGCTGGGCCACCCGATCGGCGCCTCGGGGGCGCGGATCATGGTGACCCTGCTGAACGCGCTGGAGCGGCGCGGGCTGCGGCGCGGCGTGGCGGCGATCTGCATCGGCGGCGGCGAAGGCACGGCGATCGCCATCGAGCGGGTCTGAGGCGGCCGCCCGGTTCGGCGGCGCAGGCTTAGACGTGACCGGCGCGCCGCGGGGGCGCTGCCCCCGCCCCCCCGGGATACTTGTGCTCAGAAGAAGCAGGACGGGGCCGGGGCGGCGCCCGAACGGGCAGGCCCGGCCTATCCGACCGGCATCCCCGTACCGCCCTTATACCCGAGTTGAGGTCGCGGCGGTTCCGTCATAACAAAGCGGCGACCGAACGTTGCAGGACATTGCCCACCATGCCCGATTTTCAGAAGATTCTGATCGCCAACCGCGGCGAGATCGCCATCCGTGTCATGCGCGCTGCCAACGAGATGGGCAAGCGCACCGTCGCGGTCTTCGCGGAAGAGGACAAGCTGGGGCTGCACCGCTTCAAGGCCGACGAGGCCTACCGCATCGGCGAGGGGCTGGGCCCGGTCCAGGCCTACCTGTCGATCCCCGAGATCATCCGGGTGGCCAAGTCCTCGGGCGCCGACGCCATCCATCCCGGCTACGGCCTGCTGTCGGAGAACCCGGAATTCGTCGATGCCTGCGACAAGGCCGGCATCACCTTCATCGGCCCCCGCGCCGAGACCATGCGCGCGCTCGGCGACAAGGCCAGCGCCCGGCGCGTGGCGATCGAGGCCGGGGTGCCGGTGATCCCCGCCACCGAGGTGCTGGGCGACGACATGGAGGCGATCCGCCGCGAGGCCGCCGAGATCGGCTACCCGCTGATGCTCAAGGCCTCCTGGGGCGGCGGCGGCCGCGGCATGCGGCCGATCCTCGCCGAGAAGGAGCTCGAGGAGAAGGTCCGCGAGGGCCGGCGCGAGGCCGAGGCGGCCTTCGGCAACGGCGAGGGCTATCTCGAGAAGATGATCGAGCGCGCCCGCCATGTCGAGGTGCAGATCCTCGGCGACAAGATGGGCCAGATCTACCACCTCTACGAGCGCGACTGCTCGGTCCAGCGGCGCAACCAGAAGGTCGTGGAGCGCGCCCCGGCGCCCTATCTCAGCGCCGAGCAGCGCGAGCGGCTCTGCGATCTCGGCCGCCGCATCTGCGCCCATGTGAACTACGAATGCGCCGGCACCGTCGAGTTCCTGATGGATATGGATTCCGAGGAATTCTACTTCATCGAGGTCAATCCGCGGGTCCAGGTCGAGCACACCGTCACCGAGGAGGTGACCGGCATCGACATCGTCCAGGCGCAGATCCTGATCGCCGAGGGCAAAAGCCTCGAGGAGGCCACCGGCAAGGCCAGCCAGGCCGAGGTCAGCCTCAACGGCCACGCCCTGCAGACCCGGATCACCACCGAGGATCCGACCAACAACTTCATCCCCGATTACGGCCGCATCACCGCCTACCGCTCGGCCACCGGCATGGGCATCCGGCTCGATGGCGGCACCGCCTATGCCGGCGGCGTGATCACCCGGTTCTACGATTCGCTGCTGACCAAGGTCACCGCTTGGGCGCCGACGCCGGAGAAGGCGATCGCGCGGATGGACCGGGCGCTGCGCGAATTCCGCATCCGCGGCGTCAGCACCAACATCGACTTCGTGCAGAACCTCTTGAAGCACGAGACCTTCCTGTCGAACCGCTACACCACCAAGTTCATCGACACGACGCCCGAGCTCTTCGACTTCAAGCCGCGCCAGGACCGCGGCACCAAGGTGCTGACCTACATCGCCGACATCACCGTCAACGGCCATCCCGAGACCGAGGGGCGGCAGCGCCCGCCGGCCGAGGCGCGGACGCCGAAGGCGCCGGTGGTGCCGCTCGAGGCCCCGCCGCCGGGCACCCGCACGCTGCTCGACGAGAAGGGGCCGCAGGCGGTGGCCGACTGGATGGCGGCCGAGAAGCGGGTGCTGATCACCGACACCACGATGCGCGACGGCCACCAGTCGCTCCTGGCGACGCGGATGCGCTCGATCGACATGATCCGGGTGGCGCCGGCCTATGCCCAGAACCTGCCCGGCCTGTTCTCGGTCGAGTGCTGGGGCGGCGCGACCTTCGACGTGGCCTACCGCTTCCTGCAGGAATGCCCCTGGCAACGCCTGCGCGACATCCGCGCCAAGATGCCCAACATCATGACGCAGATGCTGCTGCGCGCCTCCAACGGCGTGGGCTACACCAATTATCCCGACAACGTCGTCGAGGCCTTCGTCAAGCGCGCCGCGGCGTCGGGCGTCGACGTCTTCCGGGTCTTCGATTCGCTGAACTGGGTGGAGAACATGCGCGTCGCCATGGACGCGGTGCTCGAGACCGGCAAGGTCTGCGAGGGCACGGTCTGCTATACCGGCGACATCAACGATCCCGACCGGGCCAAGTACAACCTCAAATACTATGTCGACATGGGCAAGGAGCTGAAGGCCGCCGGCGCCCATGTGCTCGGCCTGAAGGACATGGCGGGGCTCCTGAAGCCCGCCGCCGCCGGGCCGCTGATCCGGGCGCTGAAGGAGGAGGTCGGCCTGCCGGTCCACTTCCACACCCATGACACGTCGGGCGCCGCCATCGCCTCGATCATGGCCGCCGCCGAGGCCGGGGTCGACGCCGTCGACGCGGCGATGGATGCGCTGTCGGGCAATACCTCGCAGCCGACCCTGGGCTCGATCGTCGAGGCGCTGCGCTTCACCGACCGCGAGACCGGGCTCGACATCGCGAAAATCCGCGAGATCTCGAATTACTGGGAACAGGTGCGGATGCATTACGCGGCCTTCGAGAGCGCCATGCAATCGCCGGCCTCCGAGGTCTACCTGCACGAAATGCCGGGCGGGCAGTTCACCAATCTGCGCGCCCAGGCGCGCTCCATGGGGCTCGAGGAGCGCTGGCCCGAGGTCGCGCGCACCTATGCCGACGTCAACCAGATGTTTGGCGACATCGTGAAGGTGACGCCGTCCTCCAAGGTGGTGGGCGACATGGCGCTGATGATGGTCTCCCAGGGCCTGAGCCGCGCCGAGGTCGAGGATCCCTCCCGCGACATCTCCTTCCCCGATTCGGTCATCGACATGATGAAGGGCAATCTCGGCCAGCCGCCGGGCGGCTTCCCCACCGGCATCCAGCAGAAGGTGCTGAAGGGCGAGGCGCCGCTCACCGACCGGCCCGGCAAGCACCTCGCGCCGGTCGATCTGGAGGAGAAGCGGGCCGAGCTGGCGGCGAAGTTCGAGGATGTCGAGTTCGACGACGAGGATCTCAACGGCTACCTGATGTATCCCAAGGTCTTCACCGACTACATCGCGCGGCACGAAATTTACGGCCCGGTCCGCACTCTGCCGACCCGGACCTTCTTCTACGGCATGGCGCCCGGCGAGGAGATCACCGCCGAGATCGACCCCGGCAAGACGCTGGAGATCCGCCTCGTCACCGTCGGCGACACCCAGGATGACGGCGAGGTGCGGGTGTTCTTCGAGCTCAACGGCCAGCCCCGCACGGTGCGGGTGCCCGACCGCAAGGCCTCGGGCGGCAAGGCGGTGCGGGCCAAGGCCGAGGCCGGCAATGCCGATCATGTCGGCGCGCCGATGCCGGGCGTGGTCTCCCAGGTCGCGGTCGAGGCCGGCAAAGCGGTCAAGGAGGGCGACCTGCTCCTGGTGATCGAGGCGATGAAGATGGAGACCGGGCTCTACGCCGACCGCGACGCCAAGGTGAAGGCGGTGCATGTCCAGCCCGGCGGCCAGATCGACGCCAAGGACCTGCTGGTGGAGTTCGAGAGCGCCTGACGGCTGTCTCAGCGGGTTATCGCGACCGCCCCCTGGCCCGCCGGCCGGGGGCGGTTTTCGTTTGCGCGGTGGCGTGCGGTTCGGCGGCGGGCTGGAAACGCCGGTGCGGTCGTGCACGCGGGGACGCCGGGATGCCGGCGCGCTTCGGGCGCCCCGCCCTGCCCGCCGGGCGCGGAGCCGCGCATTGAGGGGCCGCGGCGCGGCGGTCCTGACCGCGGAATCCCGCGTTTCATCCACGCCACATCCGAAGTAGTTCGAAGCTGTGCGCCCAGCCCCACCAGATCGCCGGGCCGGGGGGCGGCCCGGCGATGCGCGGCGGCCTGCTGCCTTGATCCCGCGCAGGCGATTGTAGCGATGGATCGTAGGTGACCTGCGGCGTTCCGAGAGTGCCCCCTCCAATTGGCCAATGGCGACGCGCCGTCCGGGTGGCGGTCCCCGCCCGGCACTTACCCAGAGGGCGGAGCCGCGCAGCGTCGGGCCGTGGCGCGGCGATTCGCGCTGCGCGCGGCGCGCTTTATCTCGACCACGCGCGGACGACCTCGGAGCGCGGCGCCCAGCCCCACCGGATCGCCGCGCCCGGGACGGCCCGGCGATGCGCGGCGGCCTGCGGCCTTGGCTCCGCGCCGGGGCTCGGAACCGGCCCAAGGCTCTTCACCCACCCCCCGCGCGGGGGCCTGAAACTCTCTGCCCAAGGGGGCGAAATTTCCGCTTGCAGGCCCCGGCGGGAGACTTTAAACGCCCCCATACCCAAGGAACGCGGGCGTAGCTCAGGGGTAGAGCATTACCTTGCCAAGGTAAGGGTCGTGAGTTCGAATCTCATCGCCCGCTCCATTGGGACCCCAGGCCGGAGAGGCCAAACGGATGCGGGCGTAGCTCAGGGGTAGAGCATTACCTTGCCAAGGTAAGGGTCGTGAGTTCGAATCTCATCGCCCGCTCCAAACTTCTCCACCACGATGACATCGGCGCCGCGGCGCGACGCAGGCGCGGCGCAATGCCCGGCAGCCGCCGCGCGCCGTCGCGTCCCCTGCCGGCCGCGAACCCGCTTGAGGCCGCCTTCGGGGACCATCTCCCGGCCTGCCTCCCCTGCCCGCGGCTGCGGGCCCGCAGGGCGGGTCCCGGCGCCTCTGAGCGCGCCCCGGGACGCGCCGGCGTGGCGACGGCCGGTGCTCCGCATCCGCCCATCCCCTGAGACGAAAAAACCGCGCCTCCCGGGGAGGCGCGGCTCGCTGTGTTCGGTGGCCCGAGGACCGATCCTGAAGGGATCAGTTCTGGGCGTAGAATTCGATGACCAGGTTCGGCTCCATGACGACCGGGTACGGCACGTCGGACAGGCCGGGCTGGCGGGTGAAGGTCGCGGTCATCTTGGAATGGTCGACCTCGAGATAGTCGGGCACGTCGCGCTCCGGGCTCTGGATGGCCTCGAGCACCGAGACGAGCTGCTTGGACTTCTCGCGGACCTCGACGACGTCGCCTTCCTTGACCCGGTAGGACGGGATGTTGACGCGGCGGCCGTTGACTAGGACGTGGCCGTGGTTGACGAACTGGCGCGCAGCGAAGACGGTCGGCACGAACTTGGCGCGGTAGACCACGGCGTCGAGACGGCGCTCGAGCAGGCCGATCAGGATCTCGCCGGTGTCGCCGCGGCGGCGCTCGGCCTCGGCGAAGATGCGGCGGAACTGCTTCTCGGTCATGTCGCCGTAATAGCCCTTGAGCTTCTGCTTGGCGCGCAGCTGGATGCCGAAGTCGCTGAGCTTGCCCTTGCGGCGCTGGCCGTGCTGGCCGGGGCCGTATTCGCGGCGGTTGACCGGGGATTTCGCGCGGCCCCAGATGTTCTCGCCCATGCGGCGGTCGAGCTTGTACTTGGCAGAGGTGCGTTTGGTCACCGTCTGATCTCCTTCATGTGGACGCGGCCGGTCCGGTGGTCGAACCCGCCGCCTGCGAAGGGCGTTGTCCTCTGGGCCGGAACCCTGACAGGCATCCCCTTGCGGGGGCCACCAACACCAATGAAGGCGCGCTTATAGCCGCGGCGGCGGCCATGTCAACGGGCCCGGCGCCCGGGACGGCGGTAAACCCGGCCTTAAACCGGCCGCGGGCAGGCTGGCCGCGAAGCCCGCCCCCGGGCCGGAGCATGCCATGACCTTCGACCGCGACACCGACCGCAGCGTGACGCCGCTCGCCCGGGCCCTGGCGGGGCGCGACCGCAGCCTCATCGCCCGGGTCGAGGAGGCGGTGCGCCACCGTCAGGTCAGGATGGCATTCCAGCCGGTGCTGCGGGCCGGCGCCGCCCCCGCCCCGGTCTATCACGAGGGCCTGGCCCGGGTGCTCGACGCCACCGGGCGAATCATCCCCGCCGGCGAGTTCATGGCGGCGATCGAGGATCGCGAGACCGGGCGGCGGCTCGACTGCCTGGCGCTCGAGACCTGCCTCGCCCACCTGATGCGGCATCCCGGCCTGCGGCTCGCGGTGAACCTCTCGGCGCGCTCCATCGGCTACCCGGCCTGGCGCAACCTGCTCGATCAGGGACTGCGCCGCGACGGCAGCCTCGGGAAGCGGCTGATCCTCGAGATCACCGAAGCCTCTTCGATGCTGGTGCCGGAACTGACGCTGGCCTTCATGCGCGACGGCCAGCGCGCCGGCCTCGCCTTCGCGCTCGACAATTTCGGCGCCGGGGCGACGCGATTCCGGTTCCTCAAGCGGTTTCCCTTCGACCTGGTGAAGATCGACGGCGGCTACGTCCAGGACCTGGCCGGCGATCCCGACAACCAGGTGGCGCTGCGGGCCTTCTGCGCCATGGCCCGCGAATTCGACATGCTCACCGTGGCCGAGCAGGTCGAGCGCGCCGAGGACGCGCCGCTCCTGACGGCGATCGGGCTCGACTGCCTGCAGGGCTTTGCCTTTGGCGCCCCCACCCTGCGACCGCCCTGGCTCGCGCCCGACGACCCTGCCTGACCGGGCGGGCCCGGGCCGGCCCGGGCGGGCTGTGACACCGCCCGTGTTGCCCAGGTTCCGGCTTTCCTCTACGTCTTCTGTCCAAGCGTGCGGACGCCCCCGGCGGCCCGCGGCGTTCGTGACGCAGGACAACAGTGGAGACCACACCATGACCAACATCGTGATCGCCTCGGCGGCCCGGACCGCGGTCGGCAGCTTCAACGGCGCCTTCGCCAACACCCCGGCCCACGACCTCGGCTCGGCGGTGCTCGAGGCGCTGGTGGCGCGCGCCGGCATCGACAAGTCGGAGGTCTCCGAAACCATCCTCGGCCAGGTCCTGACCGCGGCCCAGGGCCAGAACCCGGCGCGCCAGGCGCATATCAATGCCGGCCTGCCGCAGGAATCCGCCGCCTGGTCGATCAACCAGGTCTGCGGCTCGGGCCTGCGCGCCGTGGCGCTCGGCGCCCAGCACATCATGCTCGGCGATGCCGACATCATCTGCGCCGGCGGCCAGGAGAACATGTCGCTCTCCCCGCATGCCGCGCATCTGCGCGCCGGCCACAAGATGGGCGACGTGAAATACATCGACACGATGATCCGCGACGGGCTCTGGGATGCCTTCAACGGTTACCACATGGGCCAGACCGCCGAGAACGTCGCCGAGAAGTGGCAGATCAGCCGCGAGCAGCAGGACCAGTTCGCGCTGGCCAGCCAGAACAAGGCGGAAGCTGCCCAGAAGGCCGGCCGGTTCGACGACGAGGTGATCGCCTTCACCGTCAAGACCCGCAAGGGCGACATTGTCGTCGACAAGGACGAGTACATCCGCCACGGCGCCACCATCGACAACATGCAGAAGCTGCGCCCGGCCTTCGCCAAGGACGGCTCGGTCACCGCGGGCAACGCCTCGGGGATCAATGACGGCGCCGCCGGCGTGCTGCTGATGTCGGCCGAGAATGCCGAGAAGCGCGGCATCGAGCCGCTGGCGCGCATCGTCTCCTACGCCACCGCGGGGCTCGACCCGGCGATCATGGGCGTGGGCCCGATCCATGCCTCGCGCAAGGCGCTGGAGAAGGCCGGCTGGAAGCCCGAGGATCTGGACCTCGTGGAGGCCAACGAGGCCTTCGCGGCGCAGGCCTGCGCGGTCAACAAGGACATGGGCTGGGATCCGGAGAAGGTGAACGTCAATGGCGGCGCCATCGCCATCGGCCACCCGATCGGCGCGTCGGGGGCGCGGGTGCTCAACACCCTGCTCTTCGAGATGAAGCGCCGCGACGCCAAGAAGGGCCTCGCCACGCTCTGCATCGGCGGCGGCATGGGCGTGGCGCTCTGCATCGAGCGCCCGTAAGGACCCTGCCCGGGCGCCCGGCTGCGCGGAGTCCCGTCGGGGAGTCGCGGCCGGCCGCCCGGCGCCCGGCACCGATGGCGCAGCTTCCCGACAATCCCCCGCAGATCGTCTTTTCCGGCGGTGGCCTGCGCTGCTTCTGGCAGGGCGGGTTCATGACCACGCTCTGCGCCGCGCGGCCCTGCCGGCCCGAGCGCGTCACCGGCGTTTCCGGGGGCGCGCTGGCCGGCGCCGCGTTCCTGTCGGGGACCGAGCGGCGCCTGCTCGAGGAGATGTGCGCGGCCTTCGAGAAGCAGGACAGCAATCTCGACCTGCTGAACCCGGACGAGGACGGCATCACGCCGCATCAGAAGCTCTATTGCGACGTCGTCACCCGGGTCATCGACGCCGAGGCCGAGGCGCGGGTCGCGGACGGGCCGGGCTTCCAGATCCTGCTCGCCCACCCGCCCGAGACGCCGCTGCCGACGATGACCGGGATGGCGATGGCGGCGGCCTACGAGGCCGAGCTGCACACCGTCAACTCGCCGCATTTCAACTGGGCCGAGAAGATGGGCCTAACCTCGCAGCTGGTCGATGCCAACCAGGCGGCGCGCGAGGGCCGGCTGGTGGAGCTGATCTGCGCCGCGGCGGTGATCCCGCCGGTCTTCGAGCCGCCGCTCTGGGAGGATCGCCGGGTGGTCGATGGCGGCATGGCCGACCAGGCGCCGCTGCCGCAGCCCGATGCGGGCGAGACGATGATCCTGCTCACCCGCGACTACAAGCGCCTGCCGGATGTCGCCGGCCGCCACTACATCGCGCCGTCGGCGGAGACTCCGGCCGACAAGATCGACTTCACCGCTCCTGAGAAGCTGCGCGCGACCTGGGCGCAGGGCGAGCGCGACGCGAGACGGTGGCTTGACGCAGCCGGGGAAACCTGATTTCACATCGTTGAAATATTATTGCGCGAAAGCGCCAAGCATATGTAACTTTTTTAGAATTCAAAGCGGAGGAACGACAGAATGGCACGCGTAGCACTGGTCACCGGCGGCAGCCGCGGCATCGGCGAAGCGATCTCCAAGGCCCTGAAAGAGGCCGGATACCAGGTCGCCGCAACCTATGCCGGCAACGACGAGAAGGCCCGCGCCTTCACCGACGAGACCGGCATCAAGACCTACAAGTGGAACGTGGCCGATTACGAGAGCTCGAAAGCCGGGATCGAACAGGTCGAGGCCGATCTCGGCCCGATCGACATCGTGGTGGCCAATGCCGGCATCACCCGCGACGCTCCGTTCCACAAGATGAAGCCGGAGCAGTGGAAGGAGGTCATCGACACCAACCTCACCGGCGTCTTCAACACCATCCACCCGGTCTGGCCGAGCATGCGCGAGCGCGGCTTCGGCCGGATCATCGTGATCTCCTCGATCAACGGCCAGAAGGGCCAGTTCGCCCAGGTCAACTACGCCGCCACCAAGGCCGGCGACCTCGGCATCGTGAAGAGCCTCGCCCAGGAAGGCGCCTCCAAGGGCATCACCGCCAACGCCATCTGCCCGGGCTACATCGCCACCGAGATGGTCATGGCGGTGCCCGAGAAGGTGCGCGACTCGATCATCGCGCAGATCCCCGCCGGCCGGCTCGGCGAGCCCGAGGAGATCGCCCGCTGCGTGGCCTTCCTGGCCTCCGACGATGCGTCCTTCATCAACGGGTCGACGATCTCGGCCAATGGCGGCCAGTTCTTCGTCTGACCGCGACGCCACCGGCGCGAGATACGGCCCCCGGCAGCGCGCCGGGGGCCGTTTCGCATCCGGCGCCTCGGGGGGCGCCGCGCCCGGGCGCCTCGGCGCGATTCGTGCGCAGGCGCACCGGCGAAATGCGGAGGTGGCGGTATTCCTGCATCCCGGCACGCCCTATATCCGCTGGGAGACAGGAGGATCGCCATGCTCACCGACATCCGCGGCCTGCACCACGTCACCGCCCTGGCCTCCGACGCCCAGGCCAACAACGCCTTCTTCACCCGGGTGCTCGGTCTGCGCCGGGTCAAGAAGACGGTGAATTTCGACGCCCCCGAGATCTACCACCTCTATTACGGCGACGAGACCGGGCAGCCGGGCACCGTGATGACGCATTTCCCCTTCCGGCATGCCAAGCGCGGCAGCCGCGGCAGCGGCGAGGTCGCGACCACGCTCTTCGCCGTTCCCGAGGGCGCCCTGCCCTATTGGCGCCGACGCCTCGAGAGCTTCGGCGCCGAGGGGCTCGCCGAGGACAGCCGCTTCGGCGAGAGCGTCCTGCGCTTCGCCGGTCCCGACGGCGAGGGCCTGGCGCTGGTCGAGGCGCCGGGCGACGACCGGCCGGGCTGGACCGGCGCCGAGGTGCCGGCGGAGGCGGCGATCCGCGGCTTCCGCGGCGCCGAGCTGGCGCTGTCGGAGACCGCCGGCACCGCCGAGCTGCTGCGCTTCATGGGCTACGAGGAGGCCGGGCAGGACGGCGCCACGACCCGGTTCCGGGTGGCGGGCGGCAACCCCGCCGACATCGTCGACCTGACCCTGACCGACGCCGCCCCGGCCGTCCAAGGCGCCGGCTCGGTGCATCACCTGGCCTTCTCGGTGCCGGACCGGACGCGGCAGGCCGCGGTGCGGCAGGCGCTGTCGGAGACCGGCTGCCAGGTCACGCCGCAGATCGACCGGGACTATTTCTGGGCGATCTATTTCCGCAGCCCGGGCGGCGTGCTCTTCGAGATCGCCACCGACGAGCCCGGCTTTGCCCGCGACGAGGATCCGGCCCATCTCGGCGAGGCCCTGAAGCTGCCGGCGCAGCACGCGCATCTGCGCCCGGTGCTCGAATCGCGCTACCTGCAGCCGATCCACGATTGACGCCCGGGCGCGCGCCGCGCCCGGAGTTCGGCCCGCAAGCGGCTGGCACTCCCCGCCCGACGCGTTAGCTTGCCCGGAAACCGCAGATGCCAACGGAGACCCTGATGGCCTACACGCCCCCGAAAGTCTGGACCTGGGACGCCGAGAATGGCGGACAGTTCGCCAAGACCAACCGCCCGATCGCCGGCGCCACCCACGACAAGGAGATGCCGCAGGGCGAGCACCCCTTCCAGCTCTATTCCATGGGCACGCCGAACGGCGTCAAGGCGACCGTGATGTTCGAGGAACTGCTGGAGGCGGGGCATACCGGCGCCGAATACGATGCCTGGCTGATCCGCATTGGCGAGGGCGACCAGTTCGCCTCCGGCTTCGTCGAGATCAATCCCAACTCGAAGATCCCGGCGCTGCTCGACAAGTCCGGCGCGGCCCCGGTCCGGGTGTTCGAATCCGGCGCCATCCTGCTGCACCTGGCGGAGAAGTTCGATGCCTTCCTGGGCGCCCCGGCGGACCGCGCCGAGATGCTGTCCTGGCTGTTCTGGCAGATGGGCTCGGCGCCCTATCTGGGCGGCGGGTTCGGGCATTTCTACGCCTATGCGCCGGAGTTCATGGAATACCCGATCAACCGCTACGCCATGGAGGTGAAGCGCCAGCTCGACGTGCTCGACCGGCTGCTGGCCGACCGCCAGTTCCTTGCCGGGAAGCATTACACCATTGCCGACATCGCCAACTTCTCCTGGTACGGCCAGCTGGCGCTCGGGCGGCTCTACAGCGCGGCGGAATTCCTCGACGTGGAAAGCTACGAGAATGTCCGGCGCTGGGCCGGCGAGATCGACGCCCGCCCCGCGGTGAAGCGCGGCCGCATGGTCAACCGCACCTTCGGCGAGCCCAAGACGCAGCTCCACGAGCGCCATTCGGCAGAGGATTTCGAAACCCGGACGCAGGACAAGATCGCCGAGCCGGCGGACGGATGAGCGCCCGCAACGAGGCGCAGGCCGCGTTCTGGAACGGCGATCCCGGCCGCCGCTGGGTGACGCTCAACGATGATCTGGAGACCCTGCATGGCGGGGTCAGCGAGCTGATCCTCGAGGCCGCGGCGCCGCTGTCCGGGGCGCGCATCCTCGACATCGGCTGCGGCACCGGCGCGCGGACGCACACGGCACGCCACGCCGCCGGCCCGGGCGGCGCGGCGCTCGGGCTCGACCTGTCCGAGCCGCTGCTCGACCTGGCCCGGCAGGTGGCCGTCGACACGGATCTGGACGCGCTGCGGTTCGAGACCGGCGACGCCCAGACCCATGCCCTGCCCGAGGCCGGCTTCGACCGGCTGCTGTCGCGCTTCGGGGTGATGTTCTTCGACGATTTCGCCGCGGCCTTTGCCAACCTGCGCCGGACGCTGGCGCCGGGCGGCCGGGCGGTCTTTGCGACCTGGGCCGGGCCGGAGGCCAATCCGTGGTTCCGCGACACCAAGGCCGCCGCGGTGGCGCGGCTCGGGCCCGGCGCACCGGGCGACCCGGATGCGCCGGGCCCGATGGCGCTGCGCGATCCCGACCGGGTGCTGCCGCTGCTCGACGCGGCGGGCTTCGCGTCGCCCGAGGCGCGCGCCGCCGAGGTCACGCTGCACCATCCCGGCGGCTGGGAGGCGGCGCAGCGC
Organism: Roseivivax sp. CAU 1761; assembly: GCF_054482755.1. Classification (NCBI taxonomy): domain Bacteria; kingdom Pseudomonadati; phylum Pseudomonadota; class Alphaproteobacteria; order Rhodobacterales; family Roseobacteraceae; genus Roseivivax; species Roseivivax sp. CAU 1761. The sequence continues at coordinate 44,527 of NZ_JBTLRM010000003.1, forward strand.
TTCCTGCCGCAGATCGGCCCGATCGCCGCAATGCTGCGCGAAGAGAACGGCACCGAGGCCGACCGCGACGCCATCCTGGCCGACATGCGCGACCGCTGGGCGCGCTACCTCGACGCCGAGGGGCTGCACCTGCCGGCGCGGGTGATGCTCTACACCGCCGGCGCCTGACCAGGCGAGACCTGGCCGGGGCCGGCAGACGCCGCCCCCGGCTGGCATGGCTTACTGCAGCGCGGCCATCACCGCCTCGGCGGCGTCGCCGCCATCGACCGTGGTCACGCCGTCCAGCCAGCCCTTTACCGTGTCCGGGTTGGCCGCCAGCCAGGTGCGCGCCGCCTCGTCGGCATCCTGCCCGTCATCGAGGATGGCGGCCATGATCTGGTTCTCCATCTCCAGCGTGAAGGTCAGGTTGTCGAGCAGCGCCGCGACGTTCGGGCATTCCTCCATGAAGCCCGCGCGCACGTTGGTGTGCACCGTGGCGCCGCCGAGATTGGGGCCGAAATAGTCATCGCCGCCCTCGAGATAGGTCAGTTCGTAATTGGCGTTCATCGGGTGCGGCTCCCAGCCCAGGAAGACGATGGGCTCGCCGCGCTCGGTGGCGCGGCCGACCTGCGCCAGCATGCCCTGCTCGGAGCTTTCGCGGATGTCGAACTCGCCGAGGCCGAAGGCGTCCTCTTCGATCATCGACAGGATCAGGCGGTTGCCGTCATTGCCCGGCTCGATGCCGTAGATGTAGCCCTCGAGCGCGTCCTGGTGCTCGGCGATGTCGGCGAAGGAGGCGATGCCGAGATCGGCGCCGGCCTTGTTGGTGGCGAGCGTGTATTTCGCCCCCTCGAGGTTGACCTTCACGTCCTCGACCGTGCCGTCCTCGAGATAGGGCCGGATGTCGGCCTCCATGGTCGGCATCCAGTTGCCCAGGAAGACGTCGATGTCGCCGTTCGACAGCGAGGTGTAGGTGACCGGCACCGACAGCACCTTGGTCTCGGTGTCGTAGCCCAGCGCCTCGAGAATCTCGGTGGTGGCCGCGGTGGTGGCGGTGATGTCGGTCCAGCCGACATCGGCGAAGGTCACCTCGTCGCATTGCGCCTGCGCGCTGGCGGCGCCGGCGGCCAGGACCATCGCCGATGCGGTGAAAATCGTCTTGTGCATGTCCGTCTCCCTTTCGGATTGCCCGGATTCGGGTTGGTGGACCGCATGATGGCGTTTTTGACTCGCGAATCAACCAATACCCCGGAGCCCCGGGCAAGTCCTTGTATGGGTAAGACATTCACCTCCAAGAACGGCGCCGGGCCCGGCCCTATGGCAGGGTCAGGACGGATGCGGGGCCGGGCCCGAAGCGCGCCGAGACCTGCGCCACCCGGACCTCCACCGCGCCCGATGCGGTGTCGGCGGACAGCGCAGCGGCCGGATAGAGCCACTCCGCCGCCGCCACGCTCGTCTCGCGCAGCACGGTGGCGCCGCGCTGCACCCGGACGAGGTAGCGCTCGCTTTCCTCGCCCAGGGGCACCTCGGGCAGGTCCCAGTCATTGCCGTCGATGCGGGTGCGGCGCACCCAGCGCAGGCGCTGACCGCCGGGCTCGGCGCGAGCGGTGAGATGGACCGGCGCATAGGGCCGCAGGCCGAGCCCCTCGAAGGCCCAGACCCGGTCGACATAGGAGGGATCGTCGTAGGGCCTGCGGGCTGGGCCGACCCGGTAATGGCGCAGATGACGCCGCGCCTCCTGCGCCAGCGCGATCTGCCGCGGCGCCCCGTCGAGCCGCACCACGTAGCTGCCCGCGGGCCAGACCTCCGGCATCGCGGCATCGGTGCCGAACCGGCCGCGCAGACGGTGGCCGAGCCACCAGAGCCCCTGTTCGACAAGTTGCGCGTCGCGGAATTGCAGGATCTCCCAGCCGCCCGGGCTGCCGTCGCCGATCGCCAGCAGGTTGCCCCCGGCCAGCAGCTCGCCGTCCGAGATCGAGGCGAAGGCGCCGGCGATCAGCCGCACCGCGAGCGGCGCGCCGCGGTCGATCAGCCCCGGCCGGGCGAAGGGCAGCGGGGTCTCGGTCAGGCCGATCACCGAACGTGCGCCGATCACCGTGTTGAGCGCGTAATCCGCGCCCTCCGCGCTGTCATAGACCGCGGCGCTGCCGGGCCAGGGCTCGGCGCTGAGGGCGATATGGGGGGCGTGCGGCACCTCGTCGCCGGTGATCAGCGGCAGGTCGAGAAACAGCGGTAGCACCGGCAGCGGCGGCGCGAAGCGTTTCAGGGGCGCGGGATCGTCGGGGAACTGCGCCGGGGTGTAGACCGAGGGTTCGATCCGCACCGCCTCGATCAGCTGCCGGTCGGTGATCTCGACCCGGTCGATGCGCGCCCGCAGCCGGCCGGCGCCGTCGGGGAATTCGACGACGTCGCCCGGCCCGAGATCGAGCCGCGACGGCGGCAGCGCGAGGCGCAGGGTTTCCCGCGCCACCTCGGCCTCGGCCAGCCAGCGTTCGAGGATGCGGCGGGCCTCGGCGCGGCTGAACGACAGGGCGATCTCGCTCTCGGCGACGGCGTGGGTGGCGTCCTCGGCGGCCACGGTCTCCTCGGCCGCGGGTTCGTGATCGGCGTCGGCCTCGTAGAAGCGCAGCCGCAGCCGCCCGGCCATCGCCGCCTCGGCCTCGCGGGTGACCTGGAAGGCCGCCTCCAGCCCCTCGGCTTCGGCGAACTCGCCCGGGTCCAGCGGCGCGGCATCGGTACCGTCGCGCATCCGGAAGACCAGCAGCCCGTCGCGCTCGATGGCGTCGAAGCCGTAGGCCAGCATCAGCGGCTGCAGGGCGCGCCGGGCATCGCCGGTCTCGGTCACCGCGTAGCCGCGCACGAAGCCGTGCAGCGCGCTTGTGTCGATGGCGGTGAGCCCCGCCCCGGCGCAGATCTCGGCCACCACCGAGGCCAGCGTGCGCCCGGAGACCCGGCCGGTGATCCAGTGGCCGCGCTGCCAGTTGGCGCCGTCGGACCAGAGATCGGAGCGGCCCGGGAACCACGGATAGGGCCGTGCGTCCCAGGCCCAGACGAAGGCCCGGTCCATGTCCACCATCGGCCCGCCATAATGCTCCGAGACCGGGTTGCGCGCCGGGTCGCGCCAGTAGAGGTGCATGGCGCGCAGATACTGGTGCTGGATCAGGTCGTCCCGGTCGCCGCTGGAATGGTGCGGCAGCGCGCTTTCCGAGGATTTCGGTTCGTGGACGGTCATAGGCGTCGCTGCCGGAGCGGTAGACCTTGACCAGCTGGAAGCTCCGCCGGGCGCCGTCGCCGGTGGCGATCACCTGGTCGGTGGGCTGCGGCGCGTCCGAGGGTAGGCAGGATTTATGGTCGGCCCAGTCCTTCCAGCGAAAGCCGTGCAGCTGCCCGCGGCGGGCCTCGAAGAAGGCGGTGACCTCGGCCAGGTCGTCGAGCGAGCGCAGCCTGATCCCGGCATCGTAGCGGCGCCGGGAATGCGCCCAAGGGGTGTTGCGCTCCTCCCGGCCATTGGCCAGCGCGACGATCTCGGTGCGGCGCTCGGGCCCGCCCAGGGCGCCGAAGCTCAGCCGTTCGGGGAAGCGCACGTCGTGGAAGGCCGGCATGGCGGGAACTCCTCTCAGCGGTTGCGGTGGCCCTGGGCGATGGCCCGGCCCATGGCGGCGGCGATCTGGCTCTGGCTGCGGCGGAAGCCGGCCACGTCGGGGGTCGAGACGTGGATCGTCACCTGCACCGGCGCCCGCGCGGCGCCCCCGGCCGCCACCCCGAGCCGGCCGTCGGCGCCGCGCCTCAGCGGCAGGATCGCCTCCGGCCCGGCCTCGCCCATCAGCCCGGTGCGGCCGCCGCGCATCGGAAAGGCGGTGGGCGCCGAGACGATGCCGCCCGAGGCGAAGGGCATGACCCGGCCCTGCGCGAAGCCGGCGCCGGAAGCGAAGGGCGCGACCTGCCCGAACAGCGCCCCCACGCCTTGCGTCAGCAGCCCGCCGACATGGTCCGAGACCGGCTTCACCGCGCCGCGCCAGGCGGCGTCGATCATGCTCTGCGCCACCGTGCGCAGCGCGTCCGAGAGCTTCATGCCGTCGAGCACCACGCCGTCGATGGCGCGTCCGACGCCGCGGCTCAGCGTCGCCTCGAAGCGGCGGGCGCCGCCGCTCGTGGTCTCGAACCCGGCGGTAATCCGGCCAAGCTCGGCATTGCAGGCGGCGGCCATCCCCGCCGCCCCGGCCAGCGCCGTCTCCAGCGCGTCGATGCTGTCCTCCAGCCGCTCGATGTCGTCGCTCATCGCCCGCCCTCCTCGGTCGCGTCATCGGGATAGGCCGCCATCAGGGCCTCGAGCCCGGCGCGGTCCATCGGCTGCGGCCCGCCCTGCGGCCCGATCAGCAGCGCCAGCTCCGCCGGGGTCAGCGCCCAGAACGCCTCGGGCGGCAGACCGAGGCGGCCGATCCCCGCCCGCATCAGCACCGGCCAGTCGACGCGCATCGCCTCAGCCCTCCGGCAACGCGAAGGCGCGCGCCAGGAGCTCGGCCGCCGCCCGCGCCGCCGCCATCGGCCCGCCGGCGATCTCGGCCGCGGCCGGGTCCGGCAGCGCCGCGCCGCCGCCGCCGCGCAGCCCCGCCGCCAGCACCGCGATCACGTCGCGCGACGAGAAGCCGCCGCGCTCGAAGCGCTCCGCCAGGGCCACCAGCGAGCCCGCGCCCAGCGCCTGCTCGAGTTCGGCCAGCGCGCCCAAGGTCAGCCGCATGAGGCGCGGCTCGCCGTCGATCACCAGCCGCACCTCGCCGCGCCAGGGACCTCGACATTGCGCGGCGTGGTGGTCACGCTGACCTGCGGCCGGTCGCCCAGCCGGAGCGCGAATTGCAGCATGTCCCAGGTGTCCTGGCCGCGCCGCCACTTGGCCAGCTCGTCGGCCCAGGCGGCGTCGAATTGCGGTCCGCGCAGGCCCTCGGGCTCGTGCGCCGAGAACGCCATCGCCTCGGCGCCGTTGGGCCAGACCAGGCATTTGCGGGTGGCGCTCCAGTCCGGCCGCCGGTCGGGCGGCGAACAGGCCAAGAGCCCGCTGTCGCCGAACACCATGACCTCGCGCACCTGGTCGAGGGTCTCGCCGACCAGCGCCACGCGGCGGCAGCGCCCGGGATCGCGCGGCCGCGCGCCCTCGACCACGGCGCGCACCCATTCCGCCCCCGCCCGGGTCTTGCCGGCGCCGCGCCCGCCGAGGATCAGCCAGGCCCGCCAATCGCCCGGCGGCGGCAGCTGGTGCGGATGCGCCCAGGTCTCGAAGAGATGCGGCAGCGCCAGCGTCTCGCCGGGGCCGAGCCCGGCAAGGAACGCCTCACTCCTTGCAGCAGGCGCGGAGGCGAGCCAGGCGGCAGGCGATTTCGGCCCGTGCCCGTTCGAGGTCGAGTCCGTAGCCATGGGCAATCCCCGCGCGTTCCCGGTTGATCTTGGCCAGTTCCTGTTCGGTCTCGCGCGCCGCCTTGAGCCAGTAGCGCACGTCGCCCAGCAGCCGCCCGGCTTCGGTGGGCGAGCCCAGCTCGCCCGCCTCGACGCGGTCCTGCAGGGCGTGCAGTTCGGTGCGGATGCTCTTCAGCATGCGCGCGATGGCCGCGCGGTCCGCCTCCAGCTCGGCGAGCCGGTCCTCAAGCGTGATCAGACTCATCTCTGCCCCCAGGCTGCCCCGCCGGCCGCCCGCCAAGGCGGCGGCGCTCCCGGCAAGGAGCATCGCCCCGGGGCGGTTAAGACGTGCCCCGCCGGGCGTCCGCCGGGCGATTAACCGCCGCGGCCGAGGGTCAGGACGTCGGGGGGGCAGGACGTCAGGGGGTCAGGACGTCAGGACCTCAGGGGGTCAGCGGCCAGAAGAACGGGATCAGGAGCGCCGAGAGCACACCGATCGACAGGTTGAGCGGGATGCCGACCTTCAGGAAGTCGCTGAACTGGTAGCCGCCGGGGCCGTAGATTAGGGTGTTGGTCTGGTAGCCGATGGGCGTGGCGAAGCTGCACGAGGCCGCCACCATCACCGCGACCACCAGGGGCCGCGCATCGATGCCGAGCGCCTCGGCCAGCGAAATCGCGATCGGCGTGATGACCACGGCAACGGCGTTGTTCGACACCATCTCGGTCAGGACCGAGGTCAGCACGAACACCGCCCAGATCACGAAGACGCCGTTCAGCTCCGCCACCCAGGGCGCCACCGCGCCGACGATCAGCTCCACCGCGCCGGAACTCTCGAGCGCCGCGCCGATCGCCAGCATGGCGAAGATCAGCGCCAGGAGCTGGCCCTCGACGAAGGAGAAGGCCTCGTCGGAATCGACGCAGCGGGTCAGCAGCACCACCGCCACCGCGATGATCGCGAGCGCCAGGATCGGCGCCGCGCCGAGTGCCGAGAGCACCACGATGCCCAGCAGCGCCAGCAGCGCGATCGGCGCGTGGCCGCGCCGGAAGGCCCGTGCCGAGGGATGCGAGACGTCGACCAGCGCCATTTCCTCGGCCAGCCGCTTGATGTCGGCGGGTGCGCCCTCGAGCAGCAGCGTATCGCCGACCCGGACCACGAGGTCGTCGAGCTGGCGGCCTATGTTCTGGTTCCGCCGGTGCACCGCCAGCGGGTAGACGCCGTAGCGCCGCCGCAGCCGCAGCGCGCCGAGGCTGCGCCCGACCATCTTGCAGCCCGGGGTGATCAGCACCTCGACGGTGGTGGTCTCCACCGTGGAGACCTGATCGACGCGGCGCAGCGACTTGTTGCGCTGCAGGCTCAGAAGCTCGGTCATCTGGGTGCGCAGCACCACGCGGTCGCCGACCTGCAGCGTCACGCCCTCGAGGGCGCGGCGCAGCGACTGGTCGCCGCGCACCACGTCGATCAGACGCACGCCCTCGCGCTTGAACAGCTGCACCCCGAGCACCTCGCGGCCGATCAGGTTCGAATCGGGCGGGATCACCGCCTCGGTGAAGAACTTCATGCGGCTGCGGTCCGACAGCATCCCGGCCATGCTGGCGCGGTCGGGCAGCAGCCAGGGCCCGACGAAGCGCAGATAGGCCATGCCCCAGATCACCAGAACCAGCGCCAGCGGCGTCACCTCGAAGATGCCGAACGGGGCCAGCCCCTGGCTGCGCGCGACCCCGTCCACCAGCAGGTTGGTCGAGGTGCCGATCAGCGTCGTGGTGCCGCCGAGGATGGCGGCGTAGCTCAGCGGGATCAGCAGCTTCGACGGCGCCACCTTCAGCACCCCGGCGAGCTGCACGAAGACCGGCAGCATCACCACCACCACCGGCGTGTTGTTCATGAAGGCCGAGGCCACCACCACCAGCGCCACGATCCCCACCATGGCGGTGCGCGGCCGCTTGCTGGCGCCGCTCTGGGCGTAGCGCGTCACCGCGTCGAGCGCCCCGGTGCGCACCAATGCCCCCATCACCAGGAACATCGCCGCGATGGTCCAGGGCGCCGGGTTGGCCAGCACCTCGAGCGCCGCGTCATAGGGCAGCACGCCCAGCGCCAGCAGCACCGCGACGCCCGACAGCGCCACCACCTCGGTCGGGTAGAGCTCGCTCACGAAGAGCGCGAACATCACCGCGATCACCGCAAGCGTCCAATAGGCGTCCGCATGCGGCGCGAAGTTCAATAATTCAAACAATTGCCCGTTACCCTGCCTCGCAGCCGGCGCCATACTGGCGCGCGGGCGGCGGCGGCACAAGCGCGGAGCCGTCGCGCCCGCCTGTCGGTCGCGGTCGCTGCGGGCTATAGCCCGGCAGGCTGCAGCCGCCCGCCCTGCCGCACCATCTGCACCGACACGGCCCGCCCGGTGCGGTCGTCGCTCTCGACCAGCACGCCCGACAGCGTCGCCTCGCCGAGCGCCGGCTGGAAGCGCGCCTTGGGCATGCCGGTGATGAAGCGGCGCAGCGGCTCGGTCTTTTCCATGCCGATCACCGAATCGTAGTCGCCGCACATCCCGGCATCGGTCAGGTATCCGGTGCCGCCGGGCAGGATCTGCGCATCGGCGGTGGGGATGTGGGTATGGGTGCCCACGACCAAGCTGGCGCGGCCGTCGCAGTAATGGCCCATGGCCATCTTCTCGCTGGTGGCCTCGCAATGCATGTCGACGAGGATGGCCTGCGCCTGCCCGCCCAGCGGATGCGCCTTCAGCACCGGCTCCACCGCCGAGAACGGGTCGTCGAAGGGCCGCTTCATGAAGACCTGGCCCAGCACCTGGAGCACCAGAATCTTGCGGCCGCGGGCATCGGTGAAGACCCGGTGGCCACGGCCCGGCGCGCCCTTGGCGAAGTTCAGCGGCCGGATGATCCGCGGCTCGCTCTCGACGAAGGACAGCATGTCCTTCTGGTCGAAGGCATGGTCGCCCAGCGTCAGGCAGTCGGCCCCGGCCTCCAGCAGGAAGCGGGCATGATCGGCGGTCAGCCCCATGCCGTTCGAGGCGTTCTCGCCGTTGACCACGGCGAAATCGACCTTCCATTCGGATTTCAGGCGCGGCAAATGCGCCGCCACGGCCTCGCGCCCGGCGCGTCCCATGACGTCGCCCAGAAATAGCGTTCTCATGGCCGCAAGCCGTAGCCAGACCGGCGCCGAAAGCAAAGGGCAAATGCAGGGCCGCGGCGTCGCGGCGACCGCCCCGGCGCGGCCTGCCCCGCCCTTGCCTTTTCCCCGCCGCGGCACCAAAACTTCGGCATGTCCCAGCGTTCCGACAATCCCGCCGATCCCTTCAAGAAGGCCCTCGCCGAGGCCACCAAGGTGATGGCGCATGACCGCGACCTCACGGTGTCCTATTCGGTCGACCCGGCGGGCGTCTCGGGCGATGCGATGCGGCTGCCCCAGGTCAGCCGCCGGCTCACCCCCGAGGAGGTGCTGCTGGCCCGCGGCACCGCCGACGCGCTGGCGCTGCACCGCCGCTACCACGATGCCGGCACCCATGCCCGCTACGCCCCGCAGGGCGACATGGCGCGCGAGATCTACGAGGCGATGGAAACCGCCCGCTGCGAGGCGATGGGCGCCCGCGACATGCCCGGCACCGCCGGCAATATCGACGCCAAGATCGGCCACGACGCCGCCCGCAAGGGCTATGCCGAGGTGCGCGACGCCGCCGACGTGCCGCTCTCGACCGCCGCGGGCTACTACGTGCGCCATCTCGCCACCGGGCGCGACCTGCCGGAGGGCGCGCAGCGGGTCATGGATCTGTGGCGCGGGCATCTCGACACCCAGGCCGGGGGCAATCTCGGCGGCATCAACGCGGCGCTGTCCGACCAGACCGAGTTCGCCCGCCTCGCCCGCCGGGTGATCACCGATCTCGGCTACGGCGACCAGCTCGGTGACGATCCCGACGACAGCGACGACGAGGCCCAGGACCAGGCCGAGGACGGCGCCGAGGAGGAGCAGGAGCCCGACTCGACCGGCGACGACGACCAGGGCGAGGAGGAGCCCGACGCCAATCCCGATCAGAGCCAGGAGGACAGCCAGGACGCCAGCCAGGCCCAGGTCTCGGCCGACGACATGGCCGACCAGGAGATGGGCGAGGAGACCGAGCTGCCCGAGGGCGAGGCGCCGATGGAGCCGCCGCCGCCGCCCTCGGCCTCCGAGGCCGACCCGTCCTACCGGGTCTTCGACACCGCCCATGACGAGGAGATCCGCGCCGAGGAGCTGGCCGAGCCGGCCGAGCTCGAACGCCTGCGCGCCTATCTCGACCAGCAGCTCGAGCCGCTCAAGGGCGCCGTGTCGCGGCTCGCCAACAAGCTGCAGCGCCGGCTCCAGGCGCAGCAGAACCGGTCCTGGGAGTTCGACCGCGAGGAGGGCATCCTCGATGCCGGCCGGCTGGCCCGGGTGGTGGCCAACCCGACGACGCCGCTCAGCTTCAAGGTCGAGAAGGACATGGAGTTCCGCGACACCGTGGTGACGCTGCTCTTGGACAATTCCGGCTCGATGCGCGGACGGCCGATCTCGATCGCGGCGATCTGCGCCGACGTGCTGGCGCGCACGCTGGAGCGCTGCAACGTCAAGGTCGAGATCCTGGGCTTCACCACGCGGGCCTGGAAGGGCGGCCAGGCGCGCGAGAAATGGCTCAACGAGGGCCGCGAGCAGCAGCCCGGCCGGCTCAACGACCTGCGCCACATCGTCTACAAGAACGCCGACGCGCCGTGGCGCCGGGCGCGACCCAATCTCGGGCTGATGATGAAGGAAGGCCTGCTGAAGGAGAACATCGACGGCGAGGCTCTGGAATGGGCGCATCGCCGGCTGGCCGGCCGGCCCGAGGCGCGCAAGATCCTCATGGTGATCTCGGACGGCGCCCCGGTGGACGATTCGACCCTGTCGGTGAACCCGGCCAACTTCCTCGAGAAGCATCTGCGCGACGTCATCGCCATGGTCGAGCGCAAGAAGCAGGTCGAGCTCTTGGCCATCGGCATCGGCCACGACGTGACGCGCTATTACGACCGTGCGGTGACGATCACCGATGTCGAGCAGCTGGCCGGGGCGATGACCGAACAGCTGGCCTCGCTGTTCGACAGCGACCCGCGCGCCCGGGCCCGTGTCATGGGCATGAGAAAGGCGTCGTGACCGGGGGGCGGTCCGCCTGCCGCGGACCCCCCCCCCCCCCCCCCCCCCCCCCGCCGCCGGGGGGCGCTGCCCCCCGGACCCCCCGGGATATTTACACTCAGAAGAACAGGCGGGAGACGGCGGTGACAGGCAAGGCGGCCGAGTTCCAGACATTCGAGGAAAGTGCCCGGCCGGAGCAGGGACCGCCGCGGCTGGCGGCGCTGCGGGCCGAGATGGCGCGGGCCGGGCTCGACGGCTTCCTGGTGCCGCGCGCCGACGTCCATCAGGGCGAATACGTGGCGCCGCGCGATGCCCGGCTGGCCTGGCTCACCGGCTTCACCGGCTCGGCCGGGCATTGCGTGGTGCTGGCCGAGCGCGCCGCGGTCTTCGCCGACGGCCGCTACCGGGTGCAGGTGCGCCAGCAGGTGGCCGACGTCTTCGAGAAGGTCGACTGGCCCGAGACCACGCTGGCCGACTGGATCGCCGGCGCCCTGCCCGAGGGCGGCACGCTGGGCTTCGATCCCTGGCTGGTGACCCTGGCGCAGCTGCGCCAGCTCGAGGAGCGGCTGCCGGGCCGCCGGCTGAGCCGCAGCGAGAACCTCGTGGACCGGTGCTGGGACGACCAGCCGGCGCCGCCCGCCGGCGCGGTCAGCGCCCAGCCCGAAGCCCTCGCCGGCCGCGGCCGCGACGACAAGATCGCGGCGCTCGCCGGCGATCTGGGCCAGGCCGGGACGGCGGTGATCACCCAGCCCGACTCGATCGCCTGGCTGCTCAACATCCGCGGCAGCGACATCCCGCGCAACCCGGTGCCGCACGGCTTCGCGCTGCTGCACGCCGATGCCACGGTCACCCTGTTCATCGATGCGGGCAAGCTGGACGGGCTCGCCGGCGGGCTCGGCGACCGCGTGACCTGCCGGGCGCCGGAGGCGTTCGGCGCGGCGCTGGGGCAGCTGTCGGGCAGCGTCCGCATCGATCCGGCGACCTGCCCGGTGGCGGTCGTCGACATCCTGCAGGGCGCCGGCTGCGACCTCGTCGAGGCCGACGATCCCTGCCTGCTGCCCAAGGCCTGCAAGACCGAGACCGAGATCGCCGGGGCCCGCGCCGCGCATCAGCGCGACGCCGCCGCCATGGTGCGCTTCCTGGCCTGGCTCGACGCCCAGGAGCCGGGCACGCTGAGCGAGATCGACGTGGTGCGCCGGCTGGAGGCGGAGCGTCGCGCCACCGGCGCACTTCTCGACATCAGCTTCGAGACCATCGCCGGGGCCGGCCCGCACGGCGCCATCGTGCATTACCGCGTCACCGAGGCCAGCGATGCCCGCGTCGAGGCCGGCCAGCTCCTGCTGGTCGATTCCGGCGGCCAGTACCGCGACGGCACCACCGACATCACCCGCACGATCGCCGTGGGCCCGCCCGGGGAGGAGGAGCGCGCCAATTACACCCGGGTGCTGCGCGGCATGATCGCGGTCAGCCGGCTGCGCTGGCCGGCCGGGCTCAGCGGCGCCGATCTCGAGGCGGTGGCCCGGGTGCCGCTCTGGGAGGCCGGGCTGGACTACGCCCACGGCACCGGCCACGGCGTCGGCAGCTACCTGTCGGTGCATGAGGGCCCGCAGCGGCTGGCCCGGACCGGGCGGGTGGCGCTGCGCCCCGGCATGATCCTGTCGAACGAGCCGGGCTTCTACCGCGAGGGCGCCTACGGCATCCGCATCGAGAACCTCGTCGCGGTGCAGCCGGCGCCGGACCTGCCGGGCGCGACGGTGGCGGAGATGCTGACCTTCGAGACCCTGACCTACGTGCCGCTCGACCGGCGGCTGATCGTGCCGGAGATGCTCACCGCGGCCGAGCGCGACTGGATCGACGCCTATCACGCCACCTGCCGGGCACGGCTGGCGCCGGTGGTCGAGGGCGATGCGGCGCTGTGGCTGGACGCCGCCACGGCGCCTTTGTGACCTATCTCCGTGACCCGACCGGGCCACGATTTCGCAGATACGAGGGAGAGACGCGAATGAGCGACGATATCAGGATCCGTCCGGCCGAAGGCACCTGGGTGGTGCGCGCCGGCGGCGCGGTGCTGGGCGAATCGACCCGGGCGCTGGAACTCAGCGAGGCCGGCCACCCGGACGTCATCTACTTCCCGCGGTCCGACATCGCCATGGCGCTGCTCGACCGCAGCGACAAGACCACCGAATGCCCGAAGAAGGGCACCGCGGCCTATTACTCGATCATGTCGAAGAGCCGGACCTATATCAACGCCGCCTGGACCTACGAGGAGCCGCGCGAGGGCGTGGCGCGGATCAAGGACCACCTCGCCTTCGAGGTGCAGGACGGGGTGACGGTGGAGCAGCTCTGAGGCCCCCGCCTCAGCTGTGCTCCTCCTCCGCGGTGGCCGCGAGCGCGCGGTTGTAGGCCTTCAGCGCATCGACCTGGAAGAGCGCCCCCTGCAGCTCCAGCGCGCCGCCCTCGGCGGCCCGCTGCACCACCGGCAGGAAGGCCACGCCGGTCTCCTCGAAGCGGGGCATGGCCTGTTCCAGCGTCGCCGTCATGTTGATCGAGATCCCCCTCTCGATCATCTCGAGGCAGATCTCGCTGTCGGCGGCGCCCAGATCGGTGGGCTTGCGCATCAGCCCCGCCACCCGGAACATCGACAGCAGGTAGGCCTGCGGGCCGGCGGCGAGATGCACGTTGCGCCGCTCGATCTGGGTCAGGAAGAACGACCGGTCGACCAGCCGCGAGGCCAGCGCCGTCGACATCGATACCGAGACCATCACCGCCAGCCCGGTCTGCCAGTCGCCCGTGAGCTCGAAGACGATCAGCGTGGTCGAGATCGGCGCCCCCAGCACCGCCGCCGCCACCGCGCCCATCCCGGCCAGCGCGTAGAGCGTGTGCGAGCCCGACTGGTTCGGGAACACCCCGGTGGCGATCAGCCCGAAGGCCAGCCCGGCCAGCGCCCCGATCATCAGCGAGGGCGAGAAGATTCCGCCGCCCATGCGCCCGGCCAGGGTGATCGTCACCGCCACCACCTTGAGCGCCGCGAAGACCATGGCGTCGTGCAGCCCGAGCGCCCCGGTCAGCGCCAGCGAGGTGGTCTCGTAGCCCACTCCGATGATGTGCGGGTACCAGATCGCCAGCGCCCCCAGCATCACCCCGGCCAGCGCCGGGCGCAGGAAATGCGGCAGGCCGAGCCGGGCCTGCAGCCCGCTGGCCAGGTCGTCGGACCAGAAGACCGAGCGCATCAGCACCACCGCCAGCCCGCCGCAGATCATGCCGAGCAGGAAGAAGGCCGGCAGTTCGAGGTAGAACTCCACCGTCGTGGTGCCCGGCAGGCGGAACTCGGTGACGTCGCCGAAGGCCAGCCGGTTGATCACCGTGCCGGCGGCCGAGGCCACCACGATGGGCGCGAAGGCGTGTAGCGCGAAGTGCCGCAGGATCACCTCGAGCGCGAAGAGCGCGCCGGCGATCGGCGCGTTGAAGCTGGCCGAGACCGCCGCCGCCACGGCGCAGCCCAGCAGGTCGCGCCCGGTGATGCCGTCGGCCCGGATCAGGTTCGCCACCCAGGACGAGATCATCGCGCCGATATGCACGACCGGGCCCTCGCGCCCCGAGGAGCCGCCGGTGGACAGCGTGATCCAGGAGCAGATCGCCGAGGAGATGCCGGCCTTGCGCTCCACCCGCCCGTCATTGAGCGCCGCGCCCTCAATCACGTCGGCCACCGAGCGGATGCGCCCGTCGGGGGTGAAGGCATGTACGATGAGGCCGACCACGACGCCGCCCAACGTCGGAATGGCGATCACCCAGTACCACGGCAGGGTGGCGGCGAAGCTGTGCAGGAGGTTGACGTCGTCGGTGCCGTAGACGCTGCGCTGCAGCCATTCGATGGCGAGCCGGAAGATCACCGCCATGACGCCGGCGGCGATGCCGACCAGAAGCGCGATGAACCAGAACTGCACCTGTCCCGGGCCGCGATGCCGGAGCAGGTCCCAGCCGGCGCGCATCCGCTCCCGCGCGTCGGTGACCTGCCGGGTCAGATGTTGCGCTGCGTTCATCGCTCTCCGTCCGCCGCGGCCGGCCGCCGCCTGATCCGGGCTTAGGCCATGCCCGGCCCGAGGCCAAGCCGGACCGGGCCGCGCCGCCTGCCGCCGCGTCCCCCGGGCCACGCCGGCCGCGGCGCTCCGCCGGCGGCCCCTGCGCCCCCTACCCCGCGAGCAGCGCGCGCGCCGCCGCCCGGGCCTCGTCGGTCACCGTGTCGCCGGCCAGCATGCGCGCGATCTCGCCCTCGCGCGCCGCCGGATCGAGCGCCACCACCGTCGAGGTCGTGACCTCGCCGGTGACCCGCTTCTCGACCCGCCAGTGATGCGCGCCGAGCGCCGCGACCTGCGGCGAATGGGTGACGACGAGCACCTGCCCGCCCTCGGCGAGCTGCGCCAGGCGCCGCCCCACCGCGTCGGCGGTGGCGCCGCCGACGCCGCGATCGATCTCGTCGAAGATCATCGTCACCCCGGCATCGGTGCCCGACAGGCAGACCTTGAGCGCCAGCAGGAAGCGCGACAGCTCGCCGCCCGAGGCGATGCGGTTCAGCGGCCCGGCCGGGGCGCCGGGATTGGTGGCCACGCTGAAGGACACCGCATCGGCGCCCTCGGGGCCCGGCGGGCCGGGCTCGATCACCGTGGCGAAGACCGCGCGCTCCATCTTCAGCGGCGCCAGCTCGGTGGTCACCGCGCGGTCGAGCCGCCCGGCCGCCGCGCGCCGCCCCGCGCTCAGCGCCTCGGCGGCCGCGGCATAGGCCGTCTCGGCGGCGTCGCGCTCGGCCCGGGCGGCGGCGATCTCCTCCTCGCCGCGGTCGAGCGCGGCGAGCCGCCGGCCGAGATCGGCGGCGAGGTCGGCGAGGTCGTCGGGCGCCACCTGGTGCTTGCGCGCCAGCCCGCGGATGGCGAAGAGCCGCGCCTCGGTCTCCTCCAGCGCGCGGGCGTCGAAGACCAGCCCGTCGAGGCAGGCCTCGACCCCGGACACGGCCTCGCCGAGCTCGTTCATCGCCCGGTCGAGCGCCGCCAAGGGATCGTCGAGCGCGCCCTCGGCGCGGTCCGACACCGCTTCGAGCCAGCGCGCGGCATCGCCCATCGCCTGCTCGGCGCCGTCGGACAGGGCGGCATGGGCGCGCGCGATGTCCTCGCGGATGCGCTCGGCGGCCTGCATGCGCCGCCGCTCGGTGTCGAGCCGCTCCTCCTCGCCGGCCTCCGGCGCCAGGGCGTCCAGCTCCTGGACCGAGAAGCGCAGGAACTCCTCCTCGGCGCGGGCCGCGGCGAGCGCGGTCTCGAGCTCGCCCAGCGCGCGCTCGGCGGCCTGCCGACGGCTCCAGGCGGCGCGCACCGCGGCGCGCTCGGCCTCGTTGCCGGCGAAGGCGTCGAGCAGGGCGCGGTGGCCGCGCGGGTTCAGCAGGCCGCGGTCGTCGTGCTGGCCGTGCAGCTCGACCAGCAGGTCCGACAGCCGGCGCAACACCTCGCCCGAGGCCCGCCGGTCGTTGACCCAAGCGGTCTTGCGGCCCTCGCGGGTGTTGACCCGGCGCAGGATCAGCTCGTCGCCGCCGGGCAGCCCGGCCTCGTCGAGCACCGCCCGCGCCGGATGGTCGGGGGCCAGCTCGAAGACCGCCGTGACCTCGCCTTGCTCGGCCCCCTGGCGCACCAGCTCGGCGCGGCCGCGCCAGCCCAGCACGAAGCCCAGAGCGTCGAGCAGGATGGACTTGCCGGCGCCGGTCTCCCCGGTCAGCACGTTGAGCCCGGGCCGGAACCCGAGGTCGAGCCGGTCGATGATCAGCAGATCGCGGATTTCTAGCGCGCGCAGCATGCCGCGATCACCTTACCGGGGCCTGCGCCCCGCCCGCGATCACAGCCATTCGCCGCGCACCGTCTGCCGGTAGATCGCCGCGAGCCAGTTGTCGCCGCGCGCTTCGGGCTTCAGCCCGCGCCCGGTCAACAGCCGGTAGCTGTCGCGGTACCAGTCGCTGGAGCGGTAATTGTAACCGAGGATCGCCGCGGCGCTCTGCGCTTCGTCAACGAGCCCGAGCGACAGGTAGGCCTCGACCAGCCGGTGCAGCGCTTCGGGCGTGTGGGTGGTGGTCTGGAAATCCTCCACCACCACGCGGAAGCGGTTCACCGCCGCGGCGTAATGCTGCCGCTTCAGGTAATAGCGCCCGACCTCCATCTCCTTGGCCGCCAGGTGGTCGAAGGCCAGGTCGAACTTGAGGATCGCGGAGCGCGCGTATTCGCTGTCGGGATAGCGCTCGATGACCGCGCGCAGCGCCTGCAGGGCTTGGAAGGTCAGGCCCTGGTCCCGGCCGACCTCCTCGATCTGGTCGTAATAGCTCAGCGCCAGGAGATACTGAGCATAGGCGGCGTCGTCCTCGAGCGGGTAGAAGTCGATGTAGCGTTGCGCGGCGGCGCGGCTGTTCTCGTAGTCGCGGTCCTGATGATAGGCGAAGGCCTGCATGATCAGCGCCCGCTTGGCCCATTCCGAATAGGGGTAGAGCCGCTCGATCTCGCCGAAATAGAACGCCGCGTCGTCGGGCGAGGAGCGGTCGAGCTCGAACTCGCCGCGCTCGTAGATCTGCTCCGCGGTGAACTGTTCGAGGGGGACGCCGCCCGGGCCGGTGCCCTCGCGCGTGCCGTCTCCGCACGCCGACAGGAGGAGCGCGAAAAGCCCTGCGCCGATCAGCGAAAACCGTGCCCGTCCGCCCGTCATGCCCGCTCGTCCTCAGCTCTTTCCGGGGTCTGGGCCCCGCCGTTCCAAGGCTCTAGCACAGAAAAAATCCGGTGCAAAACGCCTTTGGGCGGTTTCGCGGCGGCGCCGACGGGGTCGCCGGGCGGGCGCCGGATCACGCGACCGCCGGGACTTCCTCGGCGGTGAGCCCGGTGCCGGGCAGGCGCGCCCGGGTCACCGGGTCGCACAGCACGATACGGTAGCATTCGGGATGCGCCATCAGCTCGTGCAGCAGCAGGTTGGTCATCGAATGGCCGGCGCGGAATCCGGTATAGCGGGCCAGGAGCGGCGCCCCGGCCAGCGCCAGGTCGCCCAGCGCATCGAGCATCTTGTGGCGCACCGCCTCGTCGGCATGGCGCAGGCCGCCGGGCGACAGGACCCGGGCGCCCTCCACCACCACCGCGTTCTCCAGCGTGCCGCCAAGCGCCAGGCCCTGGGCGCGCATCGCCGCCACGTCGGAATTGCGGCAGAAGGTGCGGCTGTCGGACAGCTCGCGCACGAAGGCGCCGTTGCTCAGATCGAGGCTCTTGTCCTGGCTGCCGATCGCGGCGTCGGGAAAGTCGATGTGGAAATCCATCACCAGCCGGTCGGCCGGGCTCAGCCGCGCCCAGCCGCTTTCGGTCCGCACCTCGACCGGGGCCAGCACTTCGATGGCGCTGACCGGCGCGGCGAGCTGGCGCAGGCCGCGCGCCACGATGGCGCGCACGAAGGGCGCCGCCGAGCCGTCGAGGATCGGCACTTCCGGGCCGTCGATCTCGACCAGGGCGTTGTGCACGCCGCAGCCCGCGAGCGCCGCCATGACGTGCTCCACGGTGCTTACCGAGACGCCGGCCGCATTCACCAGCCGGGTGCAGAGCGGCGAGCGCTCCACCAGGTCCCAGCGCGCCGGGATCGTCGCGTCGCCAAGGCGGATGTCGGTGCGGCGGAAGACGATGCCGTGACCGGCCAAGGCAGGGCGGATCGTCAGGCCGGCGGGACGGCCCGAATGCAGGCCGTGACCGGCCAGGGTGATCGGCGCTCTGAGGGTGGTCTGCACGGTCTGCCTCGCAATCTTCCCCTCTGCGGCGCGCAGGGGCGCCCGGGATTGCTCAGGAGATAGACACCGGGGGGCCGCGCCTCAAATCAAAGATTGCAACCGGATGAAACATGGGGGCCTGCCGGCAACACATCTGCAAGCGCCTTGTTCCGCAACGGAAAACGCCCCCTCCGAAGAGGGGGCGTCGCCGCGGGTTCGAAAAGCTCTCGAGGCGTCAGTTGGCCTGCCGACGCAGGAAGGCGGGGATCTCGATGCGGTCCTCGTCGCGCTCGGCATCCTCGTTGACGACCGGGTCCGGGCGGTGGGTCTTGACCACCGGCTGGCGCCGCGCCGCCGCGGCCTGGCCGCCGCCGCTGGCCTCGGCATGGCCGGTCATGCGGTTGATCAGCGAGTTGATCCCGAAGCGCGGGCGCTCGGTCTCGGAGGCCGGCGCCGGGGCGCGGGCGGCCGCCTGGGGCGCCTCGCCGCGGGCCCGTCCGGCGGCGGCCTGCAGCCGTGCCAGGGCTTCCGGGCTGGGCGTGCCGGGGGCCGCGCGGGGGGCCGGCTGCGGCTCCGGCGCGTCCTCGGCCTCGATGCTGGCGGCACGCGGCTCGAACTCGGCGACCTGGGGACGGTAGGCCGGCGGCGGCAGGCCGTCATCGCCCTCGTCCTCGAAGAGCTGGTCGCGCGGCGATTGCGGCTGGCCCATGCTCTCGAAGAGCGACGGCTCCTCGTCCTCGTAGACCTCGTGCTGGCGGGCCACCGGGGCCGGCTGGGGCGCGGCGCGGCGGGCCGGGGCCTGCGCGACGGCCGGGCGGCTCTCGACCGGCGGCGGGGCGGCGTGGGCCACGTCCTCGGCCTCGACCGACTGGCGCAGCGGCTCGCGCAGCGACCGGCGCGGCACCGGGATCTCGGAGTTCACGTCGGTGGCGTCGATTCCGGTGGCGACCACCGAGACGCGCATCCGGCCTTCCATGCTCTCGTCGAGGGTCGAGCCGACGATGATGTTGGCATCGGCATCGACCTTCTCGCGGATCACGTTGGCCGCCTCGTCGAGCTCGAACAGGGTCAGGTCATGGCCGCCGGTGATGTTGATCAGCACGCCCTTGGCGCCGTTCAGGCTGATCTCGTCGAGCAGCGGGTTGGCGATAGCCTTCTCGGCGGCCTGCAGGGCGCGGTCCTCGCCCTCGGCCTCGCCGGTGCCCATCATCGCCTTGCCCATCTCGTCCATCACCGCGCGGACGTCGGCGAAGTCGAGGTTGATCAGGCCCGGACGCACCATCAGGTCGGTCACGCCCTTGACGCCCTGGTAGAGCACGTCGTCGGCCAGCGCGAAGGCCTCGGTGAAGGTGGTCTTCTCGTTGGCCAGGCGGAACAGGTTCTGGTTCGGGATGATGATCAGCGTGTCGACGACCTTCTGCAGGTTCTCGACACCGGCCTCGGCCTGCCGCATCCGCTTGCCGCCCTCGAACTGGAACGGCTTGGTCACCACGCCGACGGTCAGCACGCCAAGCTCGCGCGCGGCCTGGGCGATGATCGGGGCGGCGCCGGTGCCGGTGCCGCCGCCCATGCCGGCGGTGATGAAGCACATATGCGCCCCGGCCAGGTGATCGACGATCTGCTCGATCGATTCCTCGGCCGCGGCGGCGCCGACGGAGGCGCGGGCGCCCGCTCCCAGACCCTCGGTGACCTTGACCCCGAGCTGCACGCGGTTCTCGGCCATCGATTGCTGCAGCGCCTGGGCATCGGTGTTCGCCACGACGAAATCGACGCCGTCGAGGCGCTTCTCGATCATGTTGTTCACGGCATTGCCGCCGGCGCCGCCGACGCCGAAGACCGTGATTCGCGGCTTGAGTTCCTCGTGCCCGGGCACCGATAGGTTCAATGTCATCGCTTTGTCCGCCTGCTGCTTATCGGGCCGTTCGCGACCCCGCTTTCCGCCTGTTTAAGCCAGTATTAACGCCGGAAACAGGCTCCGTCACGAAAAATTCGCGAGAATCCCACCAAATATGGCCGGATTCGGGCGGTTTTCTCCCCGGTATCCGCGAGTCCCGTACATCTAGCGATTACCAGTTGTCCCTGAACCATTTCACCGCGCGCTGGATCGACCGCGCCGGCAGCCGCTCCACCGGAATCTCGAAGTCCCACCATTCGTCCTGCGGATGCGCGGCGAAGAGGCAAAGCCCCACGGCGCTGGCAAAGCCCGGCCCGGTGGCGGCCTGCGGCAGGCCGTGGACGCGCAGCGGACGGCCCAGACGCACCTGCTGGCCGAGGATCTTGGAGGCCAGCCCGTCGAGTCCGGGGATCTGGCTGCCGCCGCCGGTCAGCACGATCTGCTGGCTCGGCAGGTACTCGAAGCCGGCGGCATCCAGCCGTGCCCGCACCTCCTCGAGGATCTCCTCGACCCGGGGGCGCATAATACCGATCAGCTCGGCCCGGCTGACGGTGCGGCGGTCGTGGTGCCAGTCGCCGGTATCGCCGCCGATCTCGATCATCTCGCGGTCGTCCATGCCGGTGGCCACGACGCCGCCGTAGAAGGTCTTGATGCGCTCGGCCGTGGCCATCGGCACCTGCAGGCCCATGGAGATGTCGCCGGTGACGTGATCGCCGCCCATCTTCACCGCGTCGGCATAGATCATGTGCTTCTTCATGAAGATCGACACGCCGGTGGCGCCGCCGCCCAGATCGATGCAGGCCGCGCCGAGCTCCTGCTCGTCCTCGACCAGCGCCGAGATGCCGCTGGCATAGGAGGAGGAGGCGATGCCGGCGAGCTCGAGGTCGCAGCGCTTGACGCAATGCGCGAGGTTGCGCACCGCCAGCCCGTCGACGGTCAGCATGTGCATGTCGGTGGCCAATTCGTGGCCGATCTGGCCGCGCGGATCGCTGAGCCCGGAGCGGTGGTCGAGCGCGAAGTTCACCGGCTGGGCGTGCAGCACCTCGCGGTCATCGCCGAAATCCGGCACGTCGCAGGCCGACAGCACGCGCGCCACGTCCTGCTCGCTGACCGTGGTGCCCTGCAGCGTGACCTGCCCGCTCAGCCCGTAGCTGCGCGGCTCGGCGCCGGAGAAGCAGGCGATGACGTGGTCGACGCGGATCTGGGCCATCTTCTGCGCCGCCTGCACCGCGGTTCGGATCGCGCGCTCGGTCTCGCCCATGGCGCTAATCTCGCCGAAGCGCACGCCCCGCGACCGCGTCGTGGCGGCCCCGATGACCCGGAACCCGGACTGCCCGGCAAGGCTGCCGATGCCCTCGTGCTCGCCGAACTTCTCGGTGCCGTCGAAGCGCAGCACCAGGCAGGCGATCTTGGAGGTGCCGACATCGAGGATGGCGATGACACCGCGCTGCATCGCCGCCCGGCGCATGTTGCGCATGGCCCGCTGGGATTCGTAGAGTTCGATCATCTATTCTTTGTCCCCTGCCTCAATCGCCTTGATGCGCCAGAGTTCTTCCTGCGCATGCTGTGTCATTCTGAGCGTCGGCCGCTCCGCGAGGCGCAGATCGACGACCATCAGGTCGCGCGCCAGCATGTCGACGGCCTCGTGCATGGCGATGGCGCGCTCCAGCGCGCGCACCGCGCCCGTTTCGGGCAGCAGGATGCGCTGGTCGCGGTCCAGCACCACGTCCCAGCGGCGCTCGCCGCGCCGTTCGAGCCCGCGCATGCGGTCCGACAGCGGGCCCGACACGGCGTAGAGATCCAGCGCCTCGGCGACCGCGCGGTCGGCGCCGGTGCCGGCGATCACCGGCAGGTCGGGACGCTCGGCGCGGCTGGCCACCGGCCCCACCCGGACGCCCTCGCGGTCGAGCATCTCCAGCCCGTCGGCGCCGCGCCACAGCAGCGCCGGCACCCGTTCGTCGACATCGACCTGCAGCACCCCGCCCTGGCGGATGCGCAGCCGCGCCCCGCGCACCGCGTCGAGGCCGACGATGGTCTCGCGCATCTGGTCGAGATCGAGGTCGAAGGAGCTGATCGGGTAATCGATCGCCAGCACCTCGCGGATGTCCTGCCCGACCGAATCCGAGGCGCCGTGGATCGCCATCAGCTTGACCATGAATTCCGGCCGCTCCTCGACCATGGCGCGGAGATCGGCGACGGTCTGCGCGAAGGCGTCGCGGCGGCCGGCATCGGCGAACCAGGCGCCCGCCGTTCCGGCCACCAGCAGCACCGGCAGGCCGAAGCGCAGCAGGCCGCGATAGAGCGGCGTCAGCATCATGCGCTGCAGCCGGTAGCGCAGCTTCGACGGGGCCGGATCGCTGCGCGTCACCTGTGGCACGAGGCGTCCTCCACCAGCCAGCGGCACATCGCGCCGAAGCTCATGCCCACCGCCTGGCCCTGCTCGGGGGTGAGCGAGGTCGGCGTCATCCCGGGCTGGGTGTTGGTCTCGAGCAGGATCAGCCCCTCGAGCCCGCGGCGCTCGTCCCAGCGGAAATCGGTGCGGCTGATGCCGCGGCAGCCGAGCGCCCGGTGCGCGCGGAGCGCATAGTCGAGGCAGGCCTCGAAGACCGGCGCCGGGACCTCCGCCGGGACCACGTGGCGCGACCCGCCGGGGCGGTACTTGGCGTCGTAATCATACCAGCCGTCGGTCAGGATGTCGGTCACCGTCAGCGCCCGGTCGCCCATCACCGTGGTGGTGAGCTCGCGGCCCGGCGCGTAGGTCTCGACCATCACCGTCTCGGGCATCTCCGCGCCCAGCACCGGCGGGCCGTTGGCCGCCTCGTCGACCAGGTAGACCCCGACCGAGGAGCCCTCGTTGTTGGGCTTCACGACGTAGGGCGGCACCAGGACGTGCCCGGCCATGACCTCGGCCTTGGCGGCGAGGCGGCTCTCGACCACCGGCAGGCCGGCGGCGCGGAACGCCGCCTTGGAGCGCTGCTTGTCCATCGCCAGCGCCGAGGCCAGCACGCCGGAATGGGTGTAGGGCAGGCGCATCCATTCCAGCAGGCCCTGCACGCAGCCATCCTCGCCCCAGCGGCCGTGCAGGGCGTTGAAGACGACGTCGGGGGAGATCTCGGCGAGACGCGCAGCGAGGTCGGGGCCGGCATCGACCTCGACCACCTCGTATCCCTCTTCCCGCAAAGCGGCGGCACATCCGCGACCGGACGACAGCGACACCTCGCGTTCCGCCGAGGGGCCGCCCATCAATACCGCCACTTTCGGGTGTGTCCTGCTCGACATCCCCAAAGCCTCGTTGATCGGATTCTCGCGCAGCGCGCGGAACCCTTGTTTTTATGGTGCAACCTGCCTGCGGTCGCTTGTCGTGCCGGGGCGGTTGGCCCGCCCTCAGCCCGGAGTCGGTTCGCCGACCCGCATGATTTCCCAATCTAGCCGTATTCCGCTGGATTGAAAAACCTTTTTTCTGACATCCTCGCCCAGCAATTCGAGATCCGCGGCGCTGGCATTGTCGGCATTCACCAGAAAGTTGGAATGCTTTTCGCTCATCACGGCGCCGCCGCGGCGGGCGCCGCGCATGCCGGCCTCGTCGATCACCTTCCAGGCCTTGAGGTCGTGCACGTCGTCGTCGCGCCCGGTCGAGGAGAAGCCGGCCGGGTTGCGGAAGGTCGAGCCGGCGGTGCGCTCCTTGGTGGGCTGGCTGGCGTCGCGCCGGGCCAGCTGCTCCGCCATCCGCGCCTCGAGCGTCGCGGGATCGCCCGCCGGGCCCTCGAAGGTCGCCTCGACCAGCACCCAGCCCTCGGGCAGGTCGGTCTGGCGGTAGCGGAAGTTCAGGTCCGCGGCGCTCAGCGTGACCAGTTCGCCCGCCCGGGTCACCGCCCGGGCCGAGACGAAGGCGTCGGCGACATAGGTGCCGTAGCAGCCGGCATTCATCCGCACCGCGCCGCCGACCGCGCCGGGGATGGTGCGCAGGAAGGTCAGGTCGGTCCCCGCGGCGGCCGCCTTGCGCGCCACATGCGCGTCGAGCGCCGCCGCCCCCGCGGTGACCCGGCCGCCGTCGATCTCGATGCCGTTGAAGCCGCGCCCGAGCCGGATCACCACGGCGCGCAGCCCGCCGTCGCGGACGATCAGGTTGGAGCCGACGCCCATCGGGAAGACCTCGACCCCTGCGGGCAGCGCGGCCAGGAAGTCCTGCAGGTCCGCGAGGTCGGCGGGCTGGAACAGCCAGTCCGCCGGCCCCCCGACCCGGAGCCAGGTCAGGTCGCTCAGCGGCTTGTCGCGGCTCAGCCGGCCGCGCACCTCGGGCATCTCGATCATCTCAGTCATGGCGTCCCTTCTGCCTGTCCTGCCGGCCGGCCCGGCCTCCGCGATGGCCGGCCAGCGCGCCCAAAGCCGTGCCGATCAGCGCCGGCAGCAGCACCAGATAGACCAGCACCGCGCCGCCCGGCCCCTCAGCCCCGTCGCCGGTCGCCAGCGTCACGGCCAGCGCCAGAACCAGCGCCGCGCTCCAGATCATGGCGGCGCGGCGATGTCCGGCGAGGAGCGCCGCCCGACCGGCGAGGCCCGCGACCACGAGGCAGATCAGCGGCAAGAGATAAAGCATCGCGGCGCTCCCGCCACCCTCCGGACCCCGGGCAATGCCCGGGGCGCGGGTCAGGCGGCCTCCTTCAGGCGCTCCGGCAGGGCGTTGGCCCAATGGCTGATCGTGCCGGCGCCGAGACAGACCACCATGTCGCCGGGCCGCGCCTGTTCGCGCACCAGCCGTTCGAGATCGGCCTCGTCGTGCAGGGCGCGGGCATGGCGGTGGCCGTGGCGGATCAGTCCGGAGACCAGATCGTCGCGGCTGGCGCCCTCGATCGGGTCCTCGCCGGCGGAATAGACATCGGCGATGGCCACCACGTCGGCCTCGTTGAAGGCGCCGCAGAAATCCTCGAAGAGGCTCGCCAGGCGGGTGTAGCGGTGCGGCTGGTGGACCGCGATGACGCGGCCCTCGCAGGCCTGCCGCGCCGCCTTGAGCACCGCGGCGATCTCCACCGGGTGGTGGCCGTAATCGTCGATGATGGTGACGCCGCCGACCTCGCCGACCCGGGTGAAGCGCCGGTTGACGCCGCCGAACTTGGCCAGCGCCGCGCGGATCTCGGCCTTCTTCATGCCGAGATGGCGCGCCACCGCCACCGCCGAGAGCGCGTTCGAGACGTTGTGGTCGCCCGGCATCGGCAGCGAGCAATCCTCGATCGTCTCGCCCTCGGCCTGCAGCGCGACGTCGAAGCGCGCCACGCCCTTCTCGTAGCGCAGGTTCACCGCCCGCACGTCGGCCTGGGCGTTGAAGCCGTAGGTGACGACCCGGCGGTCGCTGACCCGGCCGACCAGCCGCCGCACCTCCTCGTGGTCGGTGCAGCAGACCGCGATGCCGTAGAACGGGATGTTCGAGACGAAATCGTGGAAGCCCTGGCGCAGCTTCTCGAAATCGCCCCAATGGTCGAGGTGCTCGGGGTCGATATTGGTGACGATGGCCACGGTGGCGGGCAGGCGGTTGAAGGTGCCGTCGCTCTCGTCGGCCTCGACCACCATCCATTCGCCCTGCCCCATCCGGGCATTCGAGCCGTAGGCGTGGATGATGCCGCCGTTGATCACCGTCGGGTCGATGCCGCCGGCATCGAGCAGCGTCGCCACCATCGTCGTCGTGGTGGTCTTGCCGTGGGTGCCGGCCACCGCGACGTTGGATTTCAGCCGCATCAGCTCGGCCAGCATCTCGGCCCGGCGCACCACCGGCAGGCCCGCGGCGCGCGCCGCGTCGAGCTCGGGGTTGCCCGGCTTGATCGCCGAGGAGATCACCACCACCGCGGCGCCGTCGAGGTTCTCGGCCGCCTGGCCGATGAACACCCGCGCGCCGAGCGCTTCCAGCCGCTCGGTGATCTTGGACCCTTTCAGATCCGATCCCTGCACCGTGTAGCCGAGGTTCAGCAGTACCTCGGCGATGCCCGACATGCCGATGCCGCCGATGCCGGTGAAATGGATGGGGCCCACATCGGTGGGCAGCTTGGTCGCCGCGTTCATCGCTTCTTGTCCCCGCCTCTTGGTCTGTCCGCCAGTTCGCCGACCAGATCGGCCAGCGTCTCCGCCGCGTCCGGCCGCCCGACGCCGAGCGCCGCCCGGTGCATCTGGAGCGCGCCGTCCGAGTCGGCAAGGACCGCATGCAGCGCATCGGTCATCGACTCGACGCTGAGCCGCGCCTCGGGCATGCGGATCGCCGCCCCGGCCTCGACCAGCGCGCGGGCATTGGCGCTCTGGTGATCGTTGGCCGCGGCCGCGAAGGGCACCAGGATCGACGGCCGGCCGATCGCCGCGATGTCGGCCACGCTCGACGCGCCCGAGCGCGAGATCACCAGCTGCGCCTCGCTCATCCGCGCCGGGATGTCGTCGAAGAACGGCCGCACCTCGGCGTCGATGGCCTGCTCGGCGTAGAACTTGGCCACCCGCCCGGTGTCCTCGTCGCGCGCCTGGTGGCTGATCCGCAGGTGCCGCAGGATGTCCATGGGCAGCGCCGCGATGGCCGGCGGAACCACGTCGGAGAGGATGCGCGCGCCCTGGCTGCCGCCGATCACCAGGATCGACATCGGGTACTGGCCGGGCACGATGTAGGGCGCGCCGGCGCGTTCGCGCACCGCGGCGCGCACCGGGTTGCCGGTATGCACCGCCTCGACGCCCTCGGGCAGCCGGGTCGGCCAGATGCCGCAGGCCACCGCGTCGACGCGGCGGGCGAAGATCTCGTTGACCCGGCCGGGCACGCCGTTCTGTTCGTGGATCATCCGCGGCAGCTTCAGCAGCGTCGCCGCCGCCAGGGCCGGGATCGAGGGATAGCCGCCGAAACCCACCACCACGTCGGGCGGGTCGCGGCGCATCCGCGCGGCGGCGCTCAGCGTGCCGCCGGCGATCCGGAACGGCACCGCGGCGCGGCTGAAGACATTGCCGCGGGCGAAGGTGGCGCTGGCCACCTCCTCGATCTCCACCGCCTCGGGAAAGGCCTTGGTGTAGCGCGCGCCACGGGCGTCGGTGGACAGCTTCACCCGCCAGCCGCGGCGCAGCAGCACCTCGGCCAGGGCCTGGGCAGGAAACATGTGGCCGCCGGTGCCTCCGGCGGCCATCACGATCAACGGCGGGCGCAATCTCTCGACCATCTGCATCCTTCGGCCCGGCGGCATCCGCGGGGCCCGCTCGTGTCCTTCGGTCTCCTAGCGCAGGCGTCCGCGCAGGATGTCGCCTATCTCGCCCTGCGGGCGGGTACGTGTAAAGGCCAGCAGCATGCCGACCGCAAGCCCCCCCGCGATCAGCGAGGAACCGCCGTAACTGACGAAGGGCAGGGTCATGCCCTTGGCCGGCAGGAGCCGCACCGCCACCCCCATGTTAATCATCGCCTGCACGCCGAACATGCAGGCCAGCCCGGTGCCGGCGAGGCGGATGAACGGGTCGCGCTCGCGCATCAGCCGGATCAGCGAGCGCACCACGATGGCGGCGTAGAGCGCAATGATGCAGAGCACCAGAATGAGCCCGTATTCCTCGGCCGCGACGGCGATGATGAAGTCGGTATGGGCATCGGGCAGCGACCATTTCACCTGTCCCTCGCCGACCCCGACGCCGAAGAACCCGCCCTCCTGGATGGCGTTGGTGGCATAGCCCAGCTGGGTGTTGGGGTCGATATCGGCGGACAGGAAGCCGTCGATGCGGCGGGCGAAATGCTCGGAATTGTCGTAGGCGAAGGTGCCGGCCAGAACCACCAGCCCGGCCATGCCGAGAAGCAGCGTCATCGGCGCGCCCGCGACGAAGTACATCACCCCCCAGCCGAAGAGCACGAGGCAGGCCTGGCCGAAATCCGGTTGCATCGCCAGCATCGCCACGATCGCCACCGCGAGGAGGAAGGACCAGAGCTTGCCCGGCGGACCGCCGATCTCCTGGCTCGCCGCCATCATCCAGGCCGTGACGATGACGAAGGCCGGCTTGAGGAATTCCGAGGGCTGCACGCTGGCGAAGCCCAGCGAATACCAGCGCACCGCGCCCTTGCCGAAATCGGTGCCGAGAAACGGCAGCAGCGCCAGCGCCACGAAGGCGCCGAGAAAGCCGATCACCGCCATGCGGCGCACCGGCACCGGCGACATCATCGAGGTGACGATCATCGCCGCCAGCGCCAGCCCGCCGAAGAAGGCCTGACGCTGGACGTAGTGGAACGGGTGCAGGCCGTTGCGCTCGGCCAGCGGCGGCGAGGCCGCCAGCGCCAGCAGAAGCCCGATGCCGAAGAGGATCAGGATGAAGGACAAGGACCACTTGTCGACGGTCCGCCACCATTTCGGCAGGACCGGTTCGCTGTCGCGCACGGGGACCGTGCCATACACCATTTCCGTCATGGAACTGCGCCTGTGTGAATGCTGCTCGCGCCCGGTTGTCCGGATCTGGGGGCACGGTAGCAAAACCCCCGCCCTCTCGCCAGCGCTTAAGCGCGGGCGGAAGGACGGGGGACAGCGCGGGTCGCGCGTCGGCCGCGCGGGCGGCGCGCCTCAGGCGGCGAACTTGGTGCCGCGCACCGGGTAGTCGTTCTCGCGGATGAAGGCGATGCCCTTGGCCACGAGCTCGAGATCGGGGCGCACGAAGGGCGCGTTCGAGGCCTCGGCGATCTGCAGGTTGCCCTCTGCATTGACCACGAAGAGCCCGGGCTCGGCGAAGGGCCGGTCGGTTTCCTGCGGCGACCGCGGCTCGGAGACGTAGAGGCCGAGCCGGCGCATGTCGTCGATGCCGAGCCCGTAGGCCACCGGCAGCTTGACCCCGATCTCCTCGGCGAAGGCGCGGGCCTTGTCCTCGGGATCGCCGGACACCGCGACGACGTCGACGCCCTGCTCGCGGAAGCGGTCGACCATGCTGTCGAGTTCCGTGATGTACTTCTTGCAGATCGGGCAATGCAGGCCGCGATACACCACGATCATCTGCCAGTCGCAGCCGTTTTCGGCGCGGCCGAACACGGTCTTGCCGCCGTCGAGCCGGTCGAGGGTGATCTCGGGGAGCGGGGCGCCGGGGGTGATGTCGGTCATCGGAACGGTCTCCTGTCTCGCTATTGCGTTGGGGGCGGAACGCGCGCGCCGCCCCCTGCCGTTCCCGCGGTCACCGGGTCGTGACCTCGGCGCCGAGCCGCCCGGTCCAGTCGACGATCCTCTCGGCCAGCGGAGCGGTCATGTCGGGGGCCACGATGTCGCCGGCGATGACGTGTCGCGCCGGGGCATTGCCCGGCGGCACCTCGACCTCCACGAACTCGGCCGGACCGCCCCAGCGCGCCGCCATCGCGCGCGCCGCTTCGGGGTCCACCACGGTGTCGCCCGGCGCGGCGAGAAAGAGCGTCGGCACCGCCATCCGGCCCGGGTCGAGGCGCCTCGCCGCCGCCACCGCCTCGGCCATCGGGATGGTCGCCACCACCGGGTAGCGCGTCGTCCAGTAGCGCGCCTGGGCGGCGTTGACGGGCGCGAACCCGCGCTCCCGCCCGGCCAGGAGCGGCACCCAGTGCCGCGCCAGCGGCCAGTTCAAAAGCCGCGCCGCCCGGGCCCGCGGCCGGTAGTTCGGCGACAGCAGCACCATCCCGGCGACGTCCCGCGACAGGGCCGGGTCGGCCGCCGCCAGCGTGGCCAGGGTGGCGCCGGTCGAGGTCGCCATGACCAGCACCCGCTCGCCCACGCGGCGCCCAACCGCCAGCGCCTCGGCCACGTCCGCCATCCAGGCCTCGAGCGTCGCTTCGGCCATCGCCGCGCCGCCGCGGCCATGGCCCGCCAGCCGGGTGAAGACGAGGTTCGCGCCCAGCGCCGCGGCCACCCGGTCCGGAAGCGGCCGCACCTCCTCGGAACTGGCGGAGAAGCCGTGCAGGTAGACCACCGCCCAGGGCGCCCGCGCCTCGGGCGCGCCGGCCCAGATGACCCGCTTCTCGGTGCCGGGCACGATGTCGTCGAACCGGGCCTCCCGCGCCTCCAGATAGGCCGCGACCCCGCCCTCCAGCCGGGCCGCGTCGAAGCGCGGCGCGGGGACCGGCGCGGGGCGTCCCAGAAGCGCCCAGAGAGCGGCCGCGAGCGCCGCCAGCAGCAGCAGGCCAAGCAACGCGCGCAGCACCACGGCGTTCAGGCCCGATCGGCGATCTCGGCCACGGCGGCCTCGATCAGCGACAGGCAGTCGGGCTCGGAAAACCGGTGATCGGCCCCCTTCACCAGCGTCAGGCGGGCATCGTCGCCGTCGATATGCGCCAGCAGCCGCAACGGCACGTCGCCCGCCACCGCCTCGTCCTCGGTGCCCTGCATGAGCCGCACCGGGTAGGGCATCGGCAGCGGCCCGCGCAGCACCAGATGGTCGCGGCCGTCCTCGATCAGCGCCCGGGTGACGATGTAGGGCTCGCCGTAATCCGAGGGCAGCGCGATCTGCCCGTCCTCCATCACGGCGCGGCGCTGCGCGGCGTCGAAGCCGGCCCAGAAGCTGTCCTCGGTGAAGTCGGGCGCGGCGGCGATACCGACGAACCCGGCGATGCGCTCGGGTCCGAGCCGGCGGGTCAGCAGGCAGCCGATCCAGCCCCCCATCGAGGAGCCGACGAGCACCACCTTGCCGCGCGCCGTAGCCTCGATCACCGCGGCGGCATCCGCGGCCCATTGTCCGATCGTGCCCTCCTCGAAGGCGCCCGAGGACTTGCCGTGGCCGGAATAGTCGAAGCGCAGGAAGGCCCGTCCCCCGGCGCGCGCCCAGCTCTCCAGGTGCACGGCCTTGGTGCCCTCCATGTCGGACTTGTAGCCGGGCAGGAAGACGATGAGCGGTCCGCGCCCCTCGGTCACCTCGTAGGCCAGCCGCCGCCCGTCGGACGTCTCGAGATAGGATACCATGCCGTGCCTCTTTGCCGTTCGCTGTCGCGGCGACCATGCCGCGTCGCGGCGGCGGGGACCAGCCCGCGCGTGGCCGGCGCTCAGCCCGTCTCGACCTCGTCGAGACCCAGCGCCAGCACCCCGCCGCAGACCGACAGCCCGGCCAGCCCGGCCAGCGCCCAGAGCGGGCCGATCGCGGCCAGCGCGCCGCTCAGGGCGCCGACCGCGAGCAGCAGAACCCCGATGGCCGTGTTGGCGAGCGCCGCGTAGCGCGCCCGCTGATCCTCGGGCGCCATGTCGACGAGATAGGTCGAGCGACCGACCCGCACGCCGCGATAGGCGATCTGGAGCCCGAAGAGGATCGCCGGGATGACCCAGACCGCGGCGTCGAGCCCGGTGAGCCCCGCCGCGACCGCCGCCGCCATCGCGACCGCGCCGGCAAAGCCGGCGAGCGCCAGCACCCGCCGCGACGACGTATCCGACAGCCGCCCCCAGACATAGGAGGAGACGAAGCCCGCCGCCGCCGAGGCGAGGAGCAGCGCCCCGAGCGTCTGCAACGCGCCCTCCCGGCCCTCGAGCAGGACCAGGTAGGGCGGTGCCAGCGCGGTCGCGGTCAGCGCCCCCCGGGCGGCGATGAAGCGGCGGAAATTGCCGTCCTCGCGCAGCGGCGACCAGTCCAGCGCGGAACGCTCGGCGGGCTCCGAGGCCGCCTCCTCCAGCGTCCCGAAAAGCGCCGCCGCGGCCAGCCACAGCCCCGCCGCCAGCGCCACCGCGGCGGCCAGCGGCGCCACGCCCTCGAGCCAGCCGGTCAGGAGCAGGGCGGCGAAGACGATCACCGCCGCCGAGGCGGCCGAGGCGGCGACCCCCTTCACGGCGCCGCGGCGGGTCTTCTCCACGGTCTTGCCCAAGAGATCCTTGTAGCTCACCGAGCAGGCGGCGCGGGAGACCGCCAGCGCGGCCAGCAGCGCGCAGATCGCCAGACCCGCGGCCCAGCCCTCGAGCGTCAGCGCCGCGACGGCGATGCCGGCCGCGGCGACCCCCTGCCCGAGCGCGCCGGCCACCCAGATGCCGCGCCGCCGGCGCCGCCGCTCGACCATCCCGGCCAGCAGGATCTGCGGCAGCAGCGCGCCGGCCTCGCGGATCGGCACCAGCAGGCCCACCAGCATCGCCGGGGCGCCCGCCGCCTGCATCAGCCAGGCCAGAACCAGCTTGGGCGAGAGCAGCCCGTCGGCCACCTTGGTCAGCGACAGCGATGCCATGTGGCGCAGCCCGTTGCGGGCCTCGCGGGCATCGGCGGCGCCCTCATCGTCGGTCAGGCCACCATAGAGCCGCTGCACCCGATTCGCACTCGCATCCGTCATACCCATCACTCCCGGCGGCCCGGACGGGTGATCCGTCCGGCCGGCTTGACACCCCGATTACCGGCGGTCACATAGCCCGACCGACATAACCCGCAACCGGGCGTTCCGTGGGCGCCAAACCGACGAGGAGCCAAGGCCTTGGCCCAGATTTCCCTGACCTTCCCCGATGGCAATGCACGCGACTACCCGGCCGGCACGACCCCGGCCGAGGTCGCGGAATCGATCTCCAAGTCGCTGGCCAAGAAGGCGATCTCGGCCTCCGTCGACGACGCCCACTGGGACCTGCAATGGCCGATCGAGCGGGATGCCCGGATCGCCATCCACACCCTGCAGGACGAGGCCCCGGCGCTGGAGCTGATCCGCCACGACTTCGCCCATGTCATGGCGCGCGCGGTGCAGGAGATCTGGCCCGACACCAAGGTCACGATCGGCCCCGTCACCGAGCGCGGCTGGTTCTACGACTTCGACCGCGCCGAGCCCTTCACGCCCGAGGATCTGGGCCGCATCGAGGCGCGGATGAAGGAGATCATCGCCGCCCGCGACCCGGTCCGCACCGAGATCTGGGACCGTGCCCGCGCCATCGCGCATTACGAGGAGACCGGCGAGCCCTACAAGGTCGACCTGATCGGGCGCATTCCCGAGGACGCGCCGATCCGCATGTACTGGCACGGCGAGTGGCAGGATCTGTGCCGCGGCCCGCATCTGCAGCATACCGGCCAGCTGCCTGCCGACGCCTTCAAGCTGATGGGCGTCTCGGCGGCGCACTGGTTCGGCGACACGTCGCGGCCGATGCTGCAGCGGATCACCGGGGTCGGCTTCAAGAACCGCGAGGCGCTGAAGGCGCACCTGACCTTCCTCGAGGAGGCCGCCAAGCGCGACCACCGCCGGCTCGGCCGCGAGATGAACCTCTTCCACATGCAGGAGGAGGCCCCGGGCCAGGTCTTCTGGCATCCCAACGGCTGGTCGATCTACACCAGCCTGCAGGATTACATGCGCCGCCAGCAGCGCCGCGGCGGCTATGTCGAGGTCAACACCCCGCAGGTCGTCGACCGCAAGCTCTGGGAGGCCTCGGGCCACTGGGAGAAATACCAGGAAAACATGTTCATCGTCGAGGTCGACGAGGAACATGCGCGCGAGAAGGCGGTTAACGCGCTGAAGCCGATGAACTGCCCGTGCCACGTTCAGATCTTCAACCAGGGCCTGAAATCCTACCGCGACCTGCCGCTGCGCATGGCCGAGTTCGGCTCCTGCAACAGATACGAGCCCTCGGGCGCGCTGCACGGCATCATGCGGGTCCGCGGCTTCACCCAGGACGACGCCCACATTTTCTGCAGAGAGGATCAGATCGAGGATGAAACACGTCGGTTCATCGACTTTCTCGCGGGAATCTATCGCGATCTCGGATTCGAAGGCTTCAAGGTCAAGTTCTCCGACCGCCCCGAAACCCGGGCCGGCAGCGATGCCGTCTGGGACAAGTCCGAAGCCGCTCTCAAGAGCGCCACGATTGCCGCGGGTTGCGAGTTCGAGCTGAATCCCGGCGAGGGTGCGTTCTACGGGCCCAAGCTTGAATTCGTGCTGACCGACGCGATCGGCCGCGACTGGCAATGCGGCACGCTGCAGGTCGATTTCGTCCTGCCCGAGCGGCTCGACGCCACCTATATCGGCTCCGACGGCGCCAAACACCGCCCGGTCATGCTGCACCGGGCGGTGCTCGGCTCGTTCGAGCGCTTCATCGGCATCCTGATCGAGGAGCATTCCGGCAAGCTGCCGTTCTGGCTGGCGCCGCGGCAGGTGGTGGTGGCCTCCATCGTGTCGGAGGCCGACGACTACATCCGCGAGGTGGTGGCCGAGCTGACCCGCGCCGGCATCCGCGCCGAGGCCGACCTGCGCAACGAGAAGATCAACTACAAGGTACGCGAGCATTCGGTCGGCAAGGTGCCGGTGATTCTCGCCGTCGGCCACCGCGAGGTCGAGGAGCGCACGGTCACGGTGCGCCGTCTCGGCGAAAAGCAGACCGAGGTGGCGGGCCTCGCCGAGATCACCGAACGGCTCGCCGCGGAGGCCACGCCGCCCGACCTGCGCTGAGGCTGCGGGGCGGCCGCGCCGCCCCGGCCCGCCTCCCCCGGATGCCGGCGCCCGGGCTCAGGCGCCGAAGCGCGCCCGGGTCTCCGGGCCCCAGCCCAGCGCCATCTCGTCCCCCGCAACGATCAGCGGCCGTTTCATCAGCGCCGGATGCGCCTCCAGCAGCTCGGCCGGGTCCTGCGCCCGCTCCGCCTCGGAGAGCCCGCGCCAGGTCGTCGAGCGCGTATTGACGAGATCCCGGCCGAAGCGCTCAAGCGCCGCGGCCAGCACCTCGGCGGGCACGCCGTCGCTGCGCACGCAGCGGAACTCCGCCTCCGGCAGCGCCTTCAACGCCTTGCGGCAGGTGTCGCAGGTCTTCAATCCGTAAAGCTGCATGGTCCCTCCTTTTGGGCATGCAGCTGCGATAGCCCGGTCGCGCGGCGACCGCACGCTCGTTTCGCTTGATTTTTACAAGCTCCGTGCAATTCTCGGAGGGCGACTTTCGTTCCTGCCGGCCCGGCCCGCGGCGCGCCGCCCGCCGAACCGTCTTTCGCGGCACGATTGGCCCGCACCGGCCCGGAATAGGTTCCGGGTTCACGACACGACGACGGAAAGGAGACACGGGAACATGCCGACGGGCACCGTGAAATGGTTCAACACCACCAAAGGCTACGGTTTCATTGCCCCCGAAGACGGCGGCAAGGACGTTTTCGTTCACATCTCGGCGGTCGAGCGCTCGGGCCTGACCGGTCTCGCCGACAACCAGAAGGTCAGCTTCGAGCTGCGCGAGGGCCGCGACGGACGCATGATGGCCTCCGACCTGCAGCCTCTCTAGACCGTCGGGTCCGGCTCACGCCGCCTGCAGCTTCACGGCTTCCGTGCGCGCGATCTGGAGCAGCTCGGACAGGTAGGGTTTGCCGACATCCTGCTCGCGCGTGGCGGCATAGAGCCGGCGCGTGATGCCGGTGCGCGTCAACGGCCGGGTGACGTAGTCCGAGCTGTACTTGACATCGCGCACCACCCAGTCGGGCAGCACCGCGACGCCGCGGTTGGAGGCGACGAGCAGCAGGATCACCGCGGTCAGCTCGACCTGGCGGATCAGCGCCGGCTCGACCTTGGCCGGCATCAAGAGCTGCGAGAAGACGTCGAGCCGGTTGCGCTCCACCGGGTAGGTGATGAGCGTCTCGCCGCGGAAATCCTCGGCCTCGACATAGGGCTTGGCCGCCAGCGGGTGCTGCGCCGAGGCGACGAAGACCGGGTTGTAGTCGAAGAGCGGGTTGAAGGTCACCCCGGAGAGCTCCTCGGGGTCGGACGAGACCACCAGGTCCACCTCCTCCTTCATCAGAGCCGGCAGCGCGTCGAAGGCGAGCCCGGGACGGATGTCGACATCGACATCGGGCCACGACTTGCGGAACTGCTCGAGCACCGGGAACAGCCATTCGAAGCAGGCATGACACTCGATGGCGATGTGCATGCGCCCCGACGAGCCCTTGCGCAGGCCTTCGAATTCCGCCGCCAGCGCCTCGACCTGCGGCAGCACCTGTTCCGCCAGGCGCAGCAGCCGCATGCCCGCGGGCGACAGCCGCATCGGCTTCGAGCGGCGGATGAACAGCTCCACCCCGGCCTGGTCTTCCAGCCCCTTGATCTGATGGCTGAGCGCGCTCTGGGTGATGTTGAGCTGCTCCGCCGCGCGGGCGACCCCGCCGGCCTCGTGGATGGCCTTGATCGTGCGCAGATGGCGAAACTCGATGTGCATACCGCAATCCGCCTCATGTCGGACTTGAATTATATGAATTTGTCTCACAGCCGCCACTCTGGCACAAGCGGGGCAACAGCAGACGAGGAGTCGTCATGACCCGCCCCGAAATCTCTCTTGAATTCTTCCCGCCGAAATCGCTGGAAGCCTCCTTCCGGCTCTGGGACACGGTGCAGCGGCTGTCGCCCCTCGGGCCCCGTTTCGTTTCCGTCACCTACGGCGCCGGCGGCACCACCCGCGAACTGACCCGCGACGCCGTGAAGGCGATTCACCGCCAGTCCGGCCTGCGCACCGCGGCGCACCTGACCTGCGTCGACGCCACCCGCGAGGAGACGCTGGAGATCGCCCGCGGCTTCCACGAGGTTGGCGTGCGCGACATCGTCGCGCTTCGCGGCGACCCGCCGAAGGGCCAGGACAGCTTCGTGCCGACCGAGAACGGCTTCGCCAATTCCTGCGAGCTGATCTCGGCGCTGAAATCCGAGTTCGACTTCACCATCCGCGTCGGCGCCTATCCCGACAAGCATCCCGAGGCCGCCGACTCGCAGGCCGACGTGGCCTATCTCAAGCGCAAGTTCGAGGCCGGAGCCGACGAGGCGATCACCCAGTTCTTCTTCGAGCCCGAGACCTTTTTCCGGTTCCGCGACGCCTGCGCCAAGGCCGGCATCGACAAGCCGATCGTGCCCGGCATCTTCCCGGTGGAGAACTGGAAGGGCGCGCGGCGCTTCGCCGAGAGCTGCGGCACGGTGATCCCCGACTGGGTGATCGAGGCCTTCGAGACGGCCGAGGCCGAGGGCCGGACCGAGGCGCTGGCCGAACGGCTCTGCATCGAGATGTGCGAGCAGCTGATCGCCGGCGGCGTCGACAAGCTGCACTTCTACACCCTCAACAAGCCCGACCTGACGCGCGACGTCTGCCTCGCCATCGGCGTCACGCCCGAGGGCAAGCTCGAAGCGGTGGCCTGACGCCGCCCCGGCCCGGCCGTCCTCCCCGCGCCGGGCCGCCCGCGACCTCCCGACCCCTTGCGCCCGCCGCCGGTCTCGGCAAAGCCTCGGCGGCGGGACGGACGGAGGGATCTGGCACATGCGCATCGCGATCAACGGGTTCGGGCGGATCGGGCGCACCGTGCTGCGGCAGATCCTGACCCGGGCCGATACCGGCGACATCGAGATTGCGGCGGTCAACGACATCGCCGCGCCCGAGACCTGCGCCTACCTCTTCAAATATGACAGCGTGTTCGGCCCCTACCCCGAACCGGTGAGCGCCGAGGACGGCCATCTGGTGGTGGGCGGGCGCCGCCTGCCGCTCACCCGGCGCAACGATCTCGGCGCGCTCGACCTCGCCGGCGTCGATCTGGTGATGGAATGCACCGGCACCATCGCCACCCGTGCGCAGGCCGCGCGCGGTCTCGCCGCGGGGGCCGCCAACGTGCTGATCTCGGGGCCCTGCGACGATGCCGAGGAGACGCTCGTGCTCGGCGCCAACGAGGAGCGCCTGGGCGCCGCGCGCATCGTCTCCAACGCCTCCTGCACCACCAACGCGCTGGCGCCGCTGCTGCGCGAACTGCACGCCGCGCAGGGCATCGCGCATGGCCACGTGACCACCATCCACTGCTATACCGGCAGCCAGCCCATGGTCGACGCGCCGCGCGGCGATCTGGCCCGCAGCCGCGCCGGCGCCGTCTCCATGGTGCCGACCACCACCAGCGCGACCCGGCTGGTGGGGCGCATCCTGCCCGACCTCGCCGGGCGCGTCAGCGGCGCCGCGGTGCGGGTGCCGGTGATCAGCGTGTCGGCGATCGACGCGGTGCTGACGCTGGAGCGCCCGGTCGCGGGCGACCCTGCCGACCTGCTCGCCCGGCTGGCCGAAGGCTCGCCGGTCCTGGGCTGCGTCACCGACGCGGCGGTCTCCACCGACCTGCGCGGGCGCCCCGAAAGCCTCGTCCTGGCGCTGCCCGAGACCCTGATGCAGAACGCCCGCCAGATCCGGGTCTTCGGCTGGTACGACAACGAATGGGGCTTTTCCGCCCGGATGATCGACATGGCCCGGCGCATGGTGGCCCGGCCCGTGCGCTAGCGCAGCAGCCGCTCGATCTGGGCCAGCGCCGTCTCGGCGGCGGCGGCGTCGCCGTCCTGCAGCAGCGTCTGCGCGCGCCGCAGCGCCGCCGCCGCGTCCCGCCGGTCGAGCGCGTCGACGCCCGGCCGCGCCACCTCCAGCACCGTGGCGCCCAGCAGGCGCCCGCCGAACCCGGCCCGCGCCGCGGCCGGGCCCGGGGCGAAATCGTAGCTGTCGAAGCCGTCGGCGATGGCGCGCCGGATGGCATCGGCGTGGAGCAGCGTGCCGACACCAGCCCCGGCCTCGGGCGCGGCACGGCCGCCCTGCACGGCGCGGATGCGCCCGGCCCTGAGATCGATGAGATGCGCCACCGCGCCCAGCGGCCGCGCCCCGTCCCAGAGCACCGAGAGCATCAGGGCGTCACAGCGCAGGGCATTGCCGAGGAGGGCGCGCTGGCCCTTCTCGAAGGCCGCGGCCGTCGCCTCGCCGCGCGCCGCGGCGATCTCGGCACGCCGCTGCGCCAGCAGGATGGCGCAATCGCGCTCGAAGCTCTCCGCCCGGGTCAGCGTGACGCGCCAGCCCCCGCCCGGGGCGAGACGGCGCAGCAGGCGCCGCAGCCGCGCCCGGGTC
This sequence comes from Roseivivax sp. CAU 1761, assembly GCF_054482755.1. NCBI lineage: Bacteria > Pseudomonadati > Pseudomonadota > Alphaproteobacteria > Rhodobacterales > Roseobacteraceae > Roseivivax > Roseivivax sp. CAU 1761. Next base: position 83,409 of record NZ_JBTLRM010000003.1, read on the forward strand.
TCGGCCTCGGGGCCGGTCTCGAGCCAGGTCTCGAAGCGGTCCGGCAGGGGCAGGCGGCGGCGCGGCGCGCTCTCGGCCGTGCCGGGCCCCGTCGTCAGCCGCGCCGCGCAGCCGGCCCGGCGCAGCGCCGCGGCGAGGCGGCCGAGCGGCCCCGCGGCCCCCGGCACGCGCAGGGTGAGCCGGGCCCAGCGCTGCGCCGTCAGCGCCCGGGCCAGCGCCGGCAGCGCCACCTCGGCGCGCTCCGGGTCGCAAAGCAGGCCCGCGCTCTCCGACAGGATCAGCCGCCCGGCGCCGTCCAGCACGGTCTCCAGCCGCCCGGCCTCGGCGTTCCACACCGCCTCCCGGCGCAGCGGCAACAGCGCCACCGGGGCGCCGCCGCGGGCCGCATCCTGCACCGAGACGATCTGCCAGCGCCCGGGATTGGCGGCCAGCGGCGCCTCCAGCCAGCGCCAATCGTGCCACAGCGCCGCCCGGGGATCGCGCGCCGCCAGCGCCTCCCAGCCCGGGCGGAGCTGCGCGAAGCCGTCGCGGCTGTCGCAGAAATGCAGGCGCAGGCCCTCGAGCCCGGCAGGCGGCGGCGCGGCCGCCACGCCGCGGGCCGCGCCGCGGTCGGGCGGATCCGCGGCGGCGGGGGGCTCCGGCAGAGCGGCGGGCTGGGCTGGGGCGGACATCGCGGCCTCGTCTCGGGTCCGGGACGGCGTGTCCCGGCGCCACAAGCGGTCGCGCATCAATGCGGCGAATCTGGGCAGATTGATCGACATTCCCGCGCCACCTCCCGCCCGCTTTCGCCCTATTCGCGGACCACCAGCACCGAGCACGGCGCCCGCCGCACCACCCGGTCGGCGTTCGAACCGATGAGGAAATCGCGGGTGGTGTCGGGGTCGTGGCTGGCCATCACCACCAGATCGGCGCCCACGGCATCGATCTCGCCGCGGATGTTGCGCCAGATATGGCCAAGCCGGATATGCTGCTCGTGGCGCACCTCGTCGGACACCTCGCGGCGGGCCAGCTCGTCGAGCCGGGTCTTCGCCGCCTGCAGCGCCTGGCGTTCGAAATCCTTCGGGAAGTATCCCTCGACCAGCGGCATGCCGACATCGGGCACCACGCTCATCAGATGCAGCGTGCCGCCGGACAGCCGCGCGAGTTCGACCGCCTGCGGCAGCGCCCGGCGCCAGGAGGCCTCGGAGCCGAGGTCGATGGGGACGAGGATGGTGTGGAACATGGCTCAGGCCTCCCGCTGCCGGGCGGCCCCGGCCGGCGCCGCCTTCTGCGCGCGGCCGCGCTGCATCCAGACCACCAGCGCGAGCAGCAGGAGCGCCGGGATGAACATCCAGTATTTCGACGGCTGCGGCTGCGGCTGCATGACCCGCAGCACCTCCTGGTCCCAGTCCAGCCCGGCCTCCTGCGCGGGCGAATCGAACATCACGTCGTCGATGATCAGGCTGTCGCCCTCCTCGCGGAACAGGAGCCCCGCCGCCTCCAGCCGTTCGGCGCCGGTCGCGCCGGGTTCGAGCGGCAGCAGCGCGGTGAATTCCAGCGGCTCGCCGATCTCGTTCACGCCCGCCACCCGCAGGCGCAGCGGCTCGCCCGGCGGGGTGCCTTCGGCCGCGGCCTGGATCTCGGTCGGGGGCACCGGCTGGTAGGGCGGATAGACCATGTCCATCCAGAAGCCCGGCCGGAACAGTGTGAAGGCGATGAGCAGCAGCAGCACGGTTTCGTAGATACGGTTCTTGGTCAGGAACCAGCCCTGCGTCGCCGCCGCGAAGAGCAGCATCGCGATGGTGGCGATGACGAAGACGAAGATGCCCTGAACCCAGCCCACGTCGATCAGCAGGAGCTGGGTGTTGAAGATGAACAGGAAGGGCAGCGCCGCGGTCCGCAGGGAGTAGAAGAAGGCCACCGCGCCGGTCTTGATCGGGTCGCCCCCCGACACCGCCGCGGCGGCGAAGGAGGCGAGCCCCACCGGCGGCGTCACGTCGGCCATGATACCGAAGTAGAAGACGAAGAGATGCACCGCGATCAGCGGCACGATCAGCCCGTTCTGCTGGCCCAGCGTGACGATCACCGGGGCCAAGAGCGCCGAGACGACAATGTAGTTGGCCGTGGTGGGCAGGCCCATGCCGAGGATCAGCGACAGGATCGCGGTCAGGAACAGGATGGCGAGGATGTTGCCGCCCGACAGCACCTCGACCACGTCGGCCAGCGCCGAGCCGACGCCGGTCTGGCTCACCGCGCCGACGATGATGCCGGCGGTCGCGGTGGCAATGCCGATGCCGATCATGTTGCGCGCGCCGGTCACCAGCCCGTCGAGCAGGTCGGTGAAGCCGCGCAGCGTCTCGCCGCGATAGCCATGGGTGCCGCGCCCGCCGCGGAACAGCGCCAGGAGGGGCCGCTGGGTGATCAGGATGAAGATCATGTAGGCCGCCGCCCAGAAGGCCGAGAGGCCGGGCGACAGCCGGTCGACCATCAGCGCCCAGACCAGCACCACCACCGGCAGGATGAAATGCAGCCCCGAGCGCACCGTCGGCCCCGGCAGCGGCAGGACCTGCGGCCCCTCGCCCTCGGTGTCGAGCTTCGGGATCTCCTCCTTCGAGGCGATGTAGACGAGGCCGACATAGACCGCGGTCAGCAGCACGAAGAGGATCCAGCCGGCGGTGTCGGGGAACACGGTGCGGATCCAGCCCATGCCGTAATAGACCGCGAACGACAGCGCGCAGATGCCCGCGACGATGAAGGCGATGCCGATCAGCCGCTGCACGATGGGCTTCGGCGTATAAGCCCGCGGCAGCCCCTCCATGCCCTGCTTCATCGCTTCCAGATGCACGATGTAGACCAGCGCGATGTAGGAGATCACCGCTGGCAGGAAGGCGTGTTTGACCACGTCGAAATAGGGAATGCCGACATATTCGACCATCAGGAAGGCCGCGGCGCCCATCACCGGCGGCATGATCTGGCCGTTGACCGAGGAGGCCACCTCGACCGCGCCGGCCTTCTCGGAATTGAAGCCGACCTTCTTCATCAGCGGGATGGTGAAGGTGCCGGTGGTCACCACGTTGGCGATCGATGAGCCCGAGATCAGGCCGGTCATCGCCGAGGACACCACCGCCGCCTTGGCCGGGCCGCCCTTCAGGTGGCCCATCAGCGAGAAGGCGACCTGGATGAAGTAATTGCCCGCCCCGGCCTTATCGAGGAGAGAGCCGAACAGCACGAAGAGGAAGACGAAGGAGGTCGAGACTCCCAGCGCGATGCCGAAGACGCCCTCGGTGGTGATCCACTGGTGGTTGATGACCACGCCCAGCGACTTGTAGCTGTGGGCGATGAGCTGCGGCATGTAGGGGCCGAGGAAGGTGTAGCTGAGGAACACCGTGGCGACGATCATCAGCGCCGGGCCGAGCGAGCGGCGGGTCGCCTCCAGCAGCACCATCAGGCCGATCACCCCGATCACCAGATCCTGCCGGATCGGCGCGCCGACACGCCCGGCGATGCCCTCATAGGCGAAATAGATGTAGAGCGCCGAGACCGCGCCGGCGCCGGCCAGCAGCCATTCCCAGGGCGGCACACGGTCCTTGGGCGAGCCCAGCAGCACGCAGGCGATCATCACCACGCCGACGATGGGAATCCACCAGCGGTCCTCGGGCGCGGCGCCGAGCCAGAACAGCGCCGTCAGGATGGCCGGCACCGCGACGCCGAGCCCCAGCTGCACCGGCGTGCGGGCGGCGGGAAAGGCCATGAAGCCCAAGAACAGCGCGAAGGCCAAGTGGAAGGCCCGCGCCTCGGTGTCGTTGAACACCCCGAAGCCCAGCATGAAGGGGATCGGCGAGGCGATCCAGAGCTGGTAGAGCGACCAGCCCAGCGCCACCAGCATGATCAGGATGCCGACCCAGCCGCGCGGCGAACGCCCGCCGGCATCGGTCGAGGCGACGAGTTCGTCCAGTTCCTGCTGGCTGAGACCGGGCTTGTGCGTGGCCCCCTGCTCGACCGCCGCGGCCTGGAACTGGTCCTTGTCGTCGCTCATCGCCCTAAACCCCACCTGTCGTCCCATCCGGTGCGGGACCGCTTATGTGATTGATCAAAAGGATGCAAAGCGGCGGCCCCGCGCGCTGCGGGGCCGCCGGATCGTCGCGAGGATCAGGAGCCGCCGTCGAGCCAGCCCTGCTCCTGGTAGTACTTCTCGGCGCCGGCATGGAGCGGCGCCGAGAGACCGGCCGAGACCATCTCTTCCGGGCTCAGGTTGCCGAAGGCCGGGTGCAGCCGCTTGAAGCGGTCGAAATTGTCGAACACCGCCTTCACGACCTGGTAGACGGTGTCCTCGGGCACGTCCTCGGAGGTCACGAAGGTGGCGCGCACGCCGAAGGTCGCGGTGTCGTCCTCGACGCCCTCGTAGAGCGCCGACGGGATCGTCGCCTCGGCATAGAAGTCGTTGTCGGCGATCAGCTGGTCGATGTAGTCGCCCTCGACGTCGACGAAGGTCGCCTCGCAGGACGAGAACGCCTCCTGGATCGAACCGTTGGGATGGCCGACCTGATAGACGAAGGCGTCGATCTTGTTGTCGCAAAGCGCCTGCGCCTGCTCGGTCGCCTTGAGCTCGGAGGCGAGCGAGAAGTCCGACGGCGACATGCCGGCGGCTTCCATCACCACGTCCATGGTGGCGCGCTGGCCGGAGCCCGGGTTGCCGATGTTGACGCGCTTGCCCTTGAGATCGTCGAAGGTCTCGATGCCGCTGTCGGCGCGCGCCACCACGGTGAAGGGCTCGGGATGCACCGAGAACACCGCGCGCAGCTTCTCGAAGGGTTCGTCGAAGCTCTGTTCGCCGTTGAAGCCGTAATATTGCTGGTCGGACTGGGCCACGCCCATGGTCTGGTCGCCCGACTTGATGGCGTTGATGTTGGCCACCGAGCCGCCGGTCGAGGGCGCGGTGCATTGCAGGTTGTGCTCTTCGGTGCCCCGGTTGACGAGACGGCAGATGGACTGGCCCACCACGTAATAGACGCCGGTCTGGCCGCCGGTCCCGATGGTGATGAAGTCCTGCGCCGCAGCGGATGTGCCGGCCATCAGCCCCGCAATCAAAGCTGCCGTTCGGTAATGATACATCGATGTCTCCCAGATCAGGTTGTCCCGGCCCGCCCGGGCCGACCCTGCCCCGCAAGCGGGCGCAATGCCGGGATCCGCAACCCGCCGGCGCGCCACTGGCACGCCCGGCGATCGCTCGGGGCTCCCGTCGGGTCGGTCGCATCGCGGACCATCCTGGGGGTCGTTGCCCCCGCGCCTGTAGCTAGAGCGTAGACGGCACAGGGAAACCGATCAAGCGACGGGTTTGCCCGCTTTCGGAACGGCAATTGCCTGAGGTTTCAAGCGGATGGCGCAGAGCGCCTCAGCGCAGCACCGTCACCGCCCAGCCGGCGATCTCGCCCAGGAGACGCTGCGCCGCCGCGTCGAAGGCCGCCATCAGCTCCGGCGTGGAGGTGCCGCGCGCCGGCGCGGTGGCCTGGAACAGGCGGCTGCCGAGGATCGCCACGTCGGCCTCGCGCACCGCCTCGACGCGCAGCGCCAGCCGCACCTCCGCCGCCTCGCCCCGGCTCTCGGCCTGGAAATCCAGCACGTCGGTGACCAGCGCCACGTCGCCCGCCACGCCGAGCGGCGTGCGGCCGACATAGGCGAAGGCGCCGGTGCGCTGCAGGCTGCGCAGCATCAGCGATTGCACCATGATCGGTACGTCCTCGCTCCAGCGCGCATCGTCGAGATACTGCGCCGCCAGGGGCCCCGGGCGGACCATCACCCGGTCGGTCTCCAGCGCCCCGGTGGTGGTGGGCAGCTCCACCGTGACCTGCAGGTTGCGCCGCGGCGCGGTGGGCAGCTCCGCCGGGGCGCGCAGCTCGTAGACGTCGAGCGGCGTCGCCGCGCCCTCCAGCGCCGACAGCGCCGAACAGGCCGAGAGCAGCGCCGCGGCGGCGAGGCCGGCGGTGAGGCGGAGGGCGGAGCGCAGCATGGAGAACCTCATCGTCTGAAGGCCGGGGGATCGTTGCCGAGCAGGAAGCGCGCCGGATCGCGGGCGATGCGCTGGGTCAGCTTCTCGAGATTGGCGATCAGGTCGCGCGCCTCGGCGGCCAGGGCGGTGAATTGCGGCAGCCCGCCGGAGGCGAAGGCGCCGAGCGGTCCGCCGGTCTCGGCCACCAGTCCACGCAGGTCGCCGAACAGCGCCCCGGCCTCGCGCGCCGCGGCGCGCAGATCGCCGGTCACCGCCGGCAGGTCGTCGGAGACCTGCGCCAGCGCGGCGTCGAGATTGCCCAAAGCCGCGCGGAGGTCGCCGGTGATCGCCGCGACATCCTCGTTGATCACCCGGTCGGCCCCCTCGACGGCGCGCGCCGCCCCGTCGAGCACCGGACCGGCCTTGTCGAAGACGGTCTCCGCCGCCTCAAGCGTCCGCTCGCCGGTGGCCAGCGCCGAATTGATCGCGGCGAGGGTGAAATTGGCGTTGGCGAAGGTGCCGGTGGCGACCCGCAGCATGGTCTCGACCTCGCCCTGGAGCTCCGCCACCGCGCCCTCGGCGCTGCCAGTGAGCCGGCCGAGCGAGGCGTCGAGATCGGCCTCCACCGCCGCCACCGAGGCGGTGACCTGGCCCGTGACCGCGTCCACCGCCTGGCCGATCCGGGCGTTCAGGTCATCGACCGCGCGCCCGGCGCGGCCGCTCAGATCGTCGATCGCCCCGCCGGCGCGCTCGGTCAGCCCGGCCAGCCCGGCGGTGGCCTCGGTCACGTCGCGCGAGACCTCTTCCATGGTCCGGCTGGCCATCTCGGTCACCGCGCGGATATCGGCGATGATCGCCGGCAGGTCCTCCTCGGCGACCTCGGCGATTGCGGCCAGCGCCACCGCGGCGTCCTGCATCACCGCCCGGGTCTCGACCACCAGCGCCGTGCCCTCGCCCTCGACCAGGAAGTCGAAATCCTCCGCCGCATCCTGCACCACCGCGGTCATCCGGTCGATGTCGTCGATCAGCGCCAGGGTCTCGGCGATCACCGGCTCGGCCTCCTCGAAGCGCGCCAGCGCCGCCGCCCCGGCGCCGTCGAAGGTGTCGAGCACGCCCTCGGCCTGCCGCGTCAGCGTCGTCATCTCGCGCGACAGCCGCGCGACGCTGCGCTGCATGTCCGAGGTCAGCGCCGGCAGATCCTCCTCGAGATAGCGCCCGGCGCTGGCCATCGCGGTGTCGGTCAGGTCGAGCGTGCGGCCGCTGCGCCGGACCAGCCCCTGCCCGTCCTCGGCCAGGTCGCGGATCGCCACCAGCGCCTCGTCGGCGCGCACCAGCGCGACCGAGAAATCCTCGGTCAGGCTTTCCAGCGTGGTGTTGAAGCGGTCGATCTGGCGCGCGAAGCTCGACACCTCGTCGGTGATCGCCGAGAAATCCGACAGCACCGCCGAGAAGTCGCCCGAAGCCGCCTCGACGTTGCGCAGGATGGTGCCGATGCGGTCGCGGTTCTCGGGCGTCACGATCTGGTTGATGCCGCGCACCGTGTCGAGCGTCTCCGCGAGCAGCGTCGGCGCATCCTCGGACAAGGCCTGCAGCACCGAGCGGCCGGAGGGGATCTCCGGCACCGGCTCGGCCGCGACCTCGGCCAGCAGCGGCGCACCGGGATCGCCCGCCGAGATGCCGACATAGGAGACCCCGGTCACGCCCTGGGCCTCGATCGTGGCCTCGCTGCCGACCCGCACCGGGGTCGCGGCGTCGACCTCGACGCGCACCAGCACCGTGCCGTCGCGTTCGGGCGCCAGCCGGACCTCGGCCACCTGCCCGACCGGCAGCCCGGCAAAGCGCACGTCCGAGGCGTTGGAAAGCCCCGAGACGCTGTCGAAGCGGATGTCGTAATAGGCGAACTGGCGGTCCAGCTCGACCCGCGCGAACCACAGGAACAGCCCCAGGATGCCGAGCAGCCCGGCAAGCGCGAAGGCGCCGATCAGAACGTGGTTCGCCCGCGTCTCCACGGCTCAGCCCTGCCCGGGCGCGGCCTGCGCCGCGCGCGCACGGGGGCCGTGGAAATAATCGTGCACCCAGGGGTGATCCACCGAAAGCATCTCCTGCATGGTGCCGGTGACCAGCACGTGGCGATCGGCCAGCACGGCGATCCTGTCGCAGACCGCATGCAGCGTGTCGAGGTCGTGCGTGACCAGGAACACGGTTAGCCCCAGCGCCCGGCCAAGTCCATGAATGAGCCGGTCGAAATCGGCCGCGCCGATCGGGTCGAGCCCGGCGGTGGGCTCGTCGAGCAGCAGCACTTCGGGGTCGAGCGCCAGCGCCCGGGCGAGCCCGGCGCGCTTGCGCATGCCGCCCGAGAGCTCCGCGGGATACTTGTCGCCGGCCGATGGCGGCAGGCCGGCGAGCGCGATCTTCAGATCGGCCAGCGCCGCGCGGATGGCCGGGGAAAGGTCGCGCACGCGGCGGAGCGGCACCTCGACATTCTCGCGCACGGTGAGCGAGGAGAACAGCGCGCCGTCCTGGAACATCACCCCGACCCGGCCCTCGAGCGCGGCGCGTGCCGCGACGCCGTCGCCGGTGACCTCGGCGCCCAGCACCTCGATGCGCCCGGCCTGGGGGCGGTTGAGCGCGCAGATGGTGCGCAGCAGCACCGACTTGCCGGTGCCCGAGCCGCCCACCACGCCGAGGATCTCGCCGCGATAGACGTCGAGGTCGAGGTCGTGATGCACGACCTGGTCGCCGAACTGGGTGTGCAGCCCGCGCACCTGGATCACCGCCTCGCGCGCCATCAGATCCCCAGCTCGGCGAAGAAGATCGAGAACAGCGCGTCGGCGACGATCACCGCGAAGATCGCCGTCACCACCGCGGCTGAGGTCTGCCGGCCGAGGCTCTCGGCATTGCCGCGCACCCGCATGCCGGCATCGCAGCCCACCACGCCGATGATGATCGCGAAGACCGGCGCCTTGGCGAAGCCGGCGATCAGGTGGCCGAGATCGGTGCCCTCCTGCAGCCGCGTCAAAAACATCGCCGGGGAGATGCCGAGCTCCAGCCAGGACATCAGCCCGCCGCCCAGGAGCCCCGCCAGGTTGGCGATCAGCGCCAGGATCGGCAGCGTCACCAGCAGCGCCAGCACCCGCGGCACGAAGAGCAGCGCCGCGGGGTCCAGCCCCAGCGTGCGCATGGCATCGATCTCCTCGCGCATCTTCATCGACCCGATCGCCGCGCAATAGGCCGAGGCGGTGCGCCCGGCGACGATGATCGAGGTCAGCAGCACGCCGAGCTCACGCAGGATCGACACCGCGATCAGGTCGACGACGAAGACCTCGGCGCCGAACTGGCGCAGCTGCGTGGCGCCCTGGAAGGCCAGCACCACGCCGATCAGGAAGGCCAGCAGCGCGACGATCGGCACCGCCTGCAGACCCACTGCCTCGCAGTGATGGACCAGCGCGGTCAGGCGGAACTCGCGCGGGCGGACCAGCGCCCGGGCGAGCCGCGCGAGGATGAGGCCGAGCATCGCCAGGAGCTCCGCGCCGAAGCGCCCGGCGGCGGCGATCAAACCCCAAAAGGCCGCCATCCAAGCGGTCCCGCGGGCGCGCCGCGGCGGCCCGGCGCCGGCATCCGCCGCGGCGACCGGACGGGCCCGCCGCACCGTCTCGAGCAGCTGTGCCATGCCCGGCGCGGCCCCGGTCAGGGCCGGCCCGGTCCCGGCTCCGGCCGGCGGCTCGGCGAGCCGCAGCAGCGCCCAGGCCCCCGCCGTGTCGAGCCGCTCCAGCCCGGCGAGATCGAGCGCCGCTGCCTGCCCCGCGCCCGCGGCCGCCAGCGCCGCCTCGGCCCGGGCCAGCTCGGCCACGGTGAGCCGCCCCGCGAGCCGCAGGGTGAGGCCGCCCGTCTCGTCGGCGCGGTGGATCTGGAATGCGGCGGGCTCGGACATCTCGGCCTAAAAAGCGGCCAATCCGCGCCGCGTGCAAGGGCGCCGCCGCCCGCGCGCCGCGGCGCGGCGCGGAAATGCCACAAGCGGCCGGTTCAGTCGCGCCAGAACCGGACGGTGAACAGCACCAGCACCGCCATCAGCTCCAGCCGTCCCATCAGCATGGCCAGGATCAGCAGCCATTTCGCGGTGTCGTTGAGAAACTTGAAATTGCCCGCCGGGCCGATCTCCGGGCCGAGCCCGGGCCCGATATTGCCGAGCGCCGAAGCGGCGCCCGACACCGCGGTGATGAAATCCAGCCCGGTCATGCCCAGCGCCACCGCGAAGAGCCCGAGCGTGAGCACGAAGAACATGAAGAACGACATCACCGAGGACAGCACGTCGTGATCGATCGGCCGCCCGTCATAGCGCGGCGTGAAGATGCCGTGCGGGGCGCGGATGCGGCGCAGCTGGGTGCGGATCGAGGCAAAGAGGATCTGGTAGCGGAAGACCTTGACCGAGCAGGCGGTGGAGCCGGCGCAGCCGCCGATCAGGCCGATGAAGAAGAACATCGCCACCAGGACCGGCCCCCAGCCCATGTAATCGACGCTGGCATAGCCGGTGCCGGTGATGATCGAGGTGATGTTGAACAGCGCCTCGCGCACCGCCTGCTCGGGCTGGTGCGGGAAGACGGTGACGAGGATCGCCACGGCGACCGCCACCAGCACCGCGATGATCAGCAGGAAGACCCGCACCTGGCTGTCGGCGAACAATGCCCGCTGGTTGCCGTTGACGAGCTGCACGTAGCGCACGAAGGGCAGCGCGGCGAGGATCATGAAGACCGAGGCCACGTATTCCGCCGGTCCCGAGAACATGCCGAACGAGGCGTCGTAGCTCGAGAAGCCGCCGGTCGAGATGGTGGTCAGCGCGTGCACCGAGGCGTCGAAGGCATCCATCCCGGTGGCGATGTAGGCGATCGCGCAGACCAGCGTGAGGGAGATGTAGATGGTGGAGATCTGGGCCGAGATCTGCGTCGCTCGGGGCAGGATCTTGCCCATCGTGTCGAAGGCCTCGGTGCGGAAGATCTGCATGCCGCCGACCCGCAGCTCCGGCAGGAAGACCATGGCCACGACGATGATGCCGATGCCGCCCAGCCATTGCAGCAGACCGCGCCAGAGCAGGATGCCCTTGGGCAGCGCGTCGAGCCCGGTGAAGACCGTGGAGCCGGTGGTGGTCAGGCCCGACATGGCCTCGAAATAGGCGTCGACCGCGCGCGCCTCGGTGGCGCCGAGCACGAAGGGGATGGCGCCGAAGAACGGCAGCACCACCCAGACCGAGGTGGTGAGCAGGAAGGTCTGCTGCAGCGTCATGCGCTCGCGCACCGCGTTGGCGGTGGCCAGCGAGATCAGGCCGCCGGCCAGCAGGGTGATGATCGCGCTCTCGGCGAAGACCGTCCATTCGCCGCGCCCCTCGGCGATGTCGACGAGCATCGGCAGGAGCATGGTGAGCCCCAGGCAGGCCACGAGAAGGCCGATGACATAGGCGACGGGGCGCAGATCGAACATGCCGGCGAGCGTTGGCGCGCCGACGCGGCATAGTCAAGCGGCGGCCCGCCGCACACCGCACCGGCAGGCCCGGCCGCGCGGCCCGATTCGGGCCGGCGCGCGGGTCGACCGCTCCCGGGCGGCGCCCGCCGGGGCGGGCGGCTCAGCCCCGGTGGATCAGCGTGGCGAAGAGCTGCGGGTCGAGGCTGTCGGCCTCGAACAGCGCACCGCGGGTCAGCACCGAGACGGCGTCGTGCGAATGCAGGCTTTCCTGGTGGCTCGCCACCACGCGGTAATCGCCGATCCGGGCATCGCCCTCGAGCGCCTCGGCGAAGAGGCGGGCGGCGTCCTCGACGAAGATCGGATGCGCCGCGTTGAGCTCGGCGAAGGCCTGTTCGTCCTCGCGCTTGACCATCACCTGGGTCTCGGTCGGCACCGCCGCCCGGCAGAGCCCGATCAGATCCTCGAACCACAGACAGCCGCCGGCCTCGTCGAGCTCCACCGAGACCCGCGCCACCGAGCGCTGCGAATGCGGCGTCGCCAGCACGCCGCGTTCGCGCCGCGCATGTTCGGAGAGTTCCAGCGAGCACGGGCAGGTCGAGGAATAGACGTAGTCGAGATGCATGACCTTGCGGCGGGTGCCGGCCACGTCGACCAGTTCCAGCGCGATGTCGTAATACTGGTAGCCGCTCAGCCCCGAGCGCAGGCTGTCGACCGCCACCGGGAAGCGCAGCCGCATCACGATGCGCGCGTCGAAGGCCTCGAGGTCGCTCTTGTAATCGTCGAGCGCCGCCTCGATCGTCTCGAAGCTGAAGCTCTTCTCGGCATGGCGGTAGAAGGAGCGGATGATCCGGGACATGTTGATGCCCTTCTTGTCCGCCTCGAGGCTCACCGTCCCGGTCACCGAGGTCTCGAGCGTCACGTCGCCGGCATCGCGCGAGCGGTAGCGGATCGGCAGGCGGAAATTCGAGATGCCCACATGCTGGATGCGCCGCCGGGCGCCGCGGATCAGCGAGGCCGGGCCGTTCTGCAGATCCGGCAGGGTGGCGCGGTAGGGCGCATCGACCAGGAAATCCGAATCGTAGGCCCGGCTCAGCACCGGATAGGCCGCGCCGGCGCCGCTTCCGGCCCCGGGCAGGAGCCCCGCCACGGCCGGGTCGAGCGCCGCGATCTCGGCATCCTGCGCCGTCCCGGCCCAGTTGCGCAGCACCGCCAGCGCGGCGCGCGCCTCGGCCTCGCTCGGCTGCCGGTCGATCTCGGGAATGTGGACGTTCATCTCGAACCCCTCCGCGAAGTGCGCCCCTAACATATGCAGTTCGCCACGTATGCCAACTGCCACATCCGGATAAGTCGATTAGGATGCGCGGCGTCCGGTCACACCGCCGCGAGCGCGGCGAGAAGGTCGGCCGCCAGGTCCTCGGGATCCTCGAGCCCGACGGAGAGCCGGATCAGCCCGTCGCCGATGCCCAGCGCGGCGCGGCTCTCGGGGCTCAGCCGCGAATGCGTGGTGGTGGCGGGATGGGTGGCGATCGACTTGGCATCGCCCAGATTGTTGGAGATCAGCACGATCTCGAGCGCGTCCATGAACCGGAACGCCGCCGCCTTGCCGCCGGCGATGTCGAAGGCCAGCATGGTGCCGCCGGCCCCCATCTGCTGCATGACGAGGGCGTGCTGCGGGTGGTCGTCGCGGCCGGGATAGACCACCGAGGCGAGCTTCTCGTGCCCCGCCAGGCGCTCCGCCAGAAGCCCCGCCGTGGCGGTCTGGGCGCGCACCCGGAGGTCGAGCGTCTCCATCCCCTTCAGCAGCACCCAGGCGGTGAACGGGCTCATCGAGCCGCCGGTATGCTTCATGTAGGGCTCGACGGTCTTGCGGATGAAGTCCCGGCTGCCGAGGATCACCCCGCCCAGCGTCCGGCCCTGGCCGTCGATATGCTTGGTGGCGGAATAGACGATGACGTCGGCGCCGTCGTCCACGGCGCGGGAATAGACCGGGGTCGAGAAGACGTTGTCGACCACCACCAGCGCCCCCTTGGCATGGGCCAGCCGCGCCACGCCCCGGATGTCGACCAGCTCCAGCGTCGGATTGGCCATCGATTCGAAGAACACCGCCCGGGTGTCGTCGCGGATCGCCGCCTCCCAGGCGCCCAGATCGGCGCCGTCGACCAGCGTCACCTCGACGCCGAATCGCGGCAGGATCTCCTCGAGGATGTAGAGGCAGGAGCCGAACAGCGCCCGCGCCGCCACCACGTGGTCGCCGGCCTTCAGCATCGAGACCAGCGCGCCGTTCACCGCCGCCATGCCCGAGGCGGTGGCGAAGGCGTCCTCGGCGCCCTCGAGAAGCGCGATGCGCTCCTCGAACATGCGCACCGTGGGGTTGCCGTAGCGGGCATAGATGTACTCGTCGGGGCCGGCCTCGACGAACCGCGCCTCGGCCTGCGCGGCGCTGTCATAGGCGAAGCCCTGGGTCAAGAAGATCGCCTCGCTGAGCTCGCCCCATTGCGACCGCTTGCTGCCGCCATGGACCAGTTTCGTGCGCTTGCCCAGTTCCGCCATGTCTCGCCTCCAGGGGCCGTCCGGCCCGCGTCGCCCCATGCAAAAAGCCCCGTCCGCGGGACCGCCGGGGGCCAAGCGAAAGGGGCTCTTCCGTCCGACCTCTTTAGCGGAATGTTTTACGTGGCCCGCAATCCGGCAACAAAGCACCACGATGCCGCCCGGTAAGGCCAAAGCGACGCGTGGTCAAGGGGCGCGGCGGCGGCTGGGCGGGCGCCGATCGCCCCGCCCCGCCGCCCGGGGCGACGGGTTCCCCACCACAGGACCCGAGGCGCGGGGCCGCGCGGCCCGAGGCAGAGGCCGCAGGCCGGCGCCGAGACATGCTGCGCGCCGGCCCGCCCGGGCCGGCGCCCCGCCGGATCAGGCCGGCCGGATCGGGAGCGCCGGGCCGCGGCCCCGCCCCGTCGGCCCGGTCAGAACGGCACGTCGTCGGCGGCGCAGATGAAGCGCGCCACCACCTTCTTCGGCCCGGCCTTCTCGAAATCGACCTCGACCTTGTCGCCCTCGATGCCGGTCACCGCGCCGTAGCCGAACTTCTGGTGGAACACCCGCTCGCCGATGACATAGGCCGCCACCGCCTCGAGATCGATGACCTGGGCGCGGCTCTCGCGCGGCTGGCTCAGCGGGCGTTCCCCGGCCCGCGCCTGCAGCCGCTTCCAGCCCGGCGAATTGTAGACGTCGGCGCGCGCCGCGCGGTCGTGCAGGTCGCTCTGCTGGCGCGCCATGATCTCCGGCGAGGCCGACGCGGCCATGCCGGCGGCGCCGTAGCCGCCGCCATAGAGCCCGGGCGGCGTCAGCACCTCGACATGCGCCTCGGGCAACTCGTCGATGAAGCGCGAGGGCAGCTGGCTCTGCCATTGCCCGAAGACCCGGCGGTTGCCGGCAAAGGAGATCGTGCAGACCTCCTCGGCCCGGGTGATGCCGACATAGGCCAGCCGGCGCTCCTCCTCGAGCCCCTTGAGGCCGCTCTCGTCCATCGAGCGCTGCGACGGGAACAGCCCGTCCTCCCAGCCCGGCAGGAACACCGCGGGAAATTCCAGCCCCTTGGCGGCGTGCAGCGTCATGATCGACACCTTGGCGCCGCCATCGTCGCTCTCGTTGTCCATCACCAGGCTGACATGCTCGAGGAAGCCCGGCAGGTTCTCGAACCCCTCCAGCGCCTTGACCAGCTCCTTGAGGTTCTCGAGCCGCCCCGGCGCCTCCGGCGTCTTGTCGTTCTGCCACATCGCCGTGTAGCCCGATTCGTCCAGCACGATCTGCGCCAGCTCGACATGGCTGAGATCGGCATCGCCGGTCATCCGTCCCCAGCGCGCCAGATCCTCGACCAGCGTCTTCAGCGCCGCGCCGCCCTTGCCCTTGATCAGCCCTTCCGAGACGGCGATCCGGGCGCCCTCGACCAGCGGCACCCCGTGCTCGCGCGCGGCGCGCTGGAGGGTCTGCTGCGCCTTGTCGCCCAGGCCGCGCTTCGGCGTGTTGACGACGCGCTCGAAGGCCAGGTCGTCCTCGGGGCTGACCACCAGGCGGAAATAGGCCATGGCGTCGCGGATCTCCATGCGCTCGTAGAAGCGCGGCCCGCCGATCACCCGGTAGGGCAGTCCGATGGTCAGGAAACGGTCCTCGAAGGCGCGCATCTGGTGCGCCGCGCGCACCAGGATCGCCATGTCGTCGAGGCTGTAGGGCCGCATGCCGCGGGTGCCGCCCTGCATCGCCTCGATCTCCTCGCCGACCCAGCGCGCCTCCTCCTCACCGTCCCAATGGCCGATCAGGCGCACCTTCTCGCCGCTCTCGGCCTCGGTCCAAAGCGTCTTGCCCAGCCGCCCCTGATTGCCGGCGATGACCCCCGAGGCGGCGGCCAGGATATGCGGGGTGGAGCGGTAGTTCTGCTCCAGCCGCACCACCTCGGCGCCCGGAAAATCGGTCTCGAAGCGCAGGATGTTGCCGACCTCGGCGCCGCGCCAGCCGTAGATCGACTGGTCGTCGTCGCCGACGCAGCAGATGTTGCGGTGGCCGCCCGCCAGGAGCCGCAGCCAGAGATACTGCGCCACGTTGGTGTCCTGGTACTCGTCGACCAGGATGTAGCGGAAGCGGCGCCGATAGAGCTCGAGCACGTCGTCATGGCGCTGGAAGATCGTCACCATGTGCAGCAGCAGGTCGCCGAAATCGCAGGCATTGAGCTCGCGCAGCCGCGCCTGGTACTCGGCATAGAGCCGCGGGCCCTGGTGGTTGTAGGCCCCGGCATCGGCCGCCGGCACCTTGTCGGGGGTGACGGCGCGGTTCTTCCAGCCGTCGATCACCGAGGCGAGCTGGCGCGCCGGCCAGCGCTTCTCGTCGATGCCGGCGGCGGCGATCAGCTGCTTTAGGAGCCGCAGCTGGTCGTCCATGTCGAGGATGGTGAAGTTCGACTTCAGCCCGGCCAGCTCGGCATGGCGGCGCAGCAGCTTGACGCAGATGGCGTGGAAGGTGCCGAGCCAGGGCATGCCCTCGACGGTCTCGCCCAGCATGCGCCCGACCCGCAGCTTCATCTCGCGCGCCGCCTTGTTGGTGAAGGTGACGGCGAGGATCTCGTTCGGCCGGGCCCGGCCGGTACTCATCAGGTGGACGATTCGCGCGGTCAGCGCCTTGGTCTTGCCGGTGCCGGCGCCGGCCAGCATCAGCACCGGGCCGTCCAGGGTCTCGACCGCCCGCCGCTGCGCCGGGTTCAGCGCATCGAGGTAGGGCGCGGGCCGCGCCGCCATCGCCCGCGCCGACAGCGAGGCCCCCTCGAACGCGTCCATCTCGTCGTCAAATCCGCTCATGGCGCCTTGATACAGGGCGGGCGGCCGGAGATAAAGCCACGTTCCGGCATTGTTCCCCCGCGCCGCCCCGGGCGGCGGGCCGCCGCCGGCGCGGGCCGCGTCATCCTAGCGGCGCTTCAGGGTCTGGCCGTAGGCGATGGTCGGGCTGAGCTCGACGATCTTGTCGCAGGCCGCCTCGGGATCGGCGACGCGGGCGGCGACGATCTCGGCGGCCTTGCGGCCGATCTCGGCCCGGCAGGCATCCATGGTGGCGAGCCGCCGCGGCAGCCCGTCCAGAAGCTCCACCCCGTTGAACCCCGCAAGCCCGATCCGGCCGGGCACGTCCCAGCCCTGGTCGAGCAGCCACAGAAGCCCGCCGGCCCCGATCATGTCGTTGGAATAGTAGAGGAAATCGAGTTTCGGCGTGCGCTCCAGCAGCATCTGGGTGAGCTCGCGGCCCTTGGCCAGCGCCGAGCCGCCGGAATAGAATTCCTGGTCGGCGACCTCGCGGCCCTGCTTGGCCAGCTCCTCGGTGAATCCCTCGAAGCGCTTCCGGGCGCGGTGGTCGAGCGGCATCTTGGTGCCCATGAAGCCGATCTGCTCGTAGCCCGCCTTGAGGATGGCGCGGGCCATCTCGCGTCCGGCGCGGCGGTGCGAGATGCCGACCGCGGTGTCGACCGGGGTGCCGTCGGTGTCCATGATCTCGACCACCGGGATGCCGGCGGCCTTGAGCATGGCGCGGCTGGCCTCGGAATGCTCGAGCCCGGCGATGATCACCCCCGAGGGCCGCCAGGACAGCATCTCGTAGAGCACCCGCTCCTCCTTCTCGGGGAGGTAGTCGGTCACCCCCACCACCGGCTGCAGGTCGGTCTCCTCGAGCACCTGGGAGATCCCCGACATGACCTCGGGAAACACCATGTTGCGCAGCGACGGGATGATCACCGCGACCAGGTTCACCCGCTGGCTGGCCAGCGCGCCGGCGATCTTGTTGGGCACGTAGCCCAGCTCCTTGGCCGCCTCGAGCACCCGCTCGCGGGTCGCCGGGCTGACATCGCCGCGGTTGCGCAGCACCCGGCTCACGGTCATCTCCGACACCCCGGAGGCCTCGGAGACGTCGCGCAGCGTCAGCGGCCGCTGGTCATTGGCACTCACGGGCGTCCCTCCTCGAACCTCATACCCCATGTTAGCGCCAGCGCCGAACCGGACACAAGATGCTGCGCCGCGCCCCGCGCCACTCCGCCCCCTCTTCTTCTGAGCGCAAATATCCCGGGGGGAATGCGGGCCCCAGGGCCCGCAGGGGGGCAGCGCCCCCAGCCCCGGCGGGGCGCGCTCACCCGGATCAGGCGAACCCGCCCGTCACCAGCTCCGGCAGCCGCGTCGCCGGCGGCGTGTTGCGCGACCGGGCGGTGCGCGGCAGCCCGTCGATCACCGTCATGCCCACCCCCGGCAGGTTGCCCAGGGCCACCGATTCCAGCATGTCGCGCCCCGGCGCGTGCTGGGCCTGGTCGAGCAGCACGAAATCCGCCGCCCGCCCGACCTCGATCAGCCCGCAATCGAGCTCGCGCCGCCGCGCCGTGTTGCCGGTGCCGAAGCAGAAGGCGATCTCTGGGGGCACGTTGCCCAGGGCCGAGAGCATGGCGATCATCCGCAGGATGCCGAGGGGCTGCACGCCCGAGCCCGCCGGCCCGTCGGTGCCGAGGATGATCTGGTCGAGCTTCTCGAGCTCGCGGGCGGTGTTCAGCGTCAGGAGCGCGGCGCGCTCGTTGCCGTTGTGGACGATCTCCAGGGCCGCGGTGCAATTCTCGCAGAGGCAGGTGATCTGGTCGTCGGGCAGCGCCGAATGGCCGCCATTGATGTGGCCCACCACGTCGGTCCCGGTCTCCAGCACCATGTCGGCATCGATCAGCCCGGAGCCGGGGATCGACGGCCCGCCGGTATGGATGGTGGACTGGATGCCGTATTTGCGCGCCCATTCGACCATCCGGTGGGCGGTCTTGCCGTCCTTGACCGAGCCCAGCCCGACCTCGCCCAGATACTTCACCCCGGCCGCGGCAAGCTCCTGGAAATCGTGTTCCTCGAGCCCGTGCTCGATCACCGGCGCGCCGGCCAGGACCTTGACGCCGGAGGGGCGGAAATTGTCGTACCAGCGCTGCGCCGCGATCGCCATCGCCTTCAGCCCGACGACGTCCTTGGGCCGGCCCGGCATGTGCACCTCGCCGGCCGAGATCATCGTGGTGACGCCGCCATGCAGGGTCGAATCGATCCAGTGCAGCTGCTGCTGGCGCGGCGTGTAATCGCCCACCACCGGGTGGACATGGCTGTCGATGAGGCCGGGGCAGAGCGTCGTGCCACGGGCGTCGATGATATGGATCGCGCCCTCGGCGTCGAGATCGGCCTCGCGGCCCCAGCCGGCGATGCGGCCGTCCACGGCGAGCAGCGCGTCGGCCTCGAGCAGCGGCTCCTCCATGCGGCCCGAGAGCATCGAGCCGATGTTGCGGATCAGCAGTTTCTGCGGCGTCTCGGACATGGGCTCTTCCTCGATGGGCCGGGCCGGACGGGCCCGGCGGGGCGCGGTCAATTCGTTCGAACGCTAACAGGTTTGCCGGGCCGATCAAGCGTCGCGGCGGCGTCCGGCGGGGTCGGGGGCGCTGCCCCCGTCCGCCCCGGCGGGGCGGACTCCCCCGGGATATTTCGGCTCAGAAGAAGGGCCGGCGGCGGGGCCGGGGCCCGGAATTGATTTGACAGGCGGGCGGCGCGGCAGTTCTATTTGTATGCAAACAAGTGGCGGCGGCCCGGCGGCTTGCGCCGCGGCGCCAGGGAGGCCCGGGATGACATACCTCGCACCGACCCGTCTGGAAGATGCGCTGGCGGCGCTGGAGGGCGGCGCCGCGATCGTCGCCGGGGGCACCGACTGGTTCCCCGGCCGCGGCATCCGGCCGTTTCGCGGTGCGCTGCTCGACGTCACGCGGATCGAGGGTCTGCGCGGCATCGCGCGCGATGGCGACGGCTGGCGCATCGGCGCCGCAACGACCTGGACCGACATCCTTCGCGCCGACCTGCCGCCGGCCTTCGACGGGCTCAAGGCCGCGGCGCGCGAGGTCGGGTCGGTGCAGATCCAGAATGCCGGCACCGTGGCCGGCAATCTCTGCAACGCCTCGCCCGCCGCCGACGGCGTGCCGCCTCTGCTGACGCTGGACGCCGAGGTCGAACTGACCGGCCGGGGCGGCGCGCGGCGGCTGCCGCTCGAGCATTTCCTGACCGGGGTGCGGCAGACCGCGCGGGCGCCGGACGAGCTGGTCACCGCGCTCCGCCTGCCCGCCCTGCCCGCGGGCGCCGGCAGCGGCTTCGTCAAGCTCGGGGCGCGGCGCTATTTGGTGATCTCGATCTGCATGGCGGCGGCGCTGGTGCCGCTGCGCGCCGGCCGCATCCAGGGCGCGCGGATCGCCGTCGGGGCCTGCTCGCCGGTGGCGCTGCGGCTGAGCGATCTGGAGGCGGCGCTGGAGGGTGCGCGCCCCGACGAGGCCGCCGAGCGGATCACCCCGGACCTGCTGGCGCGGCTGTCCCCGATCGACGACATCCGCGGCAGCGCCGCCTATCGCCGCGAGGCCGGCGCCACCGCGATCGCCCGCGCCCTCGACCAGGCCTGCCAGGGAGCCCGCTGATGGATCACGCCGCCGCCCCCCCGCTCACCGCCTTCCTGCTCAACGGCTGCGAAGTGCAGGCCGCGCCGCCCCCGGGCGAGCGGCTCTCGGCCACCCTGCGCGAGCGGCTCGGCGCCCGCGACGTCAAGGTCGGCTGCAATGCCGGCGATTGCGGCGCCTGCACGGTGCTGGTCGACGGCGCGCCGGTCTGCGCCTGCCTGATGCCGGCGCATCAGGCCGCCGGGCGGTCGGTCGAGACGCTGGCCGGGCTGGTGGCGGAGGACCCGCAGGCCCGGGCCCTGACCGAGAGCTTCCAGCACCACCAGGCGGCGCAATGCGGCATCTGCACGCCGGGCATGATGGTCTCCGCCGTGGCGCTGCTGCGCGAGACCCCCGAGCCCTCGGAGGAGGCGGTGCAGGACGCGCTCGGCGGCGTGCTCTGCCGCTGCACCGGCTACCGCAAGATCATCGCCGCGGTCCGCGATGCCCACCGCGCCGACGGTCTGGCCGAGGCGGGCCAGGCGCTGGGCCAGTCGGCGCGCCGGCTCGACGGCGCCGCCAAGGTCGCGGGCCGCGAACGCTTCGGCGACGACGTGGCCCCCGCGGGCGCACTGGTCGCCCGGGTGATCCGCGCGCCGCATCACCGCGCCGGCTTCGCCTTCGGCGATCTCGACGCCTGGCGCGCTGCCCATCCCGGCGTGGTGGCGGTGCTGACCGCCGCCGATGTCCCCGGGGAGACCACCTTCGGCACCATCCCGGGCTTCGAGGACCAGCCGGTCTACGCCGCCGGCGAGGCGCGCTTCCGCGGCGAGGCGGTGGCCTGCGTGGTGGCCGAGGCCGAGGCCATGGCGGCGCTCGACCTCGACAGCTTCCCGGTCGACTGGGAGCCGCGCGCGGCCTGCCTCGGGATCGAGGCCGCTGCCGCCGAGGGCGCGCCGCTCCTGCACGAGAGCCGCGCTGGCAACCTGATGTGCGGCGGCCGCGTGGTGCGCGGCGAGGCCGAGGCGGCGCTTGCCGCGGCCGCGCATGTGGTCGAGACCGAGATCGCCACCAGCTTCGTCGAACACGCCTATATCGAGCCCGAGGCCGGCTATGCCGAGATGGTCGAGAACCGCCTGCATCTCCATGTCTGCACCCAGACCGCGGGGATGAACCGCGACTCGATCGCCCGCATCTGCGCCCTGCCGCTGGAGGCCGTGCGGGTGGTGCCGACGGCGGTCGGCGGCGGCTTCGGCTCCAAGCTCGATCTCAGCGTGCACCCGCATCTCGCGCTGGCGGCGATGAAGACCGGGCAGCCGGTGCGGATGTGCTACGAGCGCACCGAATCGGTTGCCTCCACCACCAAGCGGCACCCGTCGCGGATCCGCGTGCGCATCGGCGCCGATGCCGAGGGGCGGCTCGCCGGCATGACCTTCGACGGCGATTTCGACACCGGCGCCTATGCCAGCTGGGGGCCGACGGTGGCCAACCGGGTGCCGATCCACGCCTCCGGCCCCTATGCCTTCCCCGCCTACCGCGCCGAAAGCCGCGCCTATCACACCCATTCCGCGCCCTCCGGCGCCTTCCGCGGCTTCGGCGTGCCGCAATCGGCGATCGCGCAGGAGACCGCCTTCGACCGGCTGGCCGCCGCGCTCGGTCAGGATCCGCTCGACTTCCGGATCGCCAACGCGCTGCGCGACGGCGTGGCCACGGTCTGCGGCCAGGTCTTCGACCAGGGCGTCGGTATCGCCGAATGCTTCGAGGCGCTGCGCCCGGCCTGGGACCGGGCGCGCCGCGCCGCGGAGGCCTTCAACGCCGAAAACCGGGGCCACCGCCGCGGCGTCGGCGTGGCCGGCGGCTGGTACGGCTGCGGCAACACCTCGCTGCCCAACCCCTCGACGATCCGCGCCGGCATCCGGCCCGACGGCCGGCTGGTCCTGCACCAGGGCGCGGTCGATATCGGCCAGGGCGCCAACACGGTGATCGCGCAGATCTTCGCCGCGGCGCTCGGCGTGCCGGTGGGCGACGTGACGCTGGTCGGCCCCGACACCGACGTGACGCCCGATGCCGGCAAGACCTCGGCCTCGCGCCAGACCTTCGTCACCGGCAACGCCGCCAAGGCCGCGGGCGAGAGCCTGCGCGCCCGCATCCTGCGCGAGGCCAATGCCGCCGAGGGCGCCGAGATCACCCTCGGCGAGGGCCACCTGCACGTCCATGACGGCGGCCAGATGCGCAGCCTCGACCTGTCGCGTCTCGCGGCCGACGCCGCCGGCTACGTGCTGGCGGCCGAAGAGAGCTACGACCCCCCGACCCTGCCGCTCGACGAGAACGGCCAGGGCAGCCCCTATGCGCAGTTCGGCTATGCCGCGCATCTCGCCGAGGTCGAGGTCGAGATCGCCACCGGCCGGGTGCGGGTGCTGCGCATCACCGCCGCGCACGATGTCGGCCGCGCCATCAACCCGCTGCTGGTCGAGGGCCAGGTCCATGGCGGCGTGGCGCAGGGGCTCGGCATGGCGCTGATGGAGGAGTTCATCCCCGGGCGCACCGAGAACCTGCATGATTACCTGATCCCGACCATCGGTGACGTGCCCCCGATCGACACCCATGTCATCGAGGTGCCCGACGCGCACGGCCCCTACGGCGCCAAGGGCTTGGGCGAACACGCGCTGATCCCCACCGCCCCGGCGATCTTCAACGCCGTCCACCACGCCACCGGCGCCTGGCTCACCTTCGCCCCGGCGACCCCGGCGCGGGTCCGCGCCGCCCTCAAGGAGGCCGGACATGCCTGACGACCGCCGCTCCACCCCCGCCCCGGCGGAGAAGATCCGCTGCGATGCCTGCCCGGTCATGTGCTACATCGCCGACGGCAAATCCGGCGCCTGCGACCGCTACGCCAACCATGGCGGCGAACTGGTCCGGCTCGACCCGCTGACGGTGATCGAGAGCGGCCAGCCGGCGGTGCCCTTCCTCGACACCGCCATCGGCGGGCAGGACTGGGACGGCGACGTGATCAAGGGCGCGCGCACCTTCGTCACCGCGGTCGGCGCCGGCACCACCTATCCCGATTACAAGCCGGCGCCCTTCATCGTCTCCCAGGAGGTCGACGGCGCCGATATGGTTACCGTGGTGACCGAGGGGATCTTTTCCTATTGCGGGGTCAAGGTGAAGATCGACACCGACCGCCATATCGGCGACGAGCGCCAGCCGGTGCGCGTCGACGGCGAAATGATCGGCCACGTGATGACCGCCGAATACGGCTCCAAGATGCTGTCGCTGGGCGGCGTCGAGCACCTGACCGGCGGCTCCAAGAAGGAGGGCCGGGTGACCTGCGACGCGCTGCTCGCGCTCTGCAACCGCGAGGCGGTGGAAATGACCATCGACGGCGGCGCCACGCTCGTCGTGCAGGCCGGGCAGCCGCCGGTGATCAACGGTCAGGCGGAAAAGCTGATGCGGGTGGGCTGCGGCTCGGCCACCATCGGCATGTTCGCCAAGCAATGGGAGCCCCATGTCGACGAAGTGGTGGTGGTCGACGACCACATCACCGGCGTCCTGACCGAGCACGAGGCCGGCCGCGGGCTCGACATGCGGCCCTCGGGCATCAAGGTGAAGGGGCGGAAGTCGACGCCGGGCCGCTACTTCCAGGTCGCCGAGCCCGGCACCGGCTGGGGCGGCACCGATGTCGAGGATCCGCTGACCATCCTGAAGCCGGCCGATCCGAAGGTCGCCTGGCCGGGGCTCAGGCTGCTGATGATCTCCACCACCGGGGAGCAGTATTGCTACTACGTGCTCGACGACGCGCTGGCGCCGCAGCCGGCGGAGACGCCGGCGCCGCTGGTCGCGGTGGCCGAGCGCATCGCCGAGAATTGCGAACCCTCGCTCTGCTCGGTGCTGTTCATGGGCGGCGCCGGCGGCTCGCTGCGCGCCGGGGTGACCGAGAACCCGGTCAAGCTCACCCATTCGGTCAAGGACGCGCTGACCCGGGTGACCTGCGGCGGCGCCGAGACCTATGTCTGGCCCGGCGGCGGCATCACCTTCATGGTCGACGTGACGCAGATGCCCACGAATTCCTTCGGCTACGTGCCGACCCCGGCGCTGGTCGCGCCGATCGAGTTCACCTTGCGGGCCGAGGATTACCGCACCCTGGGCGGGCATGTGGACCGGGTGCAGCCGGTCGACAGCGTCATCACGCCCGAGATCCGCAAGGTGGCGCCGGTGGCGCCGGAGCGGCGGGGCCCGCGATGAGCCCGCGCGCCGCGCTGCTTCCGGGCGACCGGCTGCATCTCTCGCACGGCCCGATCGATCTGGTGATCGGCGCCGAGGGCGACCGCGCGCGGGCCTTCGCCGCCGCCGAGGCGCGCTTTGTCCCCCTGCTCGACGAGCTGGTGGCGGAACTGCCGCTGCTGCGGCGCCCCCTGCCCCCGGGCGGTGTCGGCGATGCCCCCGCGCCGCTTGGCGCCACGGCGCGGCGCATGCACCGCGCCGTGCGCCCGCATGCCGACGGCCTCACCACGCCGATGGCCGCGGTGGCCGGCGCGGTGGCCGAGACGATCCTCGCCGCGATGGTCGAGGCCGCCGAGCTCTCCCGTGCTTATGTCAACAATGGCGGCGACATCGCGCTGCACCTGCAGGGCGCGGCGCGCTTCCGCGTGGCCCTGGCCGGGCTTGACGGCACCGCGCTCGGCCGTGTCGAGATCGCCGCCGCCGACCCGGTCCGCGGCATCGCCACATCGGGGGCGCGCGGCCGCAGCCTGAGCCTCGGCATCGCCGATTCGGTGACCGTGCTGGCAGCCTCCGCCGCAGCCGCGGACGCCGCCGCCACGCGCATCGCCAACGCCGTCGACCTGCCCGGCCACCCCGCCATCGCTCGCGTGCCGGCCTGCGAGGTCCAGGACGACAGCGATCTCGGCGCCGCGCCGGTGGTGCGCCATGTCGGCGCGCTCGCGCCCGCCGAGGTCGCGGCGGCGCTCCGGCGCGGCCGGGCCGCGGCCGAGGCGATGGTCCGGGCCGGGCTGATCGCGGGCGCCGCGCTCTTTTTGCGCGGCCGCTCCGAGGTCACGGGATTGCCGCTCGCGGCGCTTCAGAAAGCAGAGGAACATGCCTGACATCGAGATTCGCAAGACCCTGGTGACGCTGGAAGAGGTCTGGCACGAGGGCGGTCCGCGGGCCGAACGCCCCTATCGCCGCGGCGCCGCGCTGGCGGTGATCACCAACCCCTATGCCGGTGGCTATGTCGCGGACATCCAGCCCTTCATGGAGGACCTGAAGCCGCTCGGGCTCGACATGGCGCGGCGCCTGCTCGACGCGCTCGGCGGCGACGCGGCGTCGATCGAGGGCTACGGCAAGGGCGCCATCGTCGGCGAGGCCGGCGAGGTCGAGCACGGCGCGCTCTGGCACGTGCCGGGCGGCTACGCGATGCGCGAGATCCTCGGCGGGGCCAAGGCCATCGTGCCCTCGACCAAGAAGGTCGGCGGGCCGGGCTGCCGGCTCGACGTGCCGGTGACGCATGTGAACGCCTCCTACGTGCGGTCGCATTTCGACGCCGTCGAGGTCGGTCTCGCCGACGCGCCGCGGGCGCGCGAGATGGCCGTGGTGCTGGTGATGACCACCGGGCCGCGGGTCCATGCCCGGGTCGGCGGGCTGGCGGCGGAGGATATCGAGGGAAAGGACGGGCTGAGATGAGCGCGGAGATTCGCAAGATCGTGGTCAGCGTCGAGGAAACCCACCGCGAGGCCGGGCGCGAAATTGCCCCGCCCACCCGCAAGGCGGTGGCGGCGGCGGTGATCGCCAACCCCTTCGCCGGGCGCTACGCCGAGGACCTCTCGGAGCTGATGGAGATCGGCGCCGAGCTGGGCGGCCTTCTGGGCGAGCGCTGCGTGCAGGCCCTGGGCATCACCCCGGCCGAGGCCGAGAGCTACGGCAAGTCGGCGATGGTGGGCGAGAACGGCGAGCTGGAACACGCCGCGGCGATCCTGCACCCGAAGCTCGGCGCACCGCTCCGCAAGGCGGTGGAGAAGGGCGCGGCGCTGGTGCCGTCGTCGAAGAAGATGGGCTCGCCCGGGCAGGTGCTCGACGTGCCGCTCGGCCACAAGGACGCGGCCTATGTGCGCAGCCATTTCGACGGCATCGAGATCCGGGTGAACGACGCGCCGCGCGCCGACGAGATCCTCGTCGCGGTGGCGGTGACCGATTCGGGCCGGCCGCTGCCGCGGGTCGGCGGGCTCACCCACGAGGAGGCCGAGGGCCGCGACGGGCTGCGCTAGGCGTCCGCGCCGGGGATACGGCGCGCCGGGGTCAGACCCGGCGCCATTCTCCCGGCGCCAGCCCGTCGAGGCTCCAGCCCGCCACCGACCAGCGCACCAGCCGCAGGCAGGGCAGGCCCACCGCGGCGGTCATCCGCCGGACCTGCCGGTTGCGCCCCTCGGTCAGGGTGATCCGCAGCCAGGCATCCGGCACCGTCTTGCGGAAGCGCACCGGCGGGTCGCGCTCCCAGAGATCGGGCGGCGCGATGCGCTCGACCCCGGGCGGCCGGGTCGGCCCGTCCTTCAGGACCGGCCCGGCGCGCAGGGCGGCCAGCTGGCCCGCGTCGGGGTCGCCCTCCACCTGCACCAGGTAGACCTTGGGCTTGCGATGGCGCGGATCGGCCAGCCGGGCCTGCAGCCGGCCGTCGCCGGTCAGCACCATCAGCCCCTCGCTGTCGCGGTCGAGCCGTCCGGCGGGATAGACCCCGGGCAGGTCGATGTAATCCGACAGCGTCGCCCGCCCCGCCCCGGCATTGCCGGCATCGGTGAACTGCGACAGCACCCCGTAGGGCTTGTTGAACAGCAGCGTCGGCCCGCCGGCCCCGCCGCCGCCGAGGCGCCGCGCCGCGCCGCCGCCGGGGCGCCGCGCCGCCTTCGCCGCGGGAGCGCCGCCGCCGCTGTCCCGGGGCCCGCGCCGCGGGCTCACCCGCCGGTCTCCGGGCGGCGGGCGGCGAAGAAGTCGCGCAGAAGTGCCCCCGCCTCGTCGCCCGCGATGCCGTCATAGACCTCCGGACGGTGGTGGCTCTGCGGATGGGCGTAGATCCGCGGCCCCTGCGCCACGCCGCCCGATTTCGGATCCGCGGCGCCGTAATAGAGCCGCCGGATCCGCGCCTGGCCGATCGCCGCGGCGCACATCGGGCAGGGCTCCAGCGTGACGTAGAGATCGTGGTCGGGCAGCCGGGCGCTGCCGGCCGCCGCGCAGGCCGCGCGCAGCACCAGGATTTCGGCATGCGCGGTCGGGTCCGAGAGCTCCAGCGTGCGGTTGCCCGCCGTCGCCGCCACCGCGCCGTCGGGCCCCACCAGCACCGCGCCCACCGGCACCTCGCCGCGGCGGGCGGCGCGGCGGGCCTCGTCGAGGGCGGCATCCATGTGGCTGCGGAACGGCATGGCGCCTTCTAGCCGCCGCCCGGCGAAAAGCACAGGGGGCACGCGCCGCGCACACTTCCCAAGCGCGCCCCGAGCGGCTAGAGCGGCGCCATGACCCAAGCCCCTCCCCCGCCCGGCGACCGCATCGCCAAGGTGATCGCCCGCGCCGGCGTGGCCTCGCGCCGCGAGGCCGAGAAGCTGATCGAGGCCGGCCGGGTCGCC
This sequence comes from Roseivivax sp. CAU 1761, assembly GCF_054482755.1. NCBI lineage: Bacteria > Pseudomonadati > Pseudomonadota > Alphaproteobacteria > Rhodobacterales > Roseobacteraceae > Roseivivax > Roseivivax sp. CAU 1761. The sequence goes on from NZ_JBTLRM010000003.1 coordinate 111,376, forward strand.
GTCAACGGCAAGCGCATCGACAGCCCGGCCCTCAACGTCACGCCGGCCGATACCGTGACCGTGGACGGCAAGCCGCTGGCCGCGCCCGAGGCGCCGCGGCTCTGGCTCTACCACAAGCCCGCCGGGCTGGTGACCACCACCCGCGACGAACAGGGCCGGCCGACGATCTTCGACCGCCTGCCCGAGGACCTGCCGCGGGTGATGAGCATCGGGCGGCTCGACCTGACCTCGGAAGGGCTCTTGCTGCTGACCAACGATGGCGGGGTGAAGCGCAAGCTGGAACTGCCCTCGACCGGCTGGCTGCGGCGCTACCGGGTGCGGGTGCGCGGCACCCCCGACGACGCCGCGCTGGAGCCGCTGCGCAAGGGCATCTCGGTCGAGGGCGAGCGCTTCCAGCCGATGATCGTCACGCTCGACCGCCAGCAGGGCGGCAATGCCTGGCTGACCATCGGCCTGCGCGAGGGCAAGAACCGCGAGATCCGGCGCGCCATGGAGGCGCTGGGCTTCACCGTGAACCGGCTGATCCGCATCTCCTACGGGCCCTTCCAGCTTGGCACCCTGGCTTCGGGCGCGGTCGAGGAGGTGCGCCCGAAGATCGTCCGCGACCAGCTCGGCTTGGCCGCGCCGGCACCGGAGCCATCGACGCGGCGCGCCGCCGCCCGTCCGGGCCGGCCCAAGCCGGGGCCCCGGCGCCGCCCCTCGCGCTGAATCTTTCCCGGATCTTACCCGCCCCTCGCCGCCTTTCTGCCCGGATTCGTGTCGAGAACGGGCAGCATGATGTTCACCGTTGTCGCCATTGCCATCATGGTCCTGAGCACCGCGCTGGTCGTCTTCGACCTGCGCAACCTCACCCGTGACGCCCGCACCGCACTGCGCGGCAGCGTCCGGGAATTCTGCCGGACCGAGCGCCTGGCGCCCAACCTCGCCTTCCTCTGCCTGTGGCTGATGATCTTCGGGTTCGCCTATGTCTGACATGCCGTTCCCCGCGCTCCTGCGCATTCCCCGTCCGGCCGCGCCGCAGACGCGCCGGACGCCGGCGCGCGCGGTCCACGACGCCGCCGACAGCCTGCCGGTCCTGCTGCTCGCGGCAGCGCCGCTGCTGCTGGGTCTGCTGAGCGGATCGGTCGCCTCGATCGTCGGCGCGGTGCTGCATTTCGGGCTCCTGTGCACCGCCGTGGCGCTGATCGCCGCCGGCCACCGCGTGGCCCGCGAATTCGACGCCGCCGAGGCGGCGCGGCGCCCGGCCATCCCGCGCAAGCTCCTGGGCTGCGCGGTGATCGGTCTCATGGTCTTCCTGCTGGCCGCGGCGCAGCTGCCGAACTGGCTGCCGCCGGTCTTCTACGGCCTCGCCGCCACCGGCTTCGCGGTCGCCGCCTTCGGACCCGATCCGCTGCGCGACAAGGGGCTCGACACCCCGGCCTACCGCGCCCGCCAGGCCGCCGACCGGATGCTCGGCGACACCGATGCCCAGCTGCGCGGTGCCGCCACCCGGGTCGCGGCGCTCGGCGCGGCGGGCCTCACCCACCGCACCGAGGCGATGCACGGCGCGGTGATGCGGCTCCTGCGGGCCTTCGCCGAACGGCCCGAGGAGATGATGTCGCTGAGCCCCGCCCTGGCCCGCTTCACCCGGCTGGTCGAGGCCGAGGTCACGCGCCTCGAGGCGGTCTGGGACGACGATCCCAGCGGCGCCGCGGAGCGCTACGCCGCCCGGCTCAAGGCCCTGACCGCGGCCTTCGAATCCGGCGCGCGGGCCCGCCGCCGGCAGGAAACCCCGGACGCCTTCGCGCTCGAGGCCGACCTGATCGCGGTGCGGCTGCGGAGCCAGACGGCAGCCTGATTCGGCGCCCCGACGGCACCCGCCGCCGCCGCCGCCGCGGGCCGGCCCGCGCTCCCCCGCGCCGGGGCCCCGCGCCGCCCCGGGCGCACGGCCCCCGCGGCCCTGTCCGACCGGCATTTTGTCGGGAAGCGTACGCGCCCGCCCTAGCAACCTCTCGGTCTTTCACCTATTTTCATGACGGTTACCCCATTTCGGGAGGCGTCATGTCGGCCTCGGGCCTTCGGAAAATCGGCTTCGTGCTGCTCTTCCTCGTTCAGATCGGCGTCGCCACCGGCTGGCTGGCGGGGATCTGAGCGTGGCGCGGCGCTACCGCGGGCCATTCAGCCCCGAACCCGAATCCGATACCGACACGGCGGCGCCCCGGCCCGCCTATGACGGCGCCCGCGTGCACCCGGTCGGGGCGCGCGCCAACCTGATGTTCGTCCCGCCCCTGCTGCTGGCCCTGCTGTCGCTCGGCGCCGGGCCGGCGGGGCTCCTGGCGGGGCTCGTCGGGGCCGGGTTCTGGACGCTCGGGGCCTGGCTCCTGCGCGACGGGCTGCGCGCCGAGGCGGCCTACCACGCCCGCCGCGTCGCCAACCGCCCCGCCCTGCCCCGCAAGACCCTGGCCGCCGGCGCCGCCGCGCTCGGCACCGCCACGGCGGTCTGGCCCGGCGATGGCGGCACCGCCGCGGCGCTGGCCTACGGCCTCGCCACCGGCGGGCTGCACGTCCTGGCCTTCGGGCTCGACCCGTTACGGGCCAAGGGCATGAGCGGCGTCGATGGCTTCCAGCAGGACCGCGTCGCCCGGGTGGTGGACGAGGCCGAGGCCCATCTCGACGCGCTCTGCGCCGCCGCCCGCCGCTCCGGCGACCGTGCCGTCGAATCCCGGGTCGAGGCGTTCCGCCGCACCGCCGAGGACCTGATCCGCACCGTCGAGGAGGATCCGCGCGACCTCGCCGCGGCGCGCAAGTATCTCGGCGTCTACCTGATGGGCGCCCGCGACGCGGTGGAGCGCTTCGCCGAGATTTTCGCCCGCACCCGCGATGCCGGGGCGAAGCGCGACGTGCTGGCCCTGCTCGACGACCTCGAGACCGGGTTCGGCCAGCGCACCCGCAAACTGCTTCTCGACAGCAACAGCGATCTCCAGGTCGAGATCGACGTGCTCCGCGACCGCCTGCGGCGCGACGGGCTGGCTGTCGAGCCCGCCGGCGCCAAGAGCTAGGAAAGGAATTTCGATGTCGGACAAAGTGCGCGAGACCGCCGAGCGGGACCGGCCGCTGATCGAGGAGGCGGCGCGGCCGCTGCCCGAGCCGGCGGCGGCCGGGTCGGTGACCGGGCTCGGCGCCGCCGATCCCGCGACCCGGGACGAGATCCGCGCACGCATGGACGAGATCGACATCGCCGACAGCAATTCCATCGTCACCTTCGGCGCCACCGCGCAGGCCGAGCTGCAGGAGATCAGCCAGTCGATGCTGGCCGGCGTGCGCAACAAGGATGTGGGCCCGGCCGGCGACGGGCTGCGCGACATGGTGGCGACGATCCGCGGCTTCTCGGTCTCCGAGCTCGACCTGCGGCGTGACCGCTCGTGGTGGGAGAAGCTGATCGGCCGCGCCGCGCCGATCGCCAAGTTCACCGCCCGCTACGAGGACGTGCAGGCGCAGATCGACCGCATCACCGATGCCCTGCTGCGCCACGAGCACCTGCTGCTCAAGGACATCCGCGCGCTCGACATGCTCTACGACAAGACGCTGCAATTCTACGACGAGCTGGCGCTCTACATCGCCGCCGGCGAGGCCAAGCTGGCGGAACTGGACGGCGAGGCGATCCCCGCCCGCGAGGCCGAGGTCGCCGCCGCGGGCGAGGACGCCAAGGTGATGAAGGCGCAGGAGCTGCGCGACCTGCGCGCCGCGCGCGACGATCTGGAGCGCCGGGTGCACGACCTGAAGCTGACCCGGCAGGTCACCATGCAGTCGCTGCCCTCGATCCGGCTGGTGCAGGAGAACGACAAGAGCCTGGTGACCAAGATCAACTCCACCCTGGTCAACACCGTGCCGCTCTGGGAGACCCAGCTGGCCCAGGCGGTGACCATCCAGCGCTCCAAGGAGGCCGCCGGCGCGGTGCGCGAGGCGCATGACCTGACCAACGACCTGCTCACCGCCAATGCCCAGAACCTGCGCGAGTCGAACCGCATGGTGCGCGAGGAGATGGAGCGCGGCGTGTTCGACATCGACGCGGTGCGCAGCGCCAATACCGACCTGATCGCCACCATCGAGGAGAGCCTCGCCATCGCCGACGAGGGCAAGGCGCGGCGCGCCCGAGCCGAGGAGGAGCTGCAGAAGATGGAGGCCGAGCTGCGCACGGCGCTGGCCTCGGCCAAGGCGCGCGGCGACGGCACCGGCGACACCACCGGCACCTCCGTGCCGAACCGGGAGTAGGCCCGATGCGGCGGCGTTTCGCCCTTCTCGGCGCCGCTCTGGCGGCGCTTCTCGCCGGCTGCACCGCCGAACGCGGCGCCCAGCCCCCCGAGGCACGGCCCGAAGCGCGGCCTTCGGCCCCGGCGATCCCCGCGCCCAGCGCGCGGCGCCCGCCGGCGGCCGCCGCCCCGTCCGAGCGGAGCCGGGCGCTGGCCGCCTATTACGCCCGGGTCGAACAGGATCTGGTGGGACAGGGGCTGCTGCGCACCGATGGCGGCGGGCCCGACACGCCCTTCACCGACACCCAGCTGGCGCGCAATTTCGAGGCCATCGCCCTGTCGGAGGAATACGAGCGCGGCGCCGGGCTGCGCCCGGCCAGCGCGGGCACGCCCGGGCGGATCAAGAAGTGGCGCCAGCCGGTGCGCGTGACCAGCCATTTCGGCGCCTCGGTGCCGCGCGACCAGCGCAGCCGCGACGCCGCCGCCCTGGCGCGCTACGTCGACCGGCTGGCCGGGATCACCGGCCACCCGATGGCGATGCAGCCCCAGGACGCCAATTTCCACGTCTTCTTCATGGGCGAGGACGACCGCGCCGAAATCGCGCCGCGCATCCGCGCCGTGGTGCCCGGGATCGATTCCACCTCGCTGGCGGTGCTGCAGACCCTGCCGCGCGAGATCCATTGCCTGGTCATCGCCTTCGCCGACCAGGCCGGCGGCTACGCCTATGGCAAGGCGGTGGCGCTGATCCGCGCCGAGCATCCGCCGCTCCTGATGAAGTCCTGCATCCACGAGGAACTGGCCCAGGGCCTCGGCCTGGCCAATGACAGCCCGCGGGCCAGACCGTCGATCTTCAACGACGACGACGAATTCGCGCTGCTGACCACGCATGACGAGCTGCTGCTGAAAATCCTCTACGACAGCCGGCTGCGTCCCGGCATGGGCGCCGCCGAGGCCGCGCCGCTGATCCGCCGCGCCGCCGCCGAACTGCGCGGCGACCGGCTGGCGGCGGCGGACGGGTTCTGAGCCGGCGTCCCGGCAGCCTCACGGGAGACGGATATGGGCATTCTCGACTTTCTCTCCGGCCAGTTCATCGACGTCATCCACTGGACCGATGACAGCCGCGACACCATGGTCTGGCGCTTCGAGCGCGAGGGCCACGAGATCAAGTACGGCGCCAAGCTGACGGTGCGCGAGGGCCAGGCCGCGGTCTTCGTGCACGAGGGCCAGCTGGCCGACGTTTTCCGGCCCGGGCTCTACCTGCTCGAAACCAACAACATGCCGATCCTGACCAGCCTCCAGCACTGGGATCACGGCTTCCGCTCGCCCTTCAAGTCGGAGGTCTACTTCGTCTCGACGCAGCGCTTCACCGACCTCAAATGGGGCACCAAGAACCCGGTCATGGCGCGCGATCCGGAGTTTGGCCCGGTGCGGCTCCGCGCCTTCGGCACCTACGCCATCAAGGTCACCGATCCGGGCCTGTTCCTGACCGAGATCGTCGGCACCGACGGGGTCTTCACCGCCGACGAGATCACCTTCCAGATCCGCAACATCATCGTGCAGGAGGTGAGCCGCGTGCTGGCCGCCTCCGGGCTGCCGGTGCTCGACATGGCGGCCAATACCCGCGATCTCGGCCGGCTGGTGGCCGAGGAAGTGTCGAAGACGCTCGCCACCTACGGCCTCGTCATGCCGGAGCTCTACATCGAGAACATCTCGCTGCCGGCCGAGGTCGAGCGGGCGCTCGACAAGCGCACCTCGATGGGGCTGGTGGGCGATCTCGACCGCTTCGCCCGCTACTCCGCCGCCGAGGCGATGAGCGCGGCGGCGCAGAACCCGGCCGGCGGCGGCATGGCGGCGGGGTTCGGCATGGGGTTGGGCGGGGGCGTCGGCACGCAAATAGCCCGCGGCCCCTGGGGTCCGGTGCCGGGCGCGGGCGCCGGGGCGGCGATGCCGCCGCCGCCGCCGGTCGAGCATGTCTGGCACATCGCCGAGAACGGCCGCACCCGCGGCCCGTTCTCGCGGGCCCGGCTCGGCCGCATGGCCGCCGAGGGCACGCTGGGGCGCGACAGCTTGGTCTGGACCGCCGGACAGGACGGCTGGCTGCGCGCCGAGGACGTGCCGGAACTAGCACAGCTCTTCACCGTGCTGCCGCCGCCCCCGCCGCCGCCGCCGGCGCCATGAGCGCGGGCCAGGGCGCGCCCGGCGGCACGCCGCAGCGCGGCGGACCGGGCCCCACCGCGAGCCCAGGCCGCGCGCCCGCGAAACCCCGCCCCGGCGCAGCGGGGCCGCCATGAGCGCGGTCCCGCCACCCCCGCCGCCCGGCGATCCCCGCGAGCCCCCGGCGCCGGTCGAGGAGCACCGCTTTCCCTGTCCGCGCTGCGGCGCCGACCTGCGCTACGCGCCGGAGGCCGGGGACCTGCTCTGCGACCATTGCGGCTACAGCCGGCCGGTCGCCGCCACCGGCCCCTGGGAGGGCGGCATCAGGGAGCTCGATTTCCGCGCCGCGCTGGCCCGCCGCCTGCCCGAACAGGACATGGAGGTCACCCGCGTCGCCGGCTGCCCGAATTGCGGCGCCCGGGTCGAGTTCGACGCCGGCAGCCACGCCACCGAATGCCCGTTCTGCGCCACCCCGGTGGTCGCCGATACCGGGCTCAACCGCCACATCAAGCCGCGCGGCGCCCTGCCCTTCGCGCTGACCGAGGCGGCGGCGCGGCAGGCTATGACCGGCTGGCTGGGACGGCTCTGGTTCGCGCCGAACGGGCTCAGCGCCTATGCCCGCGCGCATCGCCGCATGCAGGGCGTCTACGTGCCCTACTGGACCTTCGACGCCCGCACCGTGTCGCGCTACCGCGGCGAGCGCGGCCGCGTGCATTACGAGCGGCGGCAGGTCGTCCGCGACGGCAAGGCGCAGGTCGTGCAGGTGCCGCGGGTGCGCTGGCGGCCGGTCTCGGGGCGCGTCGCGCGGGCCTTCGACGACGTGCTGGTGCTGGCCTCGAAGTCGCTGCCGAAACGCCATACCGATGCGCTCATGCCCTGGGATCTGAGCCGGCTCGAACCCTACCGGCCCGACTTCCTCGCCGGGTTCCGGGCCGAGGCCTACGCCGTCGATCTCGAGACCGGCTTCGCCGAGGCCCGCGAGGTGATGGACCGCCAGATCGCCCGCGACGTGCGCTTCGACATCGGCGGCGACCAGCAGCGCATCCACCGCATCGACACCGAGATCTCCGACGTGACCTTCAAGCACGTGCTGCTGCCGGTCTGGGTCGCGGCCTACCGCTTCCGCGACCGCAGCTACCGGTTCGTGGTCAACGGCCAGACCGGCCGGGTCGAGGGCGACCGCCCCTACTCGGCCTGGAAGATCGCCCTGGCGGTCATCGCCGGCGCCCTGCTTGCCGCGCTCTTGGGCTATCTCTACGCCGTCTATGGCGAGGGCGTGTCGTGACGGGGCGCCGGAGCGGACCGAGCGGGTTGTCTCGGCGGCCCCGGATCGGCATGTTTGCGCTAACAACGAGCGGAGGGACGCGATGATTCTGTGCTGCGGCGAAAGCCTGATCGACATGCTGCCGCGCGAAAGCGCCGCCGGCGAGACGGCCTTTGCGCCCTATGTCGGCGGCGCGGTCTTCAACACCGCCATCGCGCTCGGGCGGCTGGGCGCCCCGGCCGGGTATTTCGGCGGCCTGTCCACCGACCTCTTCGGCACCATGCTGGACGCGGCGCTGGCCGCCAGCCGCGTCGAGACCGGCTTCGCGGCGCGCAGCGACCGGCCCACCACCCTGGCCTTCGTGACGCTGACCGACGGCCATGCGCGCTACGCCTTCTACGACGAGAACACCGCCGGGCGGATGCTCGAGCCGGCCGACCTGCCCGCGCTCGGCGACGACGTCGCGGCGCTGTTCTTCGGCGGCATCTCCCTGGTCTCCGAACCCGCCGCCGACGTCTACGCGGCGCTGGCCGCGCGCGAGGCCGGGCGCCGGGTGGTGATGATCGACCCCAACATCCGGCCGGGCTTCATCCGCGACCCCGAGCGCTACCGGGCGCGGCTGGCGGCGATGCTGGCCGGCGCCGACATCGTCAAGGTCTCGGATGAGGACATGGACTGGCTCGGCACCGCGCCCGAGACGCTGATCGCCGAGGGCGCGGCGCTGGTGCTGGTGACCCGCGGCGCCGAGGGCGTCGACGCGGTGACCGCTGCCGGCGCCGAACGGGTGCCGGCGCGCCCCGCCGAGGTCGTCGACACGGTGGGCGCCGGCGACACCTTCAATGCCGGGCTGCTGGCCGGGCTGCACCGCGCGGGCCTGCTGGAGCGGGGCGCCCTGCGGGCCACCGGGCTCGCCGATCTGCGCCCGGCCGTTGCACTGGGGGCCGCCGCCGCGGCGGTGACGGTGTCGCGCGCCGGCGCCAACCCGCCCTGGGACAGCGAATTGTGAGGGCGCTGCTGCAGCGCGTCAGCCGCGCCTCGGTCAGCGTCGAGGGCGCGGTGCTGGGCGAGATCGGCCGCGGGCTCGCGGTGCTGGTCTGTGCCATGCAGGGCGACGGCGAGGCCGAGGCGGCCCGGCTGGCCGCCAAGGTCGCCCGGCTGCGCATCTTCCGCGATGCCGAGGGGCGGATGAACCGCTCGGTGCGCGACGCCGGCGGCGCGGCGCTGGTGGTGTCGCAATTCACCCTCGCGGCCGATACCAGCCGCGGCAACCGGCCCGGCTTCTCGGCCGCCGCGGCGCCCGACCTCGGCGAACGGCTGTACGAGCATTTCGCCGGCTGCCTGCAGGCCGAGGGCGTGCCGGTGGCGATGGGACGCTTCGGGGCCGACATGCAGGTGGCGCTGGTCAATGACGGCCCGGTGACGATCTGGCTCGACAGCGGCGCCTGACGCCGCGTCCTAGAGCAGCGGGCGCTTCTGCTGCACGACGTCGATCTGCCCGATCGCTTCCAGCTCTTCGATGTCCGGCACCGTGAGCCAGCCCTCGGACCAGGTCGCGAGCTGGCGGTCGCGCAGCTTCTTCAGCGTCTTGTTGGTGTGCACGAGGCTGAGGCCCAGCGCGTCGGCGAGGTCCTGCTGGCGATAGGGAAAGGGCACGCGGCGGCCCTTCCTCTCGTCCAGCGCCTCGAGCCGGCGCCACATCCGCGACAGCGCCCAGGCGATGCTTTCGAGCGCCGTCTGCTGGCCCACCGCGGTGAGCGCCTCGGCAAGGAAACTTTCCTCGGCCGAGGCGATCCAGGTCAGGTCATAGCCGCGCCGGGGGCTGCTTTCGAACAGGGTCCAGAGCTCGCGGCGGTTGAAGACGCAGAGCGTCATCGCGGTGGTCGCCTCGACGTGGTGGTTCATCTGCTGCATCACCCCGGCCTGCAGGCCGACCGTGTCGCCCGGCAGAACGAAGCTCAGCACCTGGCGCCGGCCGTCCTCGAGCAGGCAGTACCGCAGGCCGAAACCCCGCAGCGCGGTGTAGAGCTGCGGCGAGTTCGACCCCGCCTCCAGCAGCGGCGTCCCCGGCTCGACGGTGATCTCCCCGGCCTTGAACCGCTCCATGAACGCGAGTTCGGGCTCGGTCATCTTCTGGAACAAGGGTTTGGGGAGCAGCGGGCAATTTCTGCATTTGATCGTCATATTCCGCCCCTCCTATGTCGCAGTTTAATGCTGCGGGGCGGCACAGGGTCCATACGGGACCCGACCCCCGGTCATGCGCGACCGGACAATGCGGAAAGTCGGCAACGATTTCCACCGCACGACGGAGGCGTCGGCCCTGCCGAAGCCTGGCGCATACGGGGCACGCGTTTCGGGCTGCGGAGGCGGCCGCCCGGCTGAGGGGCCAAGGCGGTCGTCGACGGAGTTCGGGAGCACAAGGGCCGTCTCCCGCCGGGGCGGCCCTTGCTGTGTCCGGGGGCCTTCGGCCTCAGATCTCGGCGTCGGGATACCAGTCGGGGGTGCGCACCTCGACGCCGTTCACCATCTCGGCAAAGGCCTGCGGGTCCTTGGTGCCGCCGTCGCGGCCGCGGAAATGGTAGGGATAGACCACCTTGGGCTTGAAGGCGTTGACCGCATCCGCGGCCTGTTCGGCATCCATCGTGAAGGGCAGGTTCATGCAGACGAAGGCCAGGTCGATGTTCTCCAGCGCCCGCATCTCGTCGACGCCCTCGGTGTCGCCGGAGACGTAGACGCGGAAATTGTCGAAGGTCAGCACGTAGCCGTTATCGCGGCCCTCGGGATGGAAGTCGAGCCGCCCCTCGGTGATGTTGTAGGCCGCAATCGCGTCGATGCCGATGCCCTGCCATTCGGTGCTCTCGCCGTTGCCGATCGCCTCGGCCCGGCCGGCAAGGTCCTCGGGCAGCATGTCGCCGACCGCGGGGTTGGTGATCAGCTGGGTCGCCTCGCCCATCAGCGCGTTCAGCGTCTCGGGCTTGTAGTGATCGCCGTGCTCGTGGGTGATCAGGATCAGGTCGGGGGCGGGGAAATCGGCATAGGCCTCGGGCTCGCCCGCCGGGTCGACATAGATCACCCCCTGCGGCGCCTCGAGGATGAAGGAGGCGTGGCTGACCGGATGCACGGTGATCTCGCCACCATCGGTCGCGAAGGTGTTGCTCTCCTGCGCGGCGGCAAGCCGGGCATAGGGCAGAACCGTCATCGTGCCGGCGGCGGCGGCGGTGACGAGGAATGTGCGGCGAGAATGGGGCATGGTCGACCTCCGGTAATGGACCCGGCGACGAGCTAGCCTGCCGGGCCGCCGCTTCAACGCGGCCGCGGCCCCGGGCGCCTCGCGCCGGTATCGATTGCCGTGATCTTTTGTTTCCAAATCGGACCATAGTCTGGTCAAATTCGAACTTTATGCATGGCTTAAGACGGCATCGGGTAAGGGTGCGTCCGAGCCGTGAAGCCAAGGGCCCCGCATGCTGGAATTCGACCATGTCAGCAAGTCGTTCTGGACGGGGACGCAGCGCAAGGTGATTCTGGACCGGGTGTCGTTCCGCGTCGAACTGGGCGAGAGCCTCGGCATCCTGGCCCCCAACGGCACCGGCAAGACGACGCTGATCAAGATGATGGCCGGGCTCGAGAAGCCCGACGAGGGCCAGATTCGCCGCACCTCCCGGGTCTCCTTCCCGCTGGGCTTCATGGGCGGCGTCATCTCCAAGGTTTCGGCGCGCGAGAATGCCCGCTTTATCGCTCGGCTCTACGGGCTCGACCCCGATTACGTCGAATCGTTCTGCCGCTGGCTCTGCGGGCTCGAGGAATATTTCGACGAACCCGTGGGCACCTATTCGTCGGGCATGCGCGCGCGCTTCACCTTCTCGCTGATGCTGGCGCTCGACTTCGACATCTACCTGATCGACGAGGGCATGCCGGCCTCCACCGACGTGGCCTTCAACCGCCGCGCCGGCGAGATCCTTGCCGAACGCCTGCGCACCACCACCATCGTGATCGTCAGCCACCAGCCGCCGATCCTGGAGAAGTTCGCCCGCAAGGCCGCCGTCCTGATGGATGGCCAGTTGCACATGTTCGAGACGCTGGAAGAAGCGAAACGGCTCTATGACTACGAAACCCAAGGCTAAGCGCTTCCGCATCCGCGGCCCGCAGCCGCCGGCCGGGGCGTCCGGCCCCGCCAGCCCGGCCGGAGAGACGCCGCAGGCGGACGCGCGCCCCGCCCCGGCCGGCGCCTCGCCGGCCGCAGAGGCGCCGGCCGAGGGAGCGCCGGCGCCCGGTCCCGCCGTGCCCGGTCCAGCCGCGGCGCAGGCGGACGGAGAGGCGGCGCCCGGCGCCGCGCCCCCGGCGGTGGCGGGCGCCACGGATCTCGCGGCGATTCGCGCCGAGGGGCTGACCGGCCGGCAGCTGCGCATGGCGCGGCGGGTGGCGCAGAAGCACGGCCTAGAGCCGGCGGACGATTTCGACGCGGTGCGCATGCTGCGGGCCCGCGGCATTGACCCGTTCCAGCGCACCAACACGCTCGAACTGGTGGTCACCCGCGGCGCCGAGCCGGCCGCCGGGACCGCCGGCGCCGGCCGCGTCCCCGCGTCCGGCGACCGGGTGCAGCTGCCCCAGACCCTGCCCGCCGGCGGCCGCGGCCTGCCCGCCACCGAGGTCGCCGTGCCGCAGGGACCGAGCCCGGCGGAGCGCCGCGCCGCGGAGATCGGCAAGATCCAGCGCGACCTGGCCCGGCGCCGGCGGCGCAAGCTGGCGCTGCTGCTGACCCGGCTGGCTTTCTTCGTGCTGCTGCCGACGCTGGTCGCGGGCTACTATTTCTTCGCCATCGCCACGCCGATGTATGCCACCAAGTCGGAATTCCTGATCCTGAAGAACGAAACCGGCGGCGGCGGCGGGGTCGGCGGGCTCCTGACCGGCACCCAGTTCGCGACCAACCAGGACGCCATCGCGGTGCAGTCCTACCTGTCCTCCAAGGACGCCATGCTGCGGCTCGACGCGGATGAGGGCTTCAAGGCGCATTTTGCCCAGGCCTGGATCGACCCGATCCAGCGGCTCGCGCCCGATGCCTCGAACGAGGAGGCCTACGCGGTCTATGAGCGCAACATCGACATCGGCTACGACCCGACCGAGGGGGTGGTCAAGATGGAGGTCTCGGCCGCCGATCCGCAGGTCGCGGCCGAGTTCAGCCGGGTGCTGATCCGCTACGCCGAGGAGCGCGTCGACAGCCTGTCGATGCGCAAGCGCAGCAACGCCGTCACCGATGCCGAGCTCGGCCTGACCGAGGCCGGGGCGGCGCGCCGCGCGGCGCAGGAACAGCTGGTGCGGCTGCAGCAGGAGGGCGCGCTGCTCGATCCCGAGGGCCGGATCGCCGCCCTGCGCAGCCAGATCAACACCTTCGAGCTGCAGCTTCAGGAAAAGCGCCTGCAGCTGCAGGCCCTGCTCGACAATGCGCGCCCCAACCAGAGCCGGGTCGAGGGCGCCGAGGCCGATGTCCGGCGGCTCGAGACGCTGCTGGCCGAGCTCAACACCAAGATGACCGCGACCCGCGAGGGCGAGGATTCGCTGGCCGACATCGCCGTGAAGGTGCAGCTCGCCGAGGCCGACCTCGCCTCCCGCGACCTGATGCTGCAATCGGCGCTGGAGCGGCTCGAGACGGCGCGCCGCGACGCCGACAGCCAGGCGCGCTACCTCACCACCTCGGTGGAGCCGGTGGCCTCGGAGGATCCGAGCTACCCGCGCAAGTTCGAGAACACGCTGCTGGCCTTCCTGATCTTCGCCGGCATCTACCTGATGGTCTCGCTCACCGCCTCGATCCTGCGCGAACAGGTGTCGCACTAGGCGCGCGCGGCCGCGGCGTGGCGCGGCCGCGGCTCAGGAGGCCTCGCGCAGGCGCCGCTCGAGCTCGCCGGCATAGGCGCTGGCCCGCGCCTTGATGCGCTTCTCGACGCTGCCGCGGGCAAGCTTCAGGGATTGCACCAGGAGCCGCGCCGAGAGCGTGCGCGGCACGAGCTCGACCTCGCCCGCCACCCGGGTGCGGGTGCGCGACAGCGCCACCACGTCGAGCACGGTGCGGGTCTCGAGCCCACCCGAGACGCCGTCGAAGACCATGCGCTCGGGCGGCGCGAACTCGGCCAGCCGGATCTCGGCCTCGCGCGCGCTGCCGCGGAACGGGAAGCGCGCCTGCCAGGTCAGGCCGGCGCGCGGCCGGGCCACCTCGCCGGCGCGGTCGAGCTCCACGCCGCGGCGCCGCGCCGCGCGCTCCATCGCCTCGAAATCGCTGAGCGCCGCGAACACCCGGTCGAGCGGCCCCTCGATGTCCTCGCGGATTGCGAATTTCATGCCCTGCCCCGTTCCTTGCCGCGCTGCCCGGAGGTCCGGTCCCGGGCGCGTCGGGCCGATCCTCGCGTCAATCCAGCCGGTCCGCAAGCCAGTTGCGGAGCAGGAAATGCGCGATCGAGCCGGGCCGCGCCGGCCGCAGCCCGGGATCGCCGCCGGCCAGCGCCGCCACCAGCTCCTCGCGGCTGACCCAGCGCGCATCCTCGAGCTCGGCGGGATCGCGGCGGATGGTCTCGCTGCGCGCCTCGCCCAGGCAGCCGATCATCAGCGAGTTCGGAAACGGCCAGGGCTGGCTCGCCAGGTAGCGCACCGCGCCGATCTCGATCCCGGCCTCCTCGCGGACCTCGCGGCGCACCGCCGCCTCGACGCTCTCGCCGGGCTCGACGAAGCCCGCGAGGCAGGAATACATGCCCTCGGGCCAGCCCGGGGAGCGGCCCAGAAGCGTCCGGTTGCCGCGCGTCACCAGCATGATCACCACCGGATCGGTGCGCGGGAAATGCGTGGCCCCGCAGGCCGGGCAGCGCCGCTGCCAGCCGCCGCAGGCGATCTCCGAGGCGGCGCCGCATCGCGCGCAATGGCCGTGGCTCTCGTGCCAGTTCAGCACCGCGCGCGCCGTCGCCGCCAGTTCGGCGTCGCGCCGGCCGAGCCCTGCCATGACCTGGCGAAGCTCGGCGAAGCGGCCGCCCGGCAGCAGCGGATGTTCCTGCTCGCTGCGGTCGACGAAACCGCCCACCGCGTCGAGTTCGCCGCTCTCCGGCTGCCAGCCCGGCAGGTCGCGGGCGAAGCGCGCCGCCCCGTCCTCGCGGCCGAGCAGGATCGGCGGCCCGGCCTCGGCCAGCACCGGGTGGGTCGCCTCGAGCCGCGCCAGCCCCCCCGCCGCGTCGAAGAGCGGCTTGCCGCGCCACAGCAGCACGGTGCGGGCCGCGGCATCGGCCGCCGCCGCCGCCAGCGCCTCGGGCCGGGCGCGGATCTCGTCCGCCCGGTCGAGCCCCGATCCGCCGAAGGTCACCTGTTCCGCATGCCGCATGCTGTCCTCCTGCCCCGCGCGTCGCCGATCCATGGCAGGCGCGGCGCGGCAAGCCAAGCCCCGGAAGGCGCCCCGCCTCCGGCCCCGCCCGGGGTTGCAAAGCCCGCCGCGAGCCCCTAGATGCGTCCTCGAGAGGTTGGTGCGGGCAAGCGCCTCGCCAACCCGGTCAGGTCCGGAAGGAAGCAGCCGTAACGAGCCCCGCTTGGGTCGTTGTCCAACCTCTCACCCCTCCCCCCCTCCCCCCACGCCGCCCGGCCGCCCCGCTTCTTCTGAGCCGAAATATCCCGGGGTGAATTGGCCGCCAGGCCAAGAGGGGCAGCGCCCCTCCTCCCCCGCCCGAGGGGCAGCGCCCCGCCTCCCCCGCCCGGGGCGGCGCGGCGCCGGATCCGCCCTACCTCCCGCGGATGACCGCCGAACGCCCCGCCCCCCGCGACGCCGAGATTGCCGCTGCGCTGATGCGCCTGGCGCGCGCCCGCGGCCCGGACAAGACCTTCTGCCCGTCCGAGGTTGCCCGCGCCCTGGCGGCCGAGTGGCGTCCGCTGATGCCCGAGATGCGCCGCGTCGCGGCCGGCCTGCCGCTCGTCGCGACCCAGCGCGGCCGCCCGGTCGATCCCGAGACCGCGCGCGGCCCGATCCGCCTGGCGCTGGCGCCCGGGGCCGGGCCGGCGGCTCAATCGCGCCGGGGCGAGCGCGGATAGGTGCCCAGCACCTCGACCTGGTGGGTGAAGTAGCGCAGCTCCTCGAAGGCGCGGGCCACCGCCGGATCCTCGGGATGGCCCTCGATGTCGGCGTAGAACTGCGTCGCGGCGAAGGAGCCGCCGACCATGTAGCTTTCCAGCTTGGTCATGTTGACGCCGTTGGTGGCGAAGCCCCCCATCGCCTTGTAGAGCGCCGAAGGGATGTTGCGGACCTCGAAGAAGAAGCTCGTCATCATGCCGTGCGCGCCGCGCCGCGCCAGGTCGGCCTCGGGCGACATGACGAGGAAGCGCGTGGTGTTGTTGCCCTGGTCCTCGATGTGCCGGGCGAGAATCTCGAGCCCGTAGATCTCCGCCGCCAGTTCGCTGGCCAGCGCCGCCACCTGCCGCTCGCCGCGGGCGGCGACGTCGCGGGCCGCGCGGGCATTGTCCGAACTCACCCGCCCGGTGATGCCGCGCGCCTTCAGGAAGCCCGCGCATTGCGGCAGCAGCACGAGATGCGAGAACGCCTCGCGGATGTCCTCGAGCCGGGCGCCGGGCACGCCCAGCATGTTGATGTGGACCCGCACGAAGACCTCGTCGACGATGTGCAGGCCGGAATGCGGCAGCAGGGTGTGGATGTCGGCGACCCGGCCATAGGTCGAGTTCTCCACCGGCAGCATGGCCAGCGCCGCGGCGCCGGTCCGCACCGCCTCCACCGCGTCCTCGAAGGTGCGGCAGGGCAAGGGCTGGTGGTCGGGCCGGGCGTCGCGGCAGGCCTCGTGCGAATAGGCGCCGGGCTCTCCCTGGAAGGCGATGCGGGGGCGGTCTGTCATGGTCTGCGATCCGTCTGGCGCCCGGCGGGCGTTTGGTCGCGCCTCCTACACCTTGCCCTCGGCAAAGGGAACCAATATGGCATTTCGCGACACGGAACACCGACGGATGCGAAGCCATGTTTGACACGATGACGGTTACCAAGGTGGTCGGAGGCTTCTGCGGCACCTTCCTGGTCCTGCTGCTGGGCAAGTGGGTCGGCGAGACCATCTACCATGTCGGCGGCGCCGGTGCGCATGGCGAGGAGCACGCCGCGGCCTGGGTGATCGAGACCGACGAGGGCGAGGGCGGCGGCGAGCCGGCCGAGGAGGTCGATTTCGCCGCGCTCTGGGAAAGCGCCGATGCCGCCTCGGGCGAGCGCGTCTTCAACGGCTGCCGCGCCTGCCACAAGCTCGACGGCTCGAACGCGGTCGGCCCCTACCTGAACGGCGTGGTGGGCCGCGCCACCGGCGCGGTGGACGGCTACAACTATTCCGGCGCCCTGAAGGAGGCGACGCCGGAATGGTCGCCGGAGGCGCTGTTCCACTTCCTCGAGAACCCGTCGGGCTATGCCCCGGGCACCGCGATGAGCTATTCCGGCCTCAAGGACCCCGAGGACCGGGTGAACCTGATCGCCTGGCTCGAACAGCAGAGCTGAGCGCGCGCACCGCGCGGGATCGGGGCCGCTGTCGCAAGGCAGCGGCCCTTTTGCGTGCCGGGCGGGCAAGATCACA
>NZ_JBTLRM010000003.1:128694-178882 GCF_054482755.1 Roseivivax sp. CAU 1761
GCTTTGGGCGCCGGCCCCCAGGAGGCCCAGCCCGCCGCCGCCGCGGGCGCCACCGAGACCGCCGCCGACGTCACCCGCTCGCACGGTTACTCCTATTTCGGCGACCTGATGTATCCGCCGGACTTCCCGCAGCTGAACTACGTCAATCCCGACGCCCCCAAGGGCGGCGAGATCGTCATCGCCACCACCGGCACCTTCGATTCGATGAACCCCTATGCCCGCCAGGGCCGGGCCTATATCTACTCGATCTTCCCCTATGAGGGCCTGTTCGCCGAGAGCGTCTCGAACGAGGCGCTGCCCGCGGACGACGATGGCGGGCTCTACGGCCTGCTCGCCGAGAGCGTCGAATACGACGCCGGCAAGACCTACGCGATCTTCCACCTGCGCCCCGAGGCCACCTTCTCGGACGGCACGCCGGTCACCGCCGAGGACGTGGTCTTCACCCACAACCTGTTCCTCGACCAGGGCCTGCCCTCCTATTCGGAGGCGGTGCGCGCCCGCATCAAGGACGCCACGGTGATCGACGAGCACACCGTGCGCTACGATTTCGCCGAGGGCATCTCGCGCCGCTCGCTGATCGACCAGGTCGGCACCACCCCGGTCTTTCCGAAGAAGTGGTTCGACGAGACCGGCGCGCGGCTCGACGAGAGCCGGCTCGAGACGCCGCCGGGCTCGGGTCCGTGGCTGATCGACCAGGTCGAGCCGAACCGCCGCATCGTGCTCAAGCGCAATCCCGATTACTGGGGCAAGGATCTCCCGATCAACCGCGGCCGGCACAATTTCGACAGCATCCGGGTGGAGTTCTTCGCCGACAACATCGCCGCCTTCGAGGCCTTCAAGGCCGGCGACGTCTCCTACCGCACCGAGGCCAATTCGCGGCTCTGGGCCACCGCCTACGACTTCCCGGCGCTCTCCCGCGGCGACGTCGTCAAGGAGGAGATCCCCGACGGCACGCCACCGGCCCCGGTGGGCTTCGTCTTCAATCTCGGCCAGGAGAAGCTCAAGGACCGCCGGGTGCGGGAGGCGATCGCCCTGGCTTACAACTTCGAATGGACCAACGAATCGCTGCAATACGGGCTCTTCGACCAGCGCGTGAGCTTCGCTCAGGACACCGACCTGCAGGCCGAGGGCGTGCCGGAGGGCCTGGAGCGCGAGATCCTCGAATCCCTCGGCGACCTGGTGCCGGATGCGGTGCTGAACGAACCCGCGGTGATCCCGCACACGTCGAGCCCGGACCGGCTGGCCGACCGCGGCAACCTGCGCCGCGCCGGGCGGTTGCTCGAGGAGGCCGGCTGGACCGTGGGCGATGACGGCATCCGCCGCAATGAGGCCGGCGAGACGCTGACGCTGCGCATGCCGCTTGCCGCCAATACCGATCCGACGGTGGAATCGATCTTCGAGACCTTCGCAGAGAATCTCGGCGCCCTGGGCATCGACGCGCGGATCGAGAAGATGGACCCGTCGCAATACACGCTGCGCACCCGCGACCGCGATTACGACCTCGTCTACGACAATTACGGCGCGCTCTCCGGCGCCGGCACCGGGCTGCGGCAGATGTACGGCTCCGAGGCGGCCGAGTTCTCGCTCTTCAACCCGGCCGGGCTGGCCAGCCCGCTGGTCGACGCGCTGATCGAGAAGGCGCTCGAATCCGAGACCCAGGAGGAAGAGGACGCGGCGATGACGGCGCTCGACCGGGTGCTGCGCTGGGAGCTCTTCCAGATCCCCATGCACTATTCGGCGGTGCACCGCGTCGCCTATTACCGGCACCTGAAACATCCCGAGGAGATGCCGCCCTACGCGCTGGGCGTGCTGGACTTCTGGTGGCAGGACGCGGAGGCGGCCGAGGAGCTGCGCGCCTCCGGAGCCCTCAAGTAACAAGCGGACCGCATGGCTTCCTACATCCTCCGCCGACTGCTGCTGATCGTCCCGACGCTGTTCGGCATCATGGTCGTGAACTTCGTGCTGGTGCAGTTCGTGCCCGGCGGCCCGGTCGAACAGGTGATCGCCAACATCCAGGGCCAGGGCGACGTCTTCGGCGGCTTCGCCGGGCAATCGGGCAGCGACGCGGCCAGCGCCGAGATGCTCGGCCCCGGCGACAGCAAATATGCCGGCGCGCAGGGCCTGCCGCCGGAATTCATCGAGGAGCTCGAGCGCGAATTCGGCTTCGACAAGCCGCCGCTCGAGCGCTTCGTGAACATGATCTGGAACTATGCTCGGTTCGATTTCGGCGAGAGCTACTTCCGCTCCATCGGCGTCACCGAGCTGGTGCTGGAGAAGATGCCGGTGTCGATCTCGCTCGGCCTCTGGTCGACGCTGATCGCCTACATCGTCTCGATCCCGCTGGGCATCCGCAAGGCGGTGAAGGACGGCACCTCCTTCGACACCTGGACCTCCGGGCTGATCATCGTGGCCTACGCCATCCCCGGCTTCCTGTTCGCGATCCTGCTGCTGGTGCTGTTCGCCGGCGGCTCCTACTGGCAGATCTTCCCGCTCCGCGGCCTGACCTCGGACAATTGGGAGAACCTGTCGCTGCTGGGCAAGATCGGCGATTATTTCTGGCACATCGCGCTGCCGGTCATCGCCTCGACCATCGCCGCCTTCGCGACGCTGACGCTGCTGACCAAGAACAGCTTCCTCGACGAGATCAAGAAGCAATACGTGATGACCGCCCGCGCCAAGGGCCTGAGCGAGCGCAAGGTGCTCTACGGCCATGTCTTCCGCAACGCCATGCTGATCGTCATAGCCGGCTTCCCGGCGGTGTTCATCGGCATCTTCTTCTCCGGCTCGCTGATCATCGAGACGATCTTCTCGCTCGACGGGCTCGGCCGGCTGGGCTTCGAGGCGGCGGTGCAGCGCGACTATCCGGTGATCTTCGGCACGCTCTACCTGTTCGGCCTGATCGGCCTCGTGGTGAACATCCTGTCCGACCTGATGTATGTGCTGATCGATCCGCGCATCGACTTCGAGAAACGGGAGGGCTGAGCCGATGGTCGCCAAACCCGATCCGCAGGCGCCGCGCGACCCGCATGACGCCGACCGCGTGGTCTCCGAGCCGATGCCGGAGAAGGCCGTGGCCCCCGAGCCGCCGCGCGGCCGCTTCGCGCTGTCGCCGCTGAACCAGCGGCGCTGGCGCAACTTCACCCGCAACCGGCGCGCCTACTGGAGCCTGTGGATCTTCGCGGTGCTGTTCGGGCTGTCGCTGTTTGCCGAGTTCCTGGCCAACGACAAGCCGATCCTGATCAATTACCGCGGCAGCTACTACATGCCGATCTTCAACTTCTACGCCGAGACCGAGTTCGGCGGCGATTTCCGCACCGAGGCCGCCTATCGCGACCCCGAGGTGCGCTGTCTGGTGGAGACCGGCGGGCTGGTGGACTGCTTCGACACCCCCGACGAGCTGATCGCCGAGGCGCGCGACGGTGGCATCGAGGATCCGGACTTCGAGAAGGGCTGGATGCTCTGGCCGCCCCTGCCCTATTCCTTCGACACCACGGTGGACCGCCCCGGCGCGGCGCCGCTGCCGCCCAACGGGCAGAACTGGCTCGGCACCGACGACACCAAGCGTGACGTGCTGGCACGGGTGATCTACGGCTTCCGGCTCTCCATCCTCTTCACCCTAATCGTCACCGCGCTGTCCTCGGTGATCGGCATCATCGCCGGCGCCGTGCAGGGCTATTTCGGCGGCCTCACCGACCTGATCTTCCAGCGCGTGATCGAAATCTGGTCGGCGACGCCGTCGCTCTACATCATCATCATCCTGTTCGCGATTCTGGGCCGAAGCTTCTGGCTGCTGGTGGTGCTGATGGTGCTGTTCGGCTGGGTCGCGCTGGTCGGCGTGGTGCGGGCCGAGTTCCTGCGCGCCCGCAACCTCGAATACGTCCGCGCCGCCAAGGCGCTCGGCGTGTCGAACATGACCATCATGTTCCGCCACATGCTGCCCAATGCCATGGTCGCCACCGTCACCATGCTGCCCTTCATCGTCACCGGCACCATCTCCACCCTCGCCGGGCTCGACTTCCTGGGCTTCGGCCTGCCCTCCTCGGCGCCGTCGCTGGGGGAGCTGACGCTGCAGGCCAAGCAGAACCTGCAGGCGCCCTGGCTGGCCTTCACCGCCTTCACCGTCTTCGCGGTGATGCTGTCGCTCCTCGTCTTCATCTTCGAAGGCGTGCGCGATGCCTTCGACCCGAGGAAGACCTTCTCATGACCACCATCCTCGACGTCCGCGATCTCGAGGTGACCTTCACCCAGGACGGCCAGCGCAACCGTGCCGTCAAGGGGGTGTCCTTCTCCATCGGGCGCGGCGAGACCGTGGCGCTGGTGGGCGAGTCGGGCTCGGGCAAGTCGGTCTCGGCGCTCTCGACGGTGCAGCTTCTGGGCCCCGCGGCCGAGGTGCGCGGCTCCGTGACCTATGACGGGCAGGAGATGATCGGCGCCTCCGACAAGCTCCTGCGCAAGGTGCGCGGCAACGACATCTCGTTCATCTTCCAGGAGCCGATGACCTCGCTCAACCCGCTGCACACGCTGGAGCGGCAGCTGGCCGAGAGCCTTGCCCTGCACCAGGGGCTGACCGGGGCGGCGGCGCGGAGCCGCATCCTCGACCTCCTCACCCGGGTCGGCATCCGCGATCCGGAAAGCCGGCTCGGCGCCTATCCGCACCAGCTCTCGGGCGGGCAGCGCCAGCGGGTGATGATCGCCATGGCGCTGGCCAACGGGCCGGACCTGCTGATCGCCGACGAGCCCACCACGGCGCTCGACGTGACGATCCAGGCGCAGATCCTCGAGCTGCTGGCCGACATCAAGCGCAAGGAAGGCATGAGCCTTCTGTTCATCACCCACGATCTGGGCATCGTGCGGCGCATCGCCGACCGGGTCTGCGTGATGAAGGACGGCGAGATCGTGGAAAGCGGGCCCACCGCCGAGATCTTCGCCGATCCGCAGCACCCCTACACCCAGAAGCTGCTCTCGGCCGAGAGCACCGGCGCGCCCGACCCGGTCCAGCACACGGCGCCGGAAGTGGCGCGCACCGACAACCTGAAGATCTGGTTCCCGATCCAGAAGGGCCTGCTGAAACGCACCGTGGGCCACGTCAAGGCGGTCAACGACGCCACCATCTCGGTGCGCGCGGGCGAGACCGTGGGCATCGTCGGCGAAAGCGGCTCGGGCAAGACCACGCTGGCGCTGGCGGTGATGCGGCTGATCCGATCCGAGGGCGGCATCACCTTCCGCGGCGAGGACGTGCGCGGCTGGTCGACGCGGCGCCTGCGCAGCCTGCGCTCGGAGATGCAGATCGTCTTCCAGGACCCGTTCGGCTCGCTCAGCCCGCGCATGACCTGCGAGCAGATCATCGCCGAGGGGCTCCGCGTGCACGGCTCGCCCGACGGCAAGCCGCACCGCGAGGCGGTGCGCGAGGTGATGCTCGAGGTCGGGCTCGACCCGGCGGCGATGCACCGCTACCCGCACGAGTTTTCCGGCGGCCAGCGCCAGCGCATCGCCATCGCCCGCGCCATGGTGCTGCGGCCGCGGCTGGTGGTGCTGGACGAGCCGACCTCGGCGCTCGACATGACGGTGCAGGTGCAGATCGTGAACCTGTTGCGTGCCCTGCAGCGCAAGTACGACCTCGCCTACCTGTTCATCAGCCACGACCTGAAGGTGGTGCGCGCGATGTCGCACAAGGTCGTGGTGATGCAGAACGGTGACGTCATCGAACAGGGCAGCACGGCGGAGATCTTCGAGGCGCCGAAGACCGAGTATACCCGCACGCTGATCCGCGCCGCCTTCGCGGCCTGAGGGCGGGCCGCGCAGGCGCACCTAAGCGCCCCGCGCGGCCGGCCGGCCGGCGTCACTCGGCGGCCATCGCCCCGGCGCCGGCCTTCTCCACCCGCACCGCGGAATACTTGAACTCGGGGATCTTGCCCCACGGGTCCAGCGCCGGGTTGGTCAGAATGTTGGCCGCCGCCTCGACATAGGCGAAGGGCAGGAAGACCATGTCCTCGGAGACGTTGCGGTCGGCCCGCGCCATGATCTCGATCGAGCCGCGGCGCGTGGTCAGCCGCACCCGTCCGCCCGGCGCCACGCCCAGCGCCCGCAGCGTCTTGGGGTTGAGCGAGCAATTGGCCTCGGGCTCGACGGCGTCGAGCACCGTGGCGCGCCGCGTCATCGACCCGGTATGCCAATGTTCAAGCTGCCGGCCGGTGGTCAGGATCATCGGGTAGCGCTCGTCCGGGCTCTCCGCCGGCGGGGTGAAGCGGGCCGGGGTGAACATGGCGCGCCCGGCGCGGCGCGGGAAGCCGTCGCCGAACACCACCGCCTGGCCCGGATCCTCGGGCCCGTTGCAGGGATAGGTCACCGCGTTCTCGCGCTCGAGCCGCGACCAGGTGATGTGGTGCAGCGACCGCATCGACATCTTCATCTCGTCGAAGACCTCGCGCGGGTGGTCGTAATCCCAGTCGAGCCCGATGCGGCGGGCAAGATCGATGAGGATCTGCCAATCCTGGCGCGCCTCGCCCGGGCAGGGCACGGCGGGCCGGATCATCTGCACCTGGCGGTTGGTGTTGGTCACCGTGCCGATCTTCTCGGGCAGCGCCGAGGCCGGCAGGATGACGTCGGCGTAATTCGCCGTCTCGGTGAGGAAGATGTCCTGCACCACGAGATGGTCGAGCTTGGCCAGCGCCTTGCGGGCATGGTCCACGTCCGGATCGGACATCGCCGGGTTCTCGCCCTGGATGAACATGCCGCGGATCTCGCCGCGATAGACGCGGTCCATGATCTCCACGACGGTGAGGCCGGGCTGCGCCTCGATCTCGGTGCCGCGCCAGATGTGGCGGAAGAGATCGCGCACCTCGCGGTCCTCGACCGACTGGTAGTCGGGCATGACCTGCGGGATCAGCCCGGCATCGGAGGCGCCCTGGACGTTGTTCTGGCCGCGCAGCGGATGCAGGCCGGTGCCCGGCCGGCCGACATGGCCGCAGAGCAGCGCGAGGCTGATCAGGCAGCGCGAATTGTCGGTGCCGTGGATGTGCTGCGAGATGCCCATGCCCCAGAAGATCATGCCGGCACGGGCGCGGGCGAATTCCCGCGCCACCTCGCGGATCACCTCCGGCGCGATGCCGCAGAGATCGCTCATGCGCTCCGGGGTGAAGGCGCGGATATGCTCGCGGAACTCGAAGAAGCCCTCGGTGAAGCCCTCGATGTACTGCCGGTCGTAGAGCTTCTCCTCGACGATCACGTTCATGATCGCGTTGAGCAGCGCGACATCGGTGCCGGGGCGGAAGCGCAGGTTGTGCCAGGCATGGCGGCGCAGCCCGGACTGGCCCCGGGGGTCCATGATCACCAGCTTGCCGCCGCGCTTGGCGAACTGCTTGAAATAGGTCGCCGCGACCGGGTGGTTCTCGGTCGGGTTGGCGCCGATGACGATGGCGATGTCGGCGTTCTCGATCTCGTTGAAGGTCGCGGTCACGGCGCCCGAGCCCACGTTCTCCATCAGCGCCGCGACGCTCGAGGCGTGGCAGAGCCGGGTGCAGTGGTCGACATTGTTGTGCTTGAAGCCCTGCCGGATCAGCTTCTGGAAGAGGTAGGCCTCCTCGTTGGTGCACTTGGCCGAGCCGAAGCCCGCCACCGACTTGCCGCCGTAATAGGAGCGCAGGTCCACCAGCCCGTGCGCCGCGGCGTCGAGCGCCTCGTCCCAGCTGGCCTCGCGGAAATGCGTCCAGGGATTGGCCGGATCGACGTTCAGGCCCTTGTCGGGGGCGTCCTCGCGGCGGATCAGCGGCTTGGTCAGGCGGTGGCCGTGATGGATGTAGTCGAAACCGAAGCGGCCCTTGACGCAGAGCCGGCCTTCGTTGGCGGGGCCGTTGATGCCCTCGACATACTTCACCCGGTCGTCCTTGACCCTGATCGAGACCTGGCAGCCGACGCCGCAGAACGGGCAGACGCTTTCGACCTCGCGGTCGAAATCGGCGCGGTCGCCGACCTGGTCGCGGTCCACCACGCTGGCCGGCATCAGCGCCCCGGTCGGGCAGGCCTGCACGCATTCGCCGCAGGCCACGCAGGTCGAGCCGCCCATCGGGTCGTCGAGATCGAAGACCGGGAAGGAATCGTGGCCGCGCCCGGCCATGCCGATGACGTCGTTGACCTGGACCTCGCGGCAGGCGCGGACGCAGAGATTGCACTGGATGCAGGCGTCGAGGTTGACCCGCATGGCGACATGGCTGTCGTCGAGCAGCGGGATACGGTCCATCTCCAGCGTCGGGAAGCGGCTCTCCTCGACGCCGGCGAGCTCGGCTATCTGCCAGAAATGCGCCGAGCGGTCATGCGCCGCCTCGCGCTCCGGCTGGTCGGCCATCAGCATCTCGACGACGAGCTTGCGGGCCTGCTTAGCGCGGCCCGAATCGGTGGTCACCACCATGCCCGCGACAGGCGCGCGGATGCAGGAGGCGACGAGATTGCGCTCGCCCTCGACCTCGACCATGCAGGCCCGGCAATTGCCGTCCGGCCGGTAGCCCGGCTCGGGGCGGTGGCAGAGATGCGGAATCACCAGCCCGGTGCCGTGGGCCACGTCCCAGATCGACTGGCCGGGCTTCGCCTCGACCTCGCGGCCATCGAGGGTGAAGCGGATGGTTTCGGACATGGGGTAACGGGCCTCCCTGACGCGTCTTGGCCTGACCTACACATGACGCCCGCGGGGCGCCGCGGTCAACTCCGACTCCTGACCTAGAAACCGCCATGCGGGGTTTCCGATCGGCGCCGGGACGTTCTAGTCGGGCCCCGCCTCCCGCCCTTCGGGGACCTCGTCGAGCGGCGCCATCAGCGCCGCGATCTGGTCGCGCAGCCAGCGATGCGCCGGGGTCTGGGTGGCGCGGCGGTGCCAGATCATGACGATCTCCGCCGGGTCGATGGGCATCGGCGGGTCATAGAGCGCCAGCCCGACCCGCGGCGCCATCCGTTCCGCCAGCTGCCGCGGCAAGAGCGCGATCATGTCCGAGCGCGCCACCGCGTGATAGACGCCGGAGAAGACCGGCATGGTCATCGCCACCCGGCGCTGCCGCCCCACCGCGGCGAGCGCCGCGTCGCCCATGGCGCGCAGCTTGCCCTCGGGCGAGAACAGCACGTGCGGCAGGTCGCAGAACAGGTCGAGCGGGATCGTCGCCCCCGGGGCGATGCCGGCCCGTGCCAGCGTCGGGTGGTCGCGCCGGGCAATGGCGATGAAGCTCGACCGGAAGAGCCGGCGATGCGCCACCCAGTTGGGGAACGGCATTTCGGGGATCAGCGCCATGTCGACCTGGTAGCGGTCGAGCGTGTCGATGTAGCTGTCGGGAACCAGGTCGACGAGCTGCACGCGGATGCCCGGCGCCTCGCGCTGCAGATGCGCGGCGAGATCCGGCATCAGCATCTCGGCGAAGAAGTCGCTGCCGGAGATCTTGAAGGTCGCCTCGGCCTGCGCAGGCTCGAAACGCTCCGGCCCCGCAAGCAGCCCTTCCGCCTCCTCGAGCAGGTGGCGCAGCGGCTCGGCTAGCCCGGCGGCGTAATCGCTCGGCACGAGCTGGCGGCCCTGCCGGACGAAGAGCGGATCGCCCAGCGCGTGCCGGAGCCGGCCCAGCGCCGCCGAGACCGCCGGCTGCGACAGGCCGATGCGCCGTCCCGCCTCGGTGGCCGAGCCGGTGGCCAGAAGCGCGTCCAGCACCTTCAGCAGGTTCAGGTCGAAGCTGGCGAAATTCATGGCGTCGATGAATATCATACCGACAAACAATTTTCGCCATACGGTGAGTCGGGGCTATGATGAGGCCATTCCGAACGGCTCGTCAGATACCGCTGATTGAACCTTAAACATTTCCGCACCCGCTTTGATCGAGGCATTTGGCCTGCCGAGGCTTCAGATTTCAGGAGAATGACGCATGAAGGACCATATTCTCGGTCCCGGAGCCATCACCTGGCTCGGCACCCAGTACCGCACCGTTCTGACCAGCGCCGAGACGGGAGGCGCGCAATCGATCACCGACAGCGTGACACCGTCCGGGGACGGCCCGCCCCGCCACGTCCACCACGACGCCGATGAAAGCTTCGTGGTGCTGTCCGGGCAATGCCAGTTCTGGGTCGCCGGCGAATCGGTGATCCGCGGCCCGGGCGAGACCGCCTTCGTGCCGCGCGGCACCGAGCACACCTACCGGGTGGTCAGCGACGCGCCGTCGCGGCACCTCGTCATCCTGTCGCCGGGCGGCTTCGAGGGCTTCTTCGCCGAGATGGCCGCCGAGAACCTGCGCGTGCCCGAGGATATGGCGCGCATCGCCGAGATCGGCCGCCGCTACCATCTCGACTTCACCGGGCCGCCGCTTGCGGCGGATGGCTGAGTTCAGGGGAGACCGACGATGACCGGATTATCCAAGGGCTTCATGATCCTCGCCGTGCTGGCCGCGCTCTGCGGCATGGCCTGGGGCATCCAGATGTCGGCCAGCGGCGATCACGCGCTGGCCCCGGCGCATGGCCACCTGAACCTGATCGGCTGGGTCAGCCTGTCGATCTTCGCCTTCTACTACCACCTGGTGCCTGCTGCCGCCGAGACGCTGCTGGCGCGCATCCACTTCGCGCTCGCCGTGGCCGGGCTGGTCTCTGTGGTGCCGGGGATCGTGTTCGCGCTGCAGGGCACCGGCGAGACCCTGGCCAAGCTCGGCTCGCTGCTCACCATCCTGGCGATGTTGACCTTCCTGGCCGTTGTGCTGCGTCCCACCGGGGCGGGGCGACAGATGTTCGGCGCCGCGCGGCCGCTTTGACCGCGTGGCATCCGGGAGCCGGACATGGAAGAGGGCGGCGCCGCGGCGCCGCCCTCGACCTGTGCGGCGACGTTCGCCGAGGGGCCGCGCTCAGGCGACGTCGAAATGCAGCGGCCGGACCTGCTGGAACAGGCCGGTCTTCTCCAGTTCGCCGATCACCGGGCCGGGCACCGGCTCGTCGACATAGAGCAGCGCGATCGCCTCGCCCTTGGCGGCCGAACGGCCCAAAGTGAAGTTGGCGATGTTGACGCCGTTCTGGCCCATCGTCTGGCCCAGCGTGCCGATGATCCCCGGCACGTCCTCGTTCGTGGTGTAGAGCATGTGCTCGCCGACCTCGGCCTCGATGTTGATGCCCTTGATCTGGATGAAGCGCGGCTTGCCGTCCGAGAACACCGTGCCGGCGATCGAGCGCTCGCGCTTCTCGGTGACCACGGTGACCTTGATGTAGCCCTCGAAGACCCCGGACTGCGCCTGGTTGGTGGTGGAGATGCGGATGCCCTTCTCCTTGGCCACCACCGGCGCCGAGACCATGTTCACCTCGGGGTTGAAGCGCTTCATGATGCCCGAGACCACGGCGCAGTTCAGCGCCGCGAGGTTCATCTCCGAGACCGAGCCGTCATAGAGGATGTTGATCGCCTTGATCGCCTCGTCGGTCATCTGCCCGATGAACGAGCCGAGATGCTCCGACAGCTTGATCCAGGGGCCCATGATCTTGGCCTCCTCGGCGGTCACCGACGGCATGTTGAGCGCGTTCTCCACGGCGCCGGTCAGCAGGTAGTTCGACATCTGCTCGGCGACCTGCAGCGCGACGTTCTCCTGCGCCTCGGTGGTGGCGGCGCCCAGATGCGGCGTCACCACCACGTTGGGCAGCCCGAAGAGCGGGTTCTCGGTCGCCGGCTCCTCGGCGAAGACGTCGAAGGCGGCGCCCGCGACGTGGCCGGATTTCAGCAGGTCCGCCAGCGCCGCCTCGTCGACCAGCCCGCCGCGGGCGCAGTTCACGATGCGCACGCCCTTCCTGGTCTTCTCGAGGTTCTCGCGGCTCAGGATGTTGCGCGTCTGATCGGTCAGCGGCACGTGCAGGGTGATGAAGTCGGCGCGCTTCAGCAGATCCTCGAGCTCGACCTTCTCGACGCCCATCTTGTCGGCCTTCTCCTGGCTCAGATAGGGATCGTAGGCCACGACCTTCATCTTCAGGCCGCGGGCGCGGTCGCAGACGATGCCGCCGATATTGCCGGCGCCGATCACGCCCAGCGTCTTGCCGGTGAGCTCCACACCCATGAAGCGGGACTTCTCCCACTTGCCGGCATGGGTCGAGGCGCTGGCCTCGGGGATCTGCCGGGCGACCGAAAACATCATCGCGATGGCGTGCTCGGCGGTGGTGATCATGTTGCCGAAGGGCGTGTTCATGACGATGATGCCGCGCTGCGACGCCGCCTCGCGGTCGACGTTGTCGACGCCAATGCCGGCGCGGCCGATCACCTTCAGGTTCTTGGCGTTCTCGAGGATCTTCGGCGTCACCTTGGTGGCCGAGCGGATCGCGAGGCCGTCGTAATTGCCGATCACCTCGGCCAGCTTGTCCTTGTCCTTGCCGAGATCGGGCTGGAAATCGACCTCGATGCCGCGATCCTTGAAGATCTGCACGGCGGCGGGGGAAAGCTTGTCGGAAATCAGGACCTTGGGGGCCATGGAAGGACTCCATTCGGATGGGCCGGGGGGCTGCCCGGCCGGAATTCTGGGGAAGGCAGGAATGCGGGCGCGGAGCCGCGTGCAGCCCCGCGCGCCGGGTCAGGCCGCCTGGGCCTGGGCCTCGAGTTCGGCGTGGAAGGCCCATTCGATCCAGGGCAGCAGCGCCTCGATATCGGCGCGCTCCACCGTGCCGCCGCACCAGATGCGCAGGCCCGCGGGCGCGTCGCGATAGGCGCCGAGATCGAGCCCCGCGCCTTCCGCCTCGAGCCGCTTCTGCACCGCCTTGGCAAAGGCCGCGGCATCGGTGATGCGGTCATCGGTGAATTTCAGGCAGACGCTGGTGTTCGACCGGGTCGCCGGGTCCTCGGCGAGGTTGGCGATCCAGTCGCGGCTCTCGCAGAATTCCCAGACCGCGCGGGCATTGGCATCGGCCCGGGCCTTCAGCCCGTCGAGCCCGCCCACCGAGCGCGCCCAGTCGAGCGCCACGAGATAATCCTCGACCGCCAGCATCGACGGCGTGTTGATCGTCTCGCCCTTGAAGATGCCCTCGTTGAGCTTGCCGCCCTTGGTCATGCGGAAGATTTTCGGCAGCGGCCAGGACGGCGTGTAGCTTTCCAGCCGGTCGACCGCGCGGGGGCTCAGCACAAGGATGCCGTGCGCCGCCTCGCCGCCCAGCACCTTCTGCCAGGAGAAGGTGACGACATCGAGCTTGTCCCAAGGCAGGTCCTGCGCGAAGGCCGCCGAGGTGGCGTCGCAGATCGTCAGGCCGGCGCGGTCGGCGGGGATCGCCTCGCCCGAGGGCATGCGCACGCCGGAGGTGGTGCCGTTCCAGGTGAAGACCACGTCGGTGTCGTAGTCGAGCGCCGCCATGTCGGGCAGCTGGCCGTAGGGCGCCTCGACCACCTCGGCCTCGATCTTGAGCTGCTTGACCACGTCGGTCACCCAGCCGGCGCCGAAGCTCTCCCAGGCCACCATGGTGGCCTTGCGGGCGCCCAGCAGCGACCACATCGCCATCTCCACGGCGCCGGTGTCGGAGGCCGGCACGATGCCGATGCGGTAGTCGTCGGGGATGCCGAGGATCTCGCGGGTGCCGTCGATCGCGGCCTTCAGCTTCTCCTTGCCGATGGCGGCCCGGTGCGAGCGTCCCAGCGGCGCATCGGCCAGCATGTCGAGCCGGAAGCCGGGGATCTTGGCGCAGGGGCCGGAGGAGAAACGCGGATTGGCCGGCCGCGCAGCCGGTTTTGCAGTCGTCATATGGCTAACCTTCCAGATAGTCGCCCCTCGTTGGGGAGGGGTGTCCCGCCGCCGGAATTACGGCCGCCGGAGCGGTTCCACAAGACAGGAAATGTCGCTACGGAGCGGGAAACCGCGCCGCGCCGCGCCCACCCTGACCGCTATCGGAAACTTTGCCGCCATGACCGCCTCCCGCTTCACCGCCACGCTCATCGCGCCCGCGGGCGCGCTCTCCCCCGCCCTGGTCGACTCGCTGCGCAACGCCTGGGGCGGCGGCACGGCGCGCTGGCTCGCCCCCGACGAGGCTGCCGAGTTCGACCTGCCCGAGATCCCCGCCAACCGCTGGGAGGTCTGGGCCGAGCTGCAGCAGATGCGCACCGACCTCGCCATCCAGCCGGCCGAGGGCCGGGCCAAGAAGATGCTCCTGGCGGACATGGATTCGACGATGATCCGGCAGGAATGCATCGACGAGCTGGCCGAGGTCGCCGGCGTCGGCGACCGGGTGCGCGAGATCACCGCGCGGGCGATGAACGGCGAGCTCGATTTCGAGGGCGCGCTGACCGAGCGGGTGGCGCTGCTGCGCGACCTGCCCGAACGCGTCATCGCCGAGGTGCTGGAGACCCGGATCACGCCGATGCCGGGCGGCGCCACGCTGATCGCCACGATGCGCGCGGCGGGCGGTCACGCGGTGCTGGTCTCGGGCGGCTTCACCGCCTTCACCCAGCGCATCGCCGAGATGCTGGGCTTCCACGAGCACCGCGCCAACACGCTGCTGGCCGAGGATGGCCGGCTGACCGGCGCGGTGGCGCCGCCGATCCTCGGCCGCGAGGCCAAGGTGCGCGCCCTCGAGGAGGTCACCGCGCGGCTCGGCATCGCCGAGGCCGACGTCATCGCGGTGGGCGACGGCGCCAATGATCTCGGCATGCTGCAGCGCGCCGGCACCGGCGTGGCGCTGCATGCCAAGCCCAGCGTGCAGGCCCAGTGCGACCTGCGCGTCAATCACGGCGACCTGACCGCCCTGCTCTATCTCCAGGGCTACGCGAAGGACGCCTTCGCCCATTCCTGACCGTCCTCGACGAGGCCGGGCGCGGGGCGAATCTCGCCGGTGACGAGGCCGCGTAAATTGTGGATCTTCGGGTTCAGGAAGCGGGCCACGTCCGGGTGCCCGGCCTCCAGCACGCCGAGCCGCACCAGCAGCGCCGCGATGGCGCATTCCGCCGCCCGGGTGGCGCCGTCGGCGGCCTTCACCGCCACGCCGAGCCCGCGCTCGGGCAGGATCGCCACGAAATAGCCCTCGGCCCCGGTCTTCATCGCCGCAGGCTCGCGCGCTGCCTGCATCAGCAGGGTGCAGGCGCGGCCCTCGCCGGCGACGTCGAGCGGGTGCGCGATCATCGCCGCGACCAGCCGCGCCTCGGCCCGCGACAGCGCGTCGTCGCGGCGGTGGGCGGAGGCGAAGCGGGCCATGGCGCGCGCCATGCCGTGCATCGTGGTGGCGAAGTTCGGCGCCGAGCAGCCATCGATGCCGTAGCCCGGGCTGGCCTCGCCGGTGACCTCCTCGAAGGCCT
Source organism: Roseivivax sp. CAU 1761 (assembly GCF_054482755.1). Classification (NCBI taxonomy): domain Bacteria; kingdom Pseudomonadati; phylum Pseudomonadota; class Alphaproteobacteria; order Rhodobacterales; family Roseobacteraceae; genus Roseivivax; species Roseivivax sp. CAU 1761. The sequence continues at coordinate 143,942 of NZ_JBTLRM010000003.1, forward strand.
CGCGGGCGGCGCGCTGCACCGGGTGGTCGGGTTCGTGGTATTCCGGCCCGGCGCCCAGATGCCGCGCCAGGGTCAGGAAGCCCGCATGCTTGCCCGAGCAGTTGTTGTGCAGCTGGCAGGGGCTGTCGCCGCCGCGGATCATCTCGAGCTTCAGCGCCCGGTCGCGCGGCGGCTGCGCCCCGCAGCGCAGATCCGCCTCGCCCAGCCCAAGCTCGGCCAGCCAGGATGCGACCGCGTCGACGTGCCGCGGCGCGCCCTCGTGGCTGGCGCAGGCCAGCGCCAGCTGGCGGTCGCCAAGCCCGTGCGCCGCCGCGGCGCCCGAGCTCAGCAGCGGCAGCGCCTGGATCATCTTGGCCGAGGACCGCGGCAGCACCACGGTGGCGGGATCGCCCCAGGCGGCGCGGATCGATCCCGCCTCGTCGCAGATCACGGCATGGCCGGCATGCACGGATTCGGCCAGCGGACCGCGCCAGATCTCGGCCAGGGGGGCAGCGCCTTGCAGCATTTAACATCCTCACGGTTTGGCGATTTCCCGCCGTCGGGGGTTTTCGCGTTCGGCGAAATCGGGCTAATGTCCGGCCGGCCGAAACGGGGCTTGCAGGCGAAGATAACCGGCGTCAAACCGGGCGCAACCCGACGGGCGATTGAGGTTCAGGACGGCTGGAGGCTGGACGCATGATTTCACGGATGGCAGGCGCGGCGGCCGGCGCTTTTCTGGCGCTGGCGGCAGCGACCGCAGGCTGGGCGCAGCAGGAAAGCACCAACCGCGTCGACGCGATGACGGACTGGTCCGTCTTCGAAGGCAGCGACCCGCGCGAATGCTGGGCGGTGACGACCTTCAAGGAAAGCGTGAACACCAAGGACGGCCGCGTCGTCGAGGTGTCGCGGGGCGAGATCCTGCTGATGGTGTTCTTCCGCCCCACCGCCGAGGTGAAGGGCCAGGTGGCCTTCACCGGCGGATACCCCTTCGCCGACGGCTCCACCGTCAGCGTCGATATCGGCGGCACCGGGCTGGAGCTCTTCACCGAGGGCGAATGGGCCTGGCCCGCCACCCCGGAGGACGACGCCAAGATGGTCGAGGCCATGAAGCGCGGCTCCGAGGCGGTGCTGACCGCCCGCTCGTCGCGCGGGACCGAGACCAAGGACACCTTCTCGCTGATGGGATTCTCGGCCGCGGTCGAGGATGCCGAGCAGCGCTGCGCCGCCGGCTAACGCCGCCCTTGCCCGGCGGCGGGCCCCGCCCCGTCCCGCCGGGCGCGCAGGCAAGAACGAGGCCAGCCTCTGCGCCCCTGCGGCGCGGGGGTTTTGCTTTTGCCGACAGCGCCCACATGGTGTATGACACCGGCTTCTGTTCAGGGACCCCATCGACATGACCGCCAGCGCCCCCATCACCCAGGACCTCGTGACCATCCCCCGCAAGGCGGAGTCCGGGCCGGCCAACCTCGTTGGCATGACCCGGGACGCGCTGGCCGCGGCGCTGCGCGCGGCCGGCACGCCGGAAAAGCAGGTCAAGATGCGGGTCAACCAGATCTGGCAATGGGTCTATTTCTGGGGCGTGCGCGACTTCGACGCGATGACCAACCTGGCCAAGGATTACCGGCGCATGCTGGCGGAAAACTTCGTCATCCGCCTGCCCGAACTGGTGTCGCGCCACGTCTCGGCGGACGGCACGCGCAAGTACCTGGTGCGCATCGCCGGCGGCCACGAGGTCGAGGTCGTCTACATCCCCGAGAGCGATCGCGGCACGCTCTGCATCTCGTCCCAGGTCGGCTGCACGCTGACCTGTTCGTTCTGCCATACCGGCACGCAGAAGCTGGTGCGCAACCTGACCGCGGGCGAGATCGTCGGCCAGATCATGCTGGCGCGCGACGATCTGGGCGAATGGCCCGAGAAGGGTGCGCCGCGCAACGAGACCCGGCTGCTGTCCAACATCGTGCTGATGGGCATGGGCGAGCCGCTCTACAATTTCGACAATGTCCGCGACGCCATGAAGATCGCCATGGACGGCGAAGGCATCGCGCTGTCGCGCCGTCGCATCACGCTCTCGACGAGCGGCGTGGTGCCCGAGATCGCGCGCTGCGCCGAGGAGATCGGCTGCCAGCTCGCGGTGTCGTTCCATGCCACCACCGACGCGGTGCGCGACAAGCTGGTGCCGATCAACAAGCGCTGGAACATCGAGACGCTGCTGGGGGCGCTGAAGGAATATCCGCGGCTGTCGAATTCCGAGCGCATCACCTTCGAATACGTGATGCTGAAGGACGTCAACGACAGCGATGCCGATGCCCGCCGGCTGGTCAAGCTGATCTCCGGCATCCCGGCCAAGATCAACCTGATCCCGTTCAACGAATGGCCCGGCGCGCCCTACCAGCGCTCGGATTGGTCCCGCATCGAGGCCTTCGCCGACATCGTCTACAAGGCCGGCTACGCCTCGCCGATCCGCACCCCGCGCGGCGAGGACATCATGGCGGCCTGCGGGCAGCTGAAATCGGCCACCGAACGCGCCCGCAAGCCGCGCCGCGAGATCGAGGCCGAGGCGCGGGGCTGAGCCCGGCGGCTCAGCAGCCCACCTCGAGCCGTTCCGGCAGGGTCTCGAGCAGCGGGTCGATGGCCGCGCGCTCGGCCTCGGGATAGGTCATCCGCCAATGCCCGAAGACCGGGGCGCCACTGCAATCCCGGCCGGCCTCGACGCGAAGATAGAAGACCCGTCCGTCGGGCTCGAAGCCCGACAGCACGAACCAGCTGTCGCCGCCGGTCTCGTAGGTCACCTCGCCGGGCTCGGTGCTCTTGAGAAAGCGGCGATAGGGTGCGAGCCCGCCCAGCGCGTCGTTGCTGCCGTAGATGCTGAGCTGCGCGCTGCCCTCGCCGGCATGGAAGACCCGGCCGTCGCCGGTCTCGGGCAGGCGCAGGGTCAGGAAGGTGCCGGGGACCGGCGCCGAGACCCCGAACCGGGCATTGCGGTAGATCAGTTCATCCGCCGCCACCGGGGCCGCAAGACCGGCCAGCGCCGCGGCGAGCATCCAATGTCTCATGCATCCTCCGCTCTCTCACTCTCGGCGGCCAACCCGGAGGACCCCGTCAGGGTTGCGATCGTGGCCGCAAAAAAGCCCCGGGCGCGCGCGGCGACCCGGGGCAGGCTTGCCTAGAGCAGGCGAGGGAACTGGGACGGCGGGTCGGCCGGGGCTACCAGTCGACCGGCCCCTTCTGGCCGAAGACATGGACCAGGAAATCGATGAAGGCGCGGACCTTGGGCTGGGTGAAGCGCCCCGGCGGATAGACCGCGTAGATGCCCTGGGTCTCCATCGGCAGATCGGGCATCGCATCCTCGACGAGCCCGCGCTCCATGGCGTCGGAATAGAGGAAGGACGGCAGGTAGGCGATGCCCAGCCCGGCAATGCAGGCATTGAGCAGCGACTGCCCGTCATTGACCGACAGCCAGCCCGCGGTGCGCACCTGGCGCTTCTCACCGGAGGGGGCGGTCACCTTCCAGACATTGCCCGAGGACTGGTTCGAGTAATGCAGGAGCTTGTGCGCGTTCAGGTCGTCGATCCGCGCCGGCCGGCCGAACTTCTCGAAATAGGACGGCGACGCGATCATCCGCTTGGTGGTCTCGGTCAGCTTGCGGGCGCGCAGCGTCGAATCCTCGAGATCGCCGATCCGCACCGCCATGTCGAAACCTTCTGAGATCAGCTCCACGTAGCGGTTGTTGAGCACCATGTTGACGGTGATCTCGGGGAACTCGGCGAGGAAGTCGCCCAGCACCGGCGACAGATGATTGACCCCGAAATCGGTCGCCACCGAGATCCGCAGCAGCCCCGACGGCGCCGACTGCATCGAGGTCACCAGCGCGTCGGCCTCGCCGGCATCGTTCAGGACCCGGCGGGCGCGGTCGTAATAGGCGAGACCGATCTCGGTCGGACTGACCCGGCGGGTGGTGCGGTTCAGCAGGCGGGCCCCGAGCCGGGCCTCCAGCGACGAGACGTGCTTGGACACGGCGGACTTGGAAATGCCCATCTTCTTTGCGGCATCGGTGAAGCCGCCCTGATCCACGACCGTGGCGAATGCCTCCATTTCGGTCAGACGGTCCATCTGCGTCTCCTCGGGGTTCGGTGCGTCTCTTGCGTCACCCTCGCTTGTGATCGGGAAACTGGGCGCAATCGCGGCAGGGCACCGACAATACAGAGAACGTTCGGGGCAATGTTGGGGCTTTCGAAACGACGGGCACCGTCCCTTGGGGCCCTGACCGGGCCAAAACAAAGAAAGGGCCGCGCGCCACAGCGCACGGCCCCAGGGAACACATGAGGCGCCGAGGATCAGGCGGCTTCGCGATCGTGCCGGCCTTCTTCGATTTCCTCGACGATCTTGGAGACGAACGCCTCGATATCGCCGGGGTTCCGGCTCGTCACGATGCCGTTATCGGCGACCACCTCGCGGTCGACCCAAGTGGCGCCGGCATTGGAGACGTCGGTCTTGATCGAATGGTAGGAGGTCGCCTCGCGGCCCTTCAGGATGCCGGCCTCGATCAGCACCCAAGGGGCGTGGCAGATCGCGGCGATGGTCTTGCCGGAATTGTGGAAGGCGCGCACCAGGTCGAGCACCTTGTCCTCGACCCGCAGCAGGTCCGGGTTGATCTGGCCGCCCGGCAGAACCAGCGCGGTGTAATCGTCGGCCTTCACCGCGTCGAGACCGTGGTCGACCTCGACCTCGCGGCCCCAATCGTCGCCGTCCCAGCCCTTGATCTTCTGGCCGTCGAGCGAGACGACATGCACTTCCGCGCCCTTCGCGCGCAGCTGGTCGCGCGGGCCTTCGAGTTCGGACTGCTCGAAGGCATTGGTGGCAAGAATGAGAATCTTGGCGTCGTCGATACGGGGCATGGATGCCTCCTTTCGCATTTGTTCTCAATGGGTTGGGCTTTGGGCCCTCACCCGTCCGAGAAACAACGCGAACCCGCGCGGGCCGTTCCCGTGACCGCACTTCACGGAATGCAGAGCGGTGCACCCCCGAGGGCGGCCCGCCTAGAGCCGGGCGGCCAGACGGGTGCCCTGGTCGATGGCGCGCTTGGCGTCGAGCTCGGCGGCGACATCGGCGCCGCCGATGACATGCACCTCGCGGCCGGCCGCCTCCAGCACCTCGGCGAGGCTGCGCTCGCTCTCCTGGCCGGCGCAGAGCACCACGGTGTCGCAGGCGATGCGTTCGGGCCGCTCGCGCGCCTCGCCGTGGGAGATCAGCAGCCCCTCGGCGTCGATGCGCTCGTAATTCACCCCGGCCTTCATCGCCACCTGCTTCATCTGCAGCCCGGCGCGGTGGATCCAGCCGGTGGTCTTGCCGAGCCGCCGGCCCGGCTTCTCGGGCTTGCGTTGCAGCAGCGTCACCTGGCGCGCGGCGGGATGCGGCTGCGGGCCTTCCGGGGCCAGCCCGGAGCGCGCCGTCTCCGGGTCGGCGACACCCCATTCGCGCAGCCAGTCCGGCAGGTTCTCGGTCGGGCTCGTGCCGCCCATGACGAGGAATTCGGCGACGTCGAAGCCGATCCCGCCCGCCCCGACGACCGCCACCCGGCGCCCGGCCTCGGCGCGTCCGCTCAGGAGGTCGGCATAGCCGATGACATGCGGCGCTTCCTGCCCCGGGATCCGCGGGTCGCGTGGCCGCACGCCGGTCGCCACCACCACCGCGTCGAAGCCCTCGAGGGCTTCGGGATCGGCCTCGGTGGAGAGCCGCAGCGCGACGCCGCGCCGCTCCAGCATGGTGGCGAACCAGTCGACGAGGCCGTGGAACTCCTCCTTGCCGGGGATCTGGCGCGCCAGGTTGAGCTGGCCGCCGATCGCCGCGGCGCGGTCGAACAGCGTCACCGCATGGCCGCGCTCCGCCGCGGTCAGCGCCGCCGAGAGCCCCGCCGGCCCCGCCCCCACCACGGCGATGCGGCGCGGGGTGTCGGCCGGGCGGATCACCAGTTCGGTCTCGTGGCAGGCCCGCGGATTGACCAGGCAGGTGGAGATCTTGCCCTGGAAGGTGTGGTCGAGGCAGGCTTGGTTGCAGGCGATGCAGGGCGCAATCTCGGCCGCCCGGCCCGCCTGCGCCTTGGTCACGAACTCCGCATCGGCGAGCCAGGGCCGCGCCATCGACACCATGTCGGCGGCGCCCTCGGCCAGCACCGTCTCGGCGACCTCGGGGGTGTTGATGCGGTTCGAGGTGATGACCGGGATCGCCACCTTGCCCATCAGCTTCTGCGTCACCCAGGCAAAGGCCGCGCGCGGCACCGAGGTGGCGATGGTGGGCACCCGGGCCTCGTGCCAGCCGATGCCGGTGTTGAGGATGGTGGCGCCCGCCGCCTCGACGCGCCGGGCCAGCTCCACCACCTCCTCGAAGGTCGAGCCCTCGGGCACCAGGTCGATCATCGACAGCCGGTAGATCAGGATGAAGTCGGGTCCCACCGCCTCGCGCACCCGGCGCACCACCTCGAGCGGCAGGCGCATGCGGTTCTCGTAGCTGCCGCCCCAGCGATCGGTGCGCTTGTTGGTGCGGGTGACCAGGAACTGGTTGAGGAAATAACCCTCCGAGCCCATCACCTCGACGCCGTCATAGCCGGCCTCGCGGGCACGCACGGCGGCGGTGACGATGTCGGCGATCTGCTTCTCGATGCCGGCCTCGTCGAGCTCGGTCGGCGCGAAGGGAGAGATCGGCGACTTGATCGCCGAGGGCGCCACGCATTCCTTGCCGTAGGCGTAGCGCCCGGCATGCAGGATCTGCATGGCGATCTTGCCGCCGGCGTCGTGCACCCTGTCGGTCACCACCCGGTGATTGGCGATGTCCTCGGGGGTGAAGAGCCCCGCCGCGCCGGGAAAGACCCCGCCCTCGCGGTTCGGCGCCATGCCGCCGGTGACCATCAGCGCCGCCCCGCCGCGGGCCCGCGCGGCATAGAATTCCGCCACCCGGTTCCAATCCCCGGTTTCCTCGAGATTGGTGTGCATCGACCCCATCAGGACGCGGTTCTTCAGCGTCGTGAAGCCGAGGTCGAGCGGCGCGAGCAGGTGCGGATAGCGGGTCAAGACGGGCCTCCCTTGAACGTCGGCGCGACGCTTCCACGCCCCGCAGGGCCTGTCGACGTCAACGTGGCGTCACGGCACTCCATGCCCCGGAGCGCGCCCCGGAGCGCTGTCTGCCCGCGCCGCCGAAACCGGCACGGGCGCGGTCAGGTGCGATTTTGCGCATACCGAAACGTGGCGCCCTTCCCGGTTCTGCCATAGACTGGCCGGGGGCACCAACCGGGTGGGGATCGGGCATGGCCGCGAAGACGAGGATGCGCGACCGCAACGCCGTCAGCGAGACCGGGCAGCCGGAGGGGCGGCCCATGGTCTTCGTGCACGGGTTCGGCTGCGACCAGACGATGTGGAACCAGGTGGCGCCGCATTTCGAGGCCGATTACCGCGTCATCGCCTACGACTTGACCGGCATGGGGCGATCGGATCTCGGCAGTTACGACCCCGCGCGCTACGGCGACCTCGTCGCGCATGCCGCGGATCTGCAGGCGATCTGCGAGGAACTCGACCTGCGGGACGCAATCGTGGTCGGGCATTCGGTGGGCGCCAGCATCGCGGTGATGGCGGCGGCGCGCGTGCCCGGGCGGATCGGGCGGCTGGTCATGGTCTCGCCCAGCCCCTGTTTCCTGAACGACGCCCAGAGCGGCTATCGCGGCGGCTTCGACCGCGCCGACTTGGAGGCCCTGATCGCGCTGCTCGACGAGAACCACCTCGGCTGGTCGATGCAGATGGCGCCGACGATCACCGGCCAGCCCGAGGAGGCGCCGGCGACGCAGACACTGACCCAGGCCTTCTGCCGTACCGAGCCGGCGATCGCCGCACATTTCGGGCGCGTCACCTTCTTCGCCGATTCGCGCCCGGCCTTCGAGGCGTCGGGGCACCCGGCGCTGATCCTGCATTGCAGCGACGACGCGCTGGTGCCCGACAGCGTCGCCGGATGGCTGCGCACCCGGATGCCGGGCGCCTCGGTGACCGTGCTGAGGACCAGCGGCCATTGCCCGCACATGACGGTGCCCGGCCCGGTCTGCGACGCCATACGCGCCGGGCTTCCCGGGGCGTGACCGGGATGGCCAGGGACGGGGCGACACGGCACCTCGGAATGGCTGCGGAACTGCTCGAGGACGCGCCCTGCGGCATCGTCGTCACGGCGCCGGACGGGGAGTTGCGCTACGTCAACGCCACGCTGGCCGGCTGGCTCGGCCTGCCGGTCGGGGGCGAGGGCGGGCGGCGCCGGCTGGGCGACCTGCTGACGCTGCCCGGGCGCCTCTATTTCGAGACCCATATCGCTCCGATGATGCGGCTGCAGGGCTTCGTGCGCGAGATCTCCTGCGCCCTGCGCTGCGAGGATGGCAGCGCCCTGCCGGTGCTGCTGAGCGGGGTCACGCGGCGCGACGCCGCCGGCATCCCGGCGCGCATGGACTACACCATCTTCGACGCCCGCGAGCGCAGCGCCTACGAGGGCGAACTGCGCGCGGCGCGGCACGCCGCGGACGAGCTGGCGGCGATCATCCGCACCTCCCCCAACGCCATCCTGCGGGTCGAGGCGGATGGCCGCGTCGGAAGCTGGAATCTCGGCGCCGAGCGCATGATGGGCCTGCCGCCCGAGGCCGCCATCGGCCGGCCCGTGGCCGAGGTGATCGCGCTGGCCGGGCGGCCGGGCTGGTTCGCCGAGGCGGCGGCGCGGCGCGAGGCGGGCGAAACCGTCTTCGAGACCCGGATCGCCTCGGGCGCGGAGGTCGAGCTGACGCTGGCGCCCATCGCCGCCAGCGACCCGCTCACGCCGCCCGCCTGGTCGGTGATCCTGCGCGACATCAGCGCCCGCAAGGCGGCGGAGCGGCAGTTGCGGATGCTCGTGGGCGAGATGAAGCACCGCATCAAGAACACCCTCGGCGTGGTCTGTTCGATCGCCCGGCAGACCCTGCCGGCGGAGGCCAGCGGCGATTTCATCGCCCGCCTGCAGGCGCTGTCGCGGGCGCATGACGCGCTGGCCGAGGGCAGCGCCGCGGGCGCCGATCTCGGGCAATTGCTGGCCCGCACCGCCGAAGAGGCCGGCGGCCCCGAGCGCTGCCGGGTGGAGGGGCCGGCGGTGCGGCTGACCGAGCGGCAGGCCACCTCGCTGGCGATGGCGCTGCACGAACTGGTCACCAACGCAATGAAGTACGGCGCCCTGTCGGTGGCCGGCGGCGTGGTCTCGGTGCGCTACGGCTGGGAGGGCGCCCCGGGGGACGGGCCGGTGCGGCTGTGCTGGCAGGAACGCGGCGGCCCCCCGGTCACGCCGCCGACCCGGCGCGGCTTCGGCACCCGGATGATCGCGCTGGTGCTGCAGGCCGAACTGGCGGCGGAGGTGCGCTTCGACTTCCCGGCCGAGGGCTGCCGCTGCGACATCGTCTTCACCCCGGGCTGAGTCCGGTGGCGCGGCGCGTTGCGCGGCGCGGCCGGGCATCCCCCCGCCGCCGCCGCTCTCCGGACCGGCGCAGCGGATCGTCCCTGCCCTCCCCGCGCGGGGGGCCCGGCGCGCGACCGACAAAGTCACTTTGTGGGTCGCGGACTGCCCTCCCCGCGCGGGTGGCCCGGCGGCGCTGGTGGCATCCGGGGGTCTGGACGCGCCCTGCCCCTCCCGCGCCGGGGGCCCCGGGCCGCGGCGGCCCGGCTCAGAGCATGGCCGGGACCACCTGGTCGGGCGGGCGGTGGCCGTCGGCGAAGGTCTTGACGTTGATGATGACCTTCTCGCCCATCTCGACGCGGCCCTCGCGGGTGGCCGAGCCCATATGCGGCAGCAGCACCACATTGGGCAGCTCGCGCAGCGCCGGGTTGATGTCGGTGCCGCGCTCGTAGACGTCGAGCCCGGCGCCGGCCAGATCGCCGGCGCGCAGGTGGCGGATCAGCGCGTTCTCGTCGATCACCTCGCCGCGCGAGGTGTTGACGATCACCGCGGTGGGCTTCATCAGCTTCAACCGCCGCGCGTTGATCAGGTGGAAGGTCGCCGGGGTGTGCGGGCAGTTCACCGAGACCACGTCGACCCGCGCCAGCATCTGATCGAGGCTTTCCCAGTAGGTCGCCTCCAGCGGCTCCTCGATCTCCGGGCGCAGCCGGCGACGGTTGTGGTAATGCACCTGCATGCCGAAGGCGCGGGCGCGCCGCGCCACCGCCTGGCCGATCCGCCCCATGCCGAGCACGCCCAGCCGCTTGCCGCCGATGCGGCCGCCGAGCAGCGCCATCGGCGCCCAGCCCTTCCAGCCGCCGGACTGCATCACCGCCAGCCCCTCGGGGATGCGCCGCGTCACCCCGAGGATCAGCGCCATCACCATGTCGGCGGTGTCCTCGGTGACCACGCCCGGGGTGTTGGAGACCAGGATGCCGCGCGCCCGCGCGGTGTCGACGTCGATATGGTCGACCCCGGCGCCGTAGCTGGCGATCAGCTTCAGGCGCTCCCCCGCCTGCCCGATCAGCCCGGCATCGATGGTGTCGGTGACCGTCGGCACCAGCACGTCGGCCTCCTGCATCGCGGCAAGCAGCTCGGCCCGGCTCATCGGCCGGTCGTCGGGGCGCAGCCGCACGTCGAAGAGCTCTGACAGACGGGTCTCGACCACGTCCGGAAGGCGTCGCGTGACGACAACACTCAGACGTTTTGATGCCATGCCCGGGCCTCCCGATCTTTCAAGCAAGATTATTTCCCGGCAGAGTGTCGCAAGTGAGGTCGGGGCACAAGAACCCCGCCCGCGAAATTGAGCAGGACCTTTCGACATGACCCGAACAGTCAGGGGATGGGCACGCGCCGCCATGCTGGCCGCGTGCCTGAGCGCTGTTCCGGCGGCCCTCGCGGCCGCCCCCGAGACGCCCGAACGCGGGCCCGTCACCAACCTTCCGCTGCCGCGCTACGTCTCCATGAAGGCCTCCGAGGGCAATGCCCGGCGCGGCCCGTCGCTGACCCACCGCATCGACTGGGTCTATGTGCGCCGCGACATGCCGCTCGAGATCACCGCCGAGTTCGGCCATTGGCGCCGGGTCCGCGACCGCGACGGCGCCGGCGGCTGGGTGCATTACTCGCTGCTCTCCGGGGTGCGCACGGTGATCGTCGAGGAGGACATGCTGCCGCTGCTCGGGCGCCCCGAGGCGGGCGCCAAGGTGATGGCCAAGCTCGGGCTCGGGGTGGTCGCGCGGCTCGAGCAATGCCTGCCGGACTGGTGCCGGCTGGAGGCCGCGGGCCATGCGGGATGGGCCCCGAAGGCGGCGCTCTGGGGCGTCGAGCCCGGCGAGATCCTCGAATAGCGCCCCCCACAATGGCGGCGGTGCGGCCGCCCGGGCCGCGCGCCCCGCGACCGCCGCACCGGCCCCGGTGCGGTCAGGCCGCGCCGGCGGTCAGCGCCGCGCGCTCGGCACGCCGGGCGCCGGGGAACATCAGCGCGTAGAAGACCGGCGCCGCCACCAGCGTCAGGATCGAGGCAAAGCCCAGCCCGCCCATGATGGTCACCGCCATGGAGGCGAAGAAGGCGTCCCAGAGCAGCGGCAGCATGCCGAGGATGGTGGTGATTGCGGCCAGCAGCACCGGCCGGACCCGGCTCACCGAGGCGGCGACGATGGCGTCGTAGAGCCCCCGTCCCTCGGCCCGGGTCAGGTCGATCTCCTCGACCAGCACGATGCCGTTCTTGATCAGCATGCCCGAGAGGCTCAGCAGCCCCAAGAGCGCGGTGAAGGAGAACGGCAGCCCGGTGGCCAGAAGGCCCAGCGCCACGCCGTTCACCGACATCGGCACCAGCAGCCAGATCACCAGCGGCTGGCGCAGCTTGCCGAAGAGCAGCACCGAGATCACCACCATGACGATCAGCGACAGCGGCAGCTGCTTGCCGAGGCTGGCCTGCGCCTCGGTGGAGCTCTCGAACTCGCCGCCCCATTCCATGCGGTAGCCGTCGGGCAGCGCCATCGCCTCGAGCGGGCCGCGAATCTCAGCGAAGACCGCGGCGACGTTGACCCCGGCCGGCACCCCGGCCTGGACCGAGATCGTCGGCAGCCGGTCGCGGCGGCGGATCAGGGTGTCCTGCACCTCGGCACCGAAGCCGTCGATCAGCTGCTCGAGCGGGATGAAGGCGCCGGCGGCCTCGGACCAGACCGGCTGGTCGATCAGGTGGGTGCCGCCGCTGCCCGCGGCGCCGGGCGCCCGCAGCACGATCGGGATCAGCCGGTCATCCTCGCGGTAGACCCCGGCGCGGTTGCCGTCGGTGGCGCCGTTCAGGGTCTGCGCGACGTCGCTGCGCGCCACCCCGGCGGCCTGGGCGCGCTCCTCGGCATAGCGCGGCACCAGCACCAGCTCGCGCTCGCGCCAGTCGGTGCGCAGATCCTGCAGGCGGTCCGAGGCGGCCAGCATCCGGGCCTCGGCCCCCTCGGCCAGGGCGCGCAGCACGTCGGCATCGGCGCCCGAGAAGCGCACCGCGATGGGCGCGCCGCCGCCCGGCCCGAAGGCCAGCCGCTCGGTGCGGAACTCGCCCTGCGGCAGGGCCTGCCGGCCGAACCGCTCGAGCCGGTCGCGCAGCTCGGGGATCTGCTCCAGCGTGTCGGTGCGGATGATCAGGTTGCCGTAGGTCGGCAGCGCCTCCTCGGGGGCGTAGGTCAGCATGAACCGGGTGGCGCCGCCGCCGACGAAGCTCGCCACCGAGACCACCGCCTCCTGCTCCAGCAGCCAGTCCTCGACGCGCGCCAGGTCAGAGGCGGTGCGGCGGATGTCGGCGCCCTGCGGCAGCTGGTAATGGACGTAGAAGAGCGGCGTATTGCTGTCCGGGAAGAACTGCTGCTTGACCATGCCGAAGCCCACATAGCAGGCCGCGGTGATCCCGAGGAGCAGCGCCACCACCAGCCAGCGTGCCTTCAGCGCCGCCCTGAGCAGCGCCGCATAGGCCCGGAAGACCGGCCCCGAATAGGCCGCCGCGGCGCTGCCGCTGCCGCGCTTGAAGACGTAATGCGCCAGCAGCGGGGTGGCGGTGATCGCCAGCACCCAGGACAGCAGCAGCGAGATGCCGATCACCGCGAAGAGCGAGAACAGGAACTCCCCGGTGGCATCCGGCGACAGGCCGATCCCGGCAAAGGCCATGATGCCGATCACCGTGGCGCCGAGCAGCGGCACCTGGGTCTTGCCGGCGACATCCTCGGCGGCCGCGCGCGACGACTTGCCCTGCGCCATGTCGCCCTGCATGCCCTCGGCCACCACGATGGCGTTGTCGACCAGCATGCCCATGGCGATGATCAGCGCGCCGAGCGAGATGCGCTGCATCTCGATGCCGAAGAGCGCCATGAAGAACACCGTGCCGACCACGGTGAGCAGCAGCGTGGTGCCGACCACCACGGCGGCGCGCCAGCCCATGAACAGCGCCAGCACCACCACCACGATGGCGACGGAGAGGGCGAGGTTGACGAGGAAGGCGTTCGACGCCTCCTCGACGACGATGTGCTGGCGGTAGATCGGGTGCAGCTCGACGCCGTAGGGGATGTCGCGGGTCAGCTCGGCCAGCCGGGCATCGACGCGGTGGCCGATCTCGACGATGTTCAGGTCCGACTTGCCGGCGATGCCCAGGGTGAAGGCCTCCTGGCCGTCGAAGCGGATGATGCTGGAGGGCCGTTCCACCCGGTCGCGGCTGACCCGGGCGATGTCGGTGAGGTCGAGCACCTCGCCGCCCACGCCGATGGTCAGGCCCTGGATCGCCTCCACCGTGTCCGAGCCGACCGGCGGCTCGATGCGCAGCGCCTGGCCGTTCTGGTCGAGCGTACCGGCCGGGCTGACCGCGTTGGCATTGGCGATGGCCCCGGCGATGGCGGCCGGCGGCACGCCGAGATTGGTGGTGATCGGCAGGTAGGGCTCGACGAACACCGTCTCCTCGGGCAGGCCCGCCACCGCGACGTCGGCCACGCCCTCGACGGCGAGCAGTTCGCGGCGCAGGAATTCCGCCAGATCGTGCGTCTCGGCATCCGAGAAGCCCGGCGTGGTCACCGCGAAGAAGATGCCGAAGACGTCGCCGAAACTGTCGTTGACGCGGCTCGGCCCGGCGCCCTCGGGCAGGTCGCCCGCGGCGTCCGAGACGCGCTTGCGCAGGGCGTCCCAGACCTGCGGCAGCTCCGAGCCGTCATAGGTTGATTCGATCTCGACATCGATGCGGCTGACCCCGGGCTTGTTCGAGGAGGTGATGGTCTTGACCTCCTCCATCTGCTGGATCGCCGATTCCAGCGGCTCGGAGACCTCGCGAGCGACCTGCGTCGCCGAGGCGCCGGGATATTGCGTGACGACGATGGCGTTCTTGATGGTGAAGGCGGGATCCTCGAGCCGGCCGATGGTCGAGAAGCCCCAGAGGCCGCCCAGCAGGCAGCCGATCATCAGCAGCCAGGTGATCAGGGCGCGGTCGATGGAGGCGCGGGCAATCGCCATGGCGGTCACTCCCCGATCGCGGTGAAGCGCCGCACGGTCTGGCCGTCGCGGAGCTGCGCGGCGCCGGTGGCGACGATCTCGGTGCCCGGCTCCGGGCCCTCGACGAGCGCCACCCGGGCATCGGCGCGCACCTCGATCTCCACCGGCTCGAGATGCACGGTGCCGAGATCGGGATCCTCCGCCGAAGGCGCGAAGCGCAGCACCTGCGCGCTGCGGTCCGGGGCGAAGACCAGCGCGGTCTCGGGCACCGTCATGGCCTCGCCGGCGCCGAAGGGCGAGGCGGCGGTGACGGTGACCGAGGCGCCGGGCAGCACCCAGTCGCCCGGGGCCTCGGCGAAGGCCAGGATCAGGCGGTAGGTCTGGCCGATCTGCGCCGTTTCGGCTTCGTATTCGCGGAACTCGAGCGGGTAGCGCGCCTCGCTCCCTGGCAGCGTGGCGTAGAGCTCGACCGGCTCTTCCCCGGCGGCGGAGCGGAACAGCACCTCGGGGACGTCGATGGCGACGCGCAGCTCCGACATGTCGTGCAGGCGAACCACCGGGGTGCCGGCCTGCACGGTCTGGAAGGTCTCGGCGCTTTTCGAGGCCACCAGCGCGTCGAACGGCGCCGAGAGCGTGGCGTCGGCCAGCCGGTCCTCGGCGGTGGCGACGTCGATCCGCGCCAGCTCGGCCTGGGTGCGGGCATCCTCGATCTGCACCCGGCTCACGGTGTCGCCGCGCAGCGCCTCGAGCCGTTCGAGATCGCGCTCCGCCTTGCCGAGCGCCAGACGCGCCTGCTCGGCCTGGCGTTCGAAGCCGTCGAGGTCGAGCCGCGCGATAAGCTCGCCCCGCTCCAATCGGTCGCCGCTGGAGACCGGGAACTCGGTGATCTGCCCGCCCACCTGGAAGGCCAGATCGACGCTGCGGCGGGCCTCGACCCGGCCGTAGAAATCGCGCGCCAGAAGGTCGTCGCCGGCGCTCAGCGTCATCAGCTTGGCGGGGCGCGGCGGCAGGTCCGGCGCCGGGGCGGCGGGCGCCGCCTGCTGGGCCGCGGCGGCGGTGGCGAGGCCGGCCCAGAGCAGCAGGGCCGGCGCGGGGATCAGGAGGTTTCGCAGCATGGGTCGGACCCCTCAGACTCGGGAAGCGCCGCGCCGAGGCGGCCATACAGGCAAAGCTGGGTGAAATGATGCGCCATGAGCTCAGCATCGAGCCCGCCGCGCCCGGCGAGCCAGAAGCGCAGCAGGCCGATGAAGGCGCCGGTGAAGAAATGCGCGTGCATCCGCGCGATCGGCGCGGGCAGCCCGGCCGCGCCCTCGGGATCGCCGCGCTCGATGCAGCCTTCGACGAGCCGGGCGAAGCGCGCCTCGGCCTCGAGGCTCGGCACCCCGGCGACCAGCGCCGCCAGACGGGGATCGCCGGCGCCGAGATCGCGGAAGATCGAGGCGGAGAGCGCGCGCATGCGGGCCGGGCGCTCCTCGCAGGGGACGCCCTCGAGCGCGGTGACGTGGCGCCGCTCCATCTCCGCCAGCAGCTCCGTGAGGTATTCCTCGAGCATTTCGGCGGTATTGGCGTAATTGGCGTAGAAGGTCGGGCGGGTGACCTTGGCGCGCTGGCAGAGCGCCTCCACGGTGATCGCGGAAAGCGGTTGCACGGCCAGCAGGTCGCGCAGCGCCAGTTGCAGGCGCATCCGGGTGCGGCGGCGGCGTTTGTCCATGCCGGCCGGCTTCGCCGATTTCCTTTACATCTGTCAAGAAACTGCGCGCGGCGCGCGGGGGATATGACGCAAGGTCATGCGCGGGGCGCGGCGGCGGCCGGCCGCCCGATGCCGCAGTTGCGAAAGATTGTTGCGTTGCCGACCGAGGACAGGCAGAGGAGAGCGCGCAACGAGGAGGAGAGAGCGGTGATCGACGTCGCGGATGTCAGCGTGCGCCTGGGGGGCCGGACGGTGCTCGACGCGCTGCGCCTCGACTTGGGCGAACACCGCATCGGCATCGTCGGGCGCAACGGGTCGGGCAAGTCGACGCTGGCGCGCTGCCTCGCCGGGCTGATCCGCCCCGATGCCGGCCGGGTGACGATCGACGGCGCCGACATCGCCCGCGACCGCCGCGCCGCGCTGCGCCTCGTCGGCATCCTGTTCCAGAATCCCGACCACCAGATCATCTTTCCCACCGTCGAGGAGGAACTGGCCTTCGGCCTGACCCAGCTCGGCCGCAGCCGCGCCGAGGCGCAGGCCGAGGCGCGCGCCATGCTCGACCGATTCGGCCGCGCCGACTGGGCGTCGCGCGCGGTGGCGGAGCTCAGCCAGGGCCAGCGCCACCTGGTCTGCCTGATGGCGGTGCTGGCGATGCGGCCGCGGGTGATCCTGTTCGACGAGCCCTTCACCGGCCTCGACCTGCCGACCACCCGGGCGCTGAACCGCATGGTGGCCGGGCTCGGCGAGACGGTGATCCAGATCACCCACGACCCCGCGGCGCTGGCCGGCTACGATCGGGTGATCTGGCTCGACGAGGGCCGGGTGCGCGCCGACGGCCCGGCCGGACCGACGCTGGCGGCCTATCTCGCGGCGATGGAGGAGGAGACCGGCGATGCTGTCCTTGACCTCGCCCCGTGAGACCTGGGCGCACCGCCTGCCGGCGGGCCTGAAGCTCGGCTGGCTGGCGGCCTTCAGCCTCGCGGTCTTCGCCATCGACCGCCCCACCGTGATGCTGCTGCCGCTGGCGCTCTGCGCGCTGGGCTTCGCGACGCTCGGACGCGACGCCGCGCGGGCCGGGCTGCGGGCGATCCGGCCGCTCTGGATCTTCGTCGCGGTGATCCTGGTCTGGCACCACGTCACCGACGACGCCGCCACCGGCTGGCTGCTGGCGGGCCGCATCCTCGCCGCGGTGGCGATGGCCACGCTGGTCACCATGACCACCCGGCTCGACGCCATGATGGCGCTCTTGGAGCGGCTGCTGGCGCCGCTCGCCCGGTTCGGCCTGCGCCCGCACCTCGTGACCTTCGCGCTGGCCCTCGTGGTGCGCTTCACCCCGGTCCTGCTGGACCGCGGCCGGGCGCTCTCCGAAGCCTGGCACGCCCGCTCGCCGCGCCGTCCGACCTGGCGCCTGGTGATGCCGCTGGCGCTCAGCGCCCTCGACGATGCCGACCACGTGGCCGAAGCCATTCGCGCCCGCGGCGGCCTGACCCCGTTTCCAGAGGAGACCTGAAACATGGAACGAAACGTAACCCTGATCGCGCTCTTCGCGGCGCTCATCGCGGTGCTGGGCCTGGTGCCCTCGCTGACGCTGATGTCGGGCGTGCCGATCACCGCGCAATCGCTGGGCGTGATGCTGGCCGGCACCGTGCTCGGCGCCAAGCGCGGCGCGCTGGCGGTGGCTCTGGTGGTGGCGCTGGTGGCGCTCGGCCTGCCGCTCCTGGCCGGCGGCCGCGGCGGCCTCGGCGTCTTTGCCGGCCCCTCGGTGGGCTTCCTGCTGGGCTGGATTCCCGCGGCCTACGTCGCCGGCCTCGTCACCGAGCGCCTGCGCAGCCTGCCGCTGACCTGGGCCGCCGCCGCCGGCGCGGTGCTGGGCGGCATCGTCACGCTCTACATCCCCGGCATCGTCGGCATGGCGGTGATGCTCGACAAGACCCTGGTCGAGGCGTCCTTCCTCGCCCTGCCCTTCATCCCGGGCGACCTGATCAAGGCCGGCCTTGCCGGGCTGATCACTTCGACCCTGGCGCGCGCCCGTCCGGCCAGCGTGCTGAGCCGCTGAGCTGATGACATGGGGGGCCCGCCGCGCCGCGCGGCGGGCCTAATCGGCGATCCGCGCCCGGGACGAGATCTGCGCCGGATCGGTGCACAGCTCGACGATGGTCGGGCCGTCATGGGTCAGCGCCCGGCGCAGCGCCGGGGCGAACTCCGCGGTCCGCGTCACCCGCGCGAAGGCCGCGCCCAGCCCCTCGGCCAGCTTGCCGAAATCCGGATTGACCAGATCGGTGCCCGAGACCCGCCCGGGATGGGCCCGTTCCTGATGCATGCGGATGGTGCCGTAGCGACCGTTGTTGAAGAGCAGCACGATCGGCCGGCCGCCATGCTGCACCGCGGTGGCGATCTCCTGCCCGCTCATCATGAAGCCGCCATCGCCGACGCAGGCCAGCACCGCCCGTTCGGGCGCGGCGAGCGACGCCGCCACCGCCGCCGGCACCGCGTAGCCCATCGCCCCGCAGGTCGAGCCGAGCTGCCGCCCCGGCCGCCCGAAGCGCAGGAAGCGCTGCGGCCAGCCGGTATGGTTGCCGGCATCGAGGGTGATCACCGCATCCTCGGGCAGCAGGTCGCGCAGCTCGGCCATCGCATGCCCCATATCGAGCCGGAAATCGTGCGGCGGCGGCGCGGTGTCGGCCTCCCAGGCGGCGCGCAGCCGCTGGCGCCAGCCCGGCTCCGCCGCGCCGGAGATCCCGGTCTCGGCCAGCACCTCGGCGGCCTGGCCGGGATCGGCGGCATAGCCCAGGAGCGGCGCGTAGACGCGGCCGATCTCGTCGGCATCGGTATGGACGTGCAGCAGGCGCTGCGCCGGGTGCGGCACTGCGAGCGTGGTGTAGGCGCGGGTGGTGATCTCGCCCAGCCGGGCGCCGAGGACCAGCACCGTGTCGGCCTCGGCCAAGGCCTCGACCAGGTAGGGCGGCACCCCGGTGCCGAACTCCCCGACATAGGAGGACGAGCGGTTGTCGATCACGTCCTGGCGGCGGAACGACACCGCGACCGGCAGATCCGCGGCCTCGGCCAGGCGCCGCAGCGCTGCCGCGCCGGCCGCGTCCCAGCCCGAGCCGCCGGCCAGGATCAGCGGCCGCCGGGCCTCGGCCAGGGCCGCCGCGATCTCCCGCGCCTGGTCCGGGGCGAGGCGGGGCCGCGTCGGCCGGTAGGGCGGCGCGTCGGGCACCGCGACGCGGTCGGTCAGCATGTCCTCGGGCAGCGCCAAAACCACCGGGCCGGGCCGGCCCGAGGTCGCCACCCGGAAGGCGCGGGCGATGTATTCGGGAATGCGCGCCGCGTCGTCGATCTGCGCCGCCCATTTGGCGACCGGGCCGAACATCTGCCGGTAATCGATCTCCTGGAAGCTCTCGCGGTCCAGCGTGTCGCGCGCCACCTGCCCCACCAGCAGGATCATCGGCGTCGAATCCTGCTGCGCGATGTGCACGCCGATGGCGGCGTGGCAGGCGCCGGGGCCGCGCGTCACCATGCAGATGCCCGGCCGCCCCGTGAGCTTGCCGTAGGCCTCGGCCATGTTGGCGGCGCCGGCCTCGTGACGGGCATTGTAGAGCGTGAAGCGGTCGCGCACGTCGTGCAGCGCGTCGAGCACCTCGAGATAGCTTTCCCCCGGCACGCAGAAGGCGCGGTCGGCGCCGTGGATCAGCAATTGCTCCACCAGCACCTGGCCGCCGCTGCGCTCCGCCTTGCCGCCCGAATCCATCGCCCGTCGCCTCCTGTTGCCTCACCTCGGGCGAGGCGACACGATCGCGCCCGCCCTGTCCAGCCGCCATTGTCCCGCCCGCGCGGCGCCCGCGGCGGCTCAGCGGCTCCGGACCAGACCGGAGAGCGAGGCCGAGACCGCGAAGATCGCCGCGAGGGTGCAGACGATGGTCGGCCCGGTCGGGGTGTCATAGGCGAAGGACAGGCGCAATCCGACGGCGGCGGCGGCCGCCCCGGTCAGCGCCGCCAGCACCGCCATCGCCTCGGGGTTGCGGGCGAAGGGCCGCGCCGCCGCCGCCGGGACGATCAGCAGGGCGGTGATCAGCAGCACGCCGACCACCTTGATCGCCACCGCCACCACCACCGCCAGCGCCAGGGTCAGGACCAGTTCCTCGCGCCGCGGATCGATGCCGGCGGCGCGGGCCAGGTCGGGGTTCAGCGTCGCGGTGAGCAGCGCCGACCAGCGCCAGGCCACGAGCCCCAGGACCAGCGCCGCGCCGCCCCAGATCACCCCGAGATCGGCCTGCGAGACCGACAGGATGTCGCCGAAGAGATAGGCCATGAGGTCGATGCGCACGCCGGACAGGAAGGACACCGAGACCAGCCCGAAGGCCAGCGCCGAATGCGCCATCACGCCCAGCAGCGTGTCCATGGCGTAGCCGCGCCCGGTGAGCAGCGTCACCGCCGCCGCCATCACCAGCGCCACCAGCAGCGCCCCGGCAAAGACCGGCAGCGCCAGCGCCAGCGACAGCGCCACGCCGAGGATCGCCGCATGCGCCGTGGCATCGCCGAAATAGGCCATGCGGCGCCAGACCACGAAGCAGCCCAGCGGCGCCGCGGCCAGCGCCGTGCCGATCCCGGCCAACGCGGCGCGGATCATGAAATCGTCGAGGATCATGCCGGTTCGCGCTCCTGCCGGGCAGCGCCGTGATCATGGCCGCAGCCGGGCCCGTGGTCGTGGCCGTCTCCGTGGCCATCTCCGTGATCGTGGCTGTGGTCGTGGCTGTGGCGGTAGAGCGCCAGCGTGCCCTGGGTGCCGGCGCCGAAGAGCCGGCGGTAATCCGGCGCCTCGGAGACCACCTCGGGCGTGCCCTCGCAGCAGACATGGCCGTTGAGGCAGACCACCCGGTCCGAGGCGCTCATCACCACGTGCAGGTCGTGGCTCACCATCAGCACCGCGCAGCCGGTCTCGGCCCGGACCTCCTCGATGCGGCGGTAGAAGGCGGCGGCGCCGGGCTGGTCGAGCCCCGCCGTCGCCTCGTCGAGGATCAGCAGGTCGGGCCGCTCCAGCAGCGCGCGGGCCAGCAGCACGCGCTGGAACTGCCCGCCCGAGAGCCCCGCCATCTGCTGGCGGCCGAGATCGGGCACCCCGGCCCGGGCCAGGGCGGCCTCGGCCTCCGCCCGCGCGACGCGGCGCGGCAGGCCCAAGAACCGCGTCACGGTGATCGGCAGGGTCGGGTCGAGCACCAGCCGCTGCGGCACGTAGCCCAGCCGCAGCCCGGGGCGCCGGCGCACCCGCCCTTCCGTCGGGCGGATGCCGCCCAGCAGGGTCCGGATCAGCGTCGACTTGCCGGAGCCGTTGGGGCCCACAATGGTGACGATCTCGCCCGGATCGACGTGGAAATCCACGCCCGCGAGCGCCGGCGCGCCGCCATGGCGCACGGTCAGCCCGCTGGCCTCGATCAGCGGCGCGGTCATGCCGCGTCCTGATGCGCGCAGTCGGGGCAGAGCCCCACCGCCTCGCGCACCGCGGCCTCGATGGCAAAGCCGGTGGCCGCCGCGGCGCGTCCCAGTTCGCCCGCCTGCGGGTCCGAATCGGCCTCCACCACGCGGCGGCAGGTGCGGCAGATCAGGAAGGCCGGCGCGTGGCCGGCGGTGCCGCGGGTGCAGGCCACGAAGGCGTTGAGCCGTTCGATGCGGTGGGCGAAGCCGTTGCTGACGAGGAAATCCAGTGCCCGGTAGGCCACCGGCGGCTGCGAGCCCAGCCCCTCGTCGCGCAGCCGGTCGAGGATCTCGTAGGCCCCCATGGCCTTGTGCTCGGCCAGCAGCATTTCCAGCACCCGCCGGCGCACCGCGGTCAGTTGCAGCCCCGCCTCGGCGCAGCGCTGCTCCACCGCGGTGAGCCCGCCTTCGATGCAGTCGTGGTGATCATGGGCACGAAACGCCTGTCGCGACATTCCCGGGCTCCCTCGAGCGAAAGACAATTGCTCTGTTATGTTATTTCACCTAGATCCCATTGTCGAACGTTATGTCATAACAGGTCCCGCCATGCTCTCCATTCGTCCCCTCGCCGCGCTCACCCTCGGGATCGGTCTCCCGCTCGCCACGGCCGCAGAGGCCGAGGCGCCCCGTGTGGTGACCGACATCGCGCCCGTGCACAGCCTCGCGGCACGGGTGATGCAGGGGGTCGGCACGCCCGAGATGGTGCTGCCGAGCGACGCCTCGGCGCATCACCACGCGCTGCGCCCCTCCGAGGCGCGGGCGCTCCAGCAGGCCGACGCGGTGTTCTGGGTCGGCCCCGACCTGACGCCGTGGCTGGCCGAAGCCATCGACACCCTGTCCCCCGAGGCGGCGCGCCGGGCGCTGCTCTCGGCCGAGACGACGCTCCGCCTGGACTACCGCGAGGATGCGGTCTTCCGGATCGAGGCGGCGTCGCAGCCGGAAACCGGCGCAGGGGGAGACGCGGAAGACCATGGCGACGGCCAGGACGAAGGCACCCCCGCGGAGGCGCAGGATGACGGACACAACCACGCCGAGGACGCGGAGAACCACGCGGCGCACGGGGAGCACGAAGACGCGGACCACGGGCAGGACGACCACGGGCACGAGGAGCACGGGCACGAGGAGCACGGGCACGAGGACCACGGCCACGCGCATGGCGCCGGCGGCGATCCGCATGCCTGGCTCGACCCGGAGAACGGCAAGGCCTGGCTCGACCTGATCGCCGACGACCTGGCGCGGATCGACCCCGAAAACGCCGAGGCCTACCGCGCCAATGCCGCGGCCGGAAAGGCCGAGATCGACGCCGCCCGGGCCGAGATCGAGGCCAGCCTGGCGCCGCTGCGCAACCGGCCCTTCCTGGTCTTCCACGACGCCTTCCAGTATTTCGAGCGCCGCTTCGACCTGCCGGCGGCCGGCGCCATCGCCTTCGCCGATGCCAGCGACCCGAGCCCGGCGCGGCTGGCCGCGATCCGCGACGCCGCCGCATCTTCGGGGGCGGCCTGCGTGCTGGCCGAACCGCAATTCAAGTCCGGCCTCGTCGAGACGGTGTTCGCCGGCGCGCCGGTTGAGATCGCGATCATCGACCCGGCGGGCGGCGGCCTGACCCCGGGCCCCGAGCTCTACCGCGATCTCCTGCGCGGCGTGGCGGCGAAGATCGCCGAGTGCCTCTGAGCCTCAGCCCGCGCCGCAGCCGCCCCGGCCGAAGCGCGCCGCGGCGGCCGGCGCGGCCTCGGCGCGCTCGAATTCCAGCGTCGAATGGTGGATGCCGAACTCGGCGGCCAGCCGCGCCTTGATCTCCGCCTTCACCGCCTCGAAACGCGGCCAGGCGGCGGCGTCGAGGACCACGTGGCAATCGAGCGCCGCCTCGTGTTCCTGCATTTCCCACAGATGGACGTGGTGCAGCTCCGCCACCCCGTCCACCGCCCCGAGGCCGGCGATCAGCGCGTCGGTGTCGATGTCCGGCGGGCTGCCCAGCATCAGCGTCCGGATCGGGGCGCCGATCTCGCGCAGCGCCAGCCACAGGATGTAGAGCGCGATGCCAAGCGTCACCACGGGGTCCACCAGCCGCCAGTCGTAGAGCAGGATCAGCACGCCGCCGCCCACCACCGCCAGCGAGGCCAGCGCGTCCGCGAGGTTGTGCAGGAACAGCGCGCGGATGTTCAGGCTGCCCTTCTGCATCGAATAGGTCAGGGCCGCGGTGAACCCGTCCACCGCCAGCGCCACCGCGCCGAGCGCCACCACCACCCAACCCGCCACCGCGGGCGGATCGAGGAGCCGCAGGATGCCCTCGTAGATCAGGTAGACCCCGACCAGCACCAGGGTGACGTAATTGACCAGCGCCGCGACGACCTCGATGCGGCCATAGCCGAAGGTCATGCGCGCATCCGCCGGGCGCCGCGCCACCTTGCGGGCGGTGAAGGCGATGACCAGCGAGGCCATGTCCGACAGGTTGTGCAGCGCATCGGCGATCAGGGCGAGGCTGCCCGACAGCAGGCCGCCGGCGATCTGCGCCACGGTCAGGAGGGCATTGGCCCAGATCGCCACCGTGACCCGGCGGTCGCCGCTTTCGGGGTCGAGGCCGTGATCGTGGGGCATGGCGCATCCTCCCGGCCCCGCGGGGCCGGGATCACGATGACCGGGCGGGCGGCGCCGTCAAGCCCGGCGGCGGCGCTCAGAGGTTCTCGTATTGCGGCATGCCGAGGACGTGGTAGCCGCCATCGACGCAGATCACCTCGCCGGTGGTGCAGGCGCCGGCATCCGAGACCAGCCAGAGCGCGGTGCCCCCCACCGCCTCGAGCGTGGCGTTGTTGCGCAGCGGCGCGTTGGCCTCGGTGTGCTTGAAGCTCTTGCGGGCCCCGCCGATCGCCGCCCCGGCCAGCGTCTTCATCGGCCCCGGCGAGATCGCGTTCACCCGGATGCCGTCCGGGCCGAGATCGTTGGCGAGGTAGCGGGTGGCCGATTCCAGCGCCGCCTTGGCGACCCCCATGACATTGTAGTTCGGCACCACCTTGTTGGAGCCCTGGTAGGTCAGGGTCAGCATCGTACCGCCATTCTCGACCATCAGCGGATGCGCCCGGCGCGCCACCTCGATGAAGGAGTAGCAGGAGATCTCCAGCGAATGCTTGAAGTTCGCCCGGCTGGTGTTGATGAAGCGCCCGGTCAGTTCGGACTTGTCCGAATAGGCGATGGCATGGACCAGGAAATCGAGGCGGTCCCAGCGTTCGCCCAGCGCCGCGAAGGCGGCGTCGAGCGAGGCGTCGTCGCAGACATCGACGTCGAACAGCAGGTCCGATCCGACCTGCGCCGCCAAGGGCGCCAGCCGCGCGCCGAAGGCCGGGCCCTGATGGGTGAAGGCAAGCTCGGCACCGGCGCCGTGCAGCGCCCGCGCGATACCCCAGGCGATCGACCTCTCGTTGGCGACGCCCATCACCAAGCCGCGCTTGCCCGTCAATTGTCCCATCGATCTATCCGTTTTTCTGGTGAAAGGGCGCCCGGTCAGTCGCGGTAGCGGCTGAGCAGCATCGAGCCGTTGGTGCCGCCGAAGCCGAAGGAATTGGTCATCACCGTGTCGAGCCCGGCCGCGTCGACGCGGGAGGTGGCGATCTCGGCCGGGTTCAGCGCCGGGTCCAGCGTCTCCACGTTGATCGAGGGCGCGATGAAATCGTCCTGCAGCATCAGCAGGCAATAGACCGCCTCCTGCGCGCCGGTGGCGCCCTGGCTGTGGCCGGTCATCGACTTGGTCGAGGAGACCGGCGGCGTCGCGCCCTCGCCGAAGACCCGGCGCACCGCCTCGATCTCGCCCACGTCGCCCACCGGGGTCGAGGTGCCGTGGGCGTTGATGTAGCCGACCTTACGGTCGCCGGGCAGCGTCTTCAGCGCCAGCCGCATCGCGCGCTCGCCGCCCTCGCCCGAGGGCGCGACCATGTCGTGGCCGTCCGAGGTGGCGCCGTAGCCGGTGATCTCGGCGTAGATCTTGGCGCCGCGGGCCTTCGCCCGCTCCAGATCCTCGAGCACGAGCATGCCGCCGCCGCCGCCGATCACGAAGCCGTCGCGGTCGGCATCGAAGGCGCGGCTCGCGCGCTCCGGGGTGTCGTTGTACTTGGACGACATCGCCCCCATGGCGTCGAACAGGCAGGACAGGGTCCAGTCCAGCTCCTCGCCGCCGCCGGCGAACATCAGGTCCTGCTTGCCCAGCATGATCTGCTCGGCGGCATTGCCGATGCAGTGCAGCGAGGTCGAGCAGGCCGAGGTGATCGAGTAGTTGATGCCCTTGATCCTGAACGCCGTCGACAGGTTGGCCGAGATCGTCGAGGACATGCATTTCGGCACCGCGGTGGGGCCGATGCGCTTGGGCGCGCCGGATTTCAGCACGGTCTGGTGGGCGGCGAACATGGCGCTGGTCGAGGGCCCGCCGGACCCGGCGATCAGGCCGGTCGACTCGGCCGAGATGTCGGCCTCGGTCAGCCCGGCATCGGCGATCGCCTGGCTCATGGCGATATGCGCGTAGGCCGCCCCCGGCCCCATGAAGCGCAGGGTGCGCTTCTCGACATGGTCCTTGATGTCGAGCTTGATGTCGCCGGCAACCCGGCTGCGGAAGCCGTGCTCGGCCATTTCCTCGTTGGCCCGGATGCCCGACTTGCCCGCTTTCAGCGAGGTGCGGACCTCCTCGGCATCGTTGCCGATCGAAGACACGATCCCCAGACCGGTAACCACCACGCGGCGCATGAACGCTCCCTTCGTTGCTGCCCGGGGCTACCTAAGCAAGCTGGCGCAGCCACACAAGAGGATATGGCCCGACGGCGCGGCGCTTTACCGGGCCCGGGCCGGCTGCTAGCCTCGCCCGCAAGACCTTTTCAGCAAGTCATTTCCGGAGACACCGCATGGAGCCGCAGGGCCTCGATCCGCAGATCCGCACCCATCTCGTGCTGGGCCGGCTGACGCATTACTACGCCATCATGCAGACCACGATCCTGGGCTTTCTGGGCCTCGCCACGCTGGCCGGCTTCGGCGCTGCGGACGGGTTCGCCCTGGCGGTGCTGACCCTCGCGGTGAGCGGCTACGGCATCCTCGCCGGCTCGGCGGCGCTGACCGATCTGCAGAACCTGGTGAAGGATCTCGACCCGATCACCCGCGGCTCGCATTACGGCCGCGGCCTCGAACGCCGCGATATCGGGCGATTGCGGACGACCTCCGCAGCGCTCGTGGGCGCGGTCGGGCTGGCCCTGCTGATCGCCTTGGCGCTCTGAGACCGGTGCGCCGGGCCGGTCGGCGGGGCCGCGACCCCGTTCCCGGAGTGCCCCCTGCCGGGGCCGCGCCGTCAGCTTTCGGACAGCGCGACCTTCATGTCCTTGACCTGGTAGATGACCTCGCCATCGGCCTCGACGATGCCGTCCGCGACCCCCATGGTGAGCCGCCGCGTCTGCACAGCCTTGGTGAAATCCACCTTGTAGGTCAGCATCTTGCGGTCCGGGCGCACCATGCCGGTGAGCTTCACCTCGCCGACGCCCAGGGCATAGCCGCGGCCCTTCCAGCTGCGCCAGCCGAGGTTGAACCCGGTGAGCTGCCAGAGCCCGTCGAGCCCGAGACAGCCGGGCATGATCGGGTTGCCGGGGAAGTGGCATTCGAAGAACCACAGGTCCGGGGTGATGTCGAATTCCGCCCGCACATGGCCCTTGCCATGCGCGCCGCCATCGCCCGAGATGTCGGTGATGCGGTCCATCATCAGCATCGGCGGCTCGGGCAGCTGCGCGTTGCCGGGCCCGAACAGCTCGCCCCGGGCGCATTTCAGCAGGTCGTCCTTGTCGAAGCTGGTGGGATAGCTGGTCGTGTCTTCGGCCATGCGCCGGCGCCTCGCTTCGGTAATTTCGGGTCCGCCCCGTCTATCATCGGCGCTTCGCCGCTGGCAAGCCTGCCCCGGAGCGCGGCCGGAATGCCGCAGAGCCGCATATTCGTTTGAAATCGTAGGCCTCCGACCCCTATATTGGCGCTGAGATGGATCAGCAGGCACGCATGCACCCGGAAGCGACCGATCGCGGCACCCGATGGCTCAGCAAGGCCGGGCTGCGCCCGACGCGGCAGCGCGTGGCGCTGGCGGCGCTTCTGGTCGGCGACGGCGAGGATCGCCACGTCACCGCGGAAAGTCTCTTTGCCGCCGCCAAGTCGCGCGGCGAGAAGGTGTCGCTGGCGACCGTCTACAACACCCTGCGCGCCTTCTGCGAGGCCGGGCTGATGCAGGAAGTGACGGTGGACGGCTCGAAGAGCTACTTCGACACCAAGACCCACGACCACCCGCATTTCTACTGGGAAGACGATTCCCGGCTCACCGACGCGCCGGCCGACCAGCTCGAGATCCTGCGCCTGCCGGACCCGCCCGAGGGCGCCGAGATCGCCAGCGTCGACGTGGTGATCCGCCTGCGCCGGCGCTGAGGCGCCCCCCGCCCCGGCACCGCGGCAGGCTCCGCCCCGGCTCCACGGCGCTGCCGGACGGCTGACCGGCTCAGGGCGTCGGCGCGAGCGGCATTCTGCGCCCGCCCTGCCAGACCGCGCAGAGCTCCAGCCCCTCCGAGAAGTGGCACAGATCGGCCCGCGCCCCGGGCCGCAGCAGCCCGAGATCGCGCCGCCCGATGGCCGCGGCGGGCCGCGAGGTGGCCATGGCCAGCGCCTCCTCCAGCCCGGCCCCGGCGGCGCGCATCACCCGCATCGCCCGCGGCAGGTCGAGATCGGCCCCGGCCAGGGTGCCGTCGGCCAGCGTCAGCCGCCCGGCTCGGCGCAGCACCGCCCGCCCGTTCAGGGTAAAGCCGGCATCGCTTGTCCCCGCCGGCGCCATGGCGTCGCTGACCAGGAACAGCCGATCGGGCTTGGCCAGCCGCGCCACCCGCAGCGCCGCCGGGTCCACATGCACCCCGTCGGCGATGATCCCGGCCCAGAGCGCCGGCTCGGCCAGGGCCGCGCCGACGAGCCCCGGCGCGCGGTGCCCGAGCGGGCTCATGGCGTTGTAGAGATGGGTGACCATCGTGGCCCCGGCGGCGCCGGCCGCGGCGGCCTCGCCGGCGCTGCAATCGCTGTGGCCCAGCGAGACCACCGCCCCGGCCCCGACCAGGGCGGCGATCTGCTCCGGCGTCGCGGCCTCGGGCGCCAGGGTGACGAGCAGGCTCGGCAGTTCCGCGGCGGCGGCGCAGAGCCGCTCCAGATCCTCCGCCGTCATCGGGCGGATCAGGCCCGCGTCATGCGCCCCCTTGCGCGACGGCGCGAGGTGCGGCCCCTCGAGATGCAGCCCGGCGATCCCCGGCACGCCGCGGGCCACGGCCTCCCGCACCGCCGCGATCGCCTCGGCGCCGCGCTCCGGGCGGTCGGTGATCAGGGTCGGAAGCAGCGCGGTGGCGCCGAGCCCGGCATGCGCCCGCGCCATCTGGCGCAGCGTCTCGAGCGTCGGCGCGGCATTGAACAGCGCCCCGCCGCCGCCATTGACCTGCAGGTCGACGAGCCCGGGCGCGAGGATGCCGCCGTCCAGCTCGACAAGGCCGGCCCCGCGGCGCGGCCCGATCTCCGACAGGCCGGCGACGCGCCCGTCCTCGATCACCAGCCCGAAGCCGTCGAGCAGGCGCGCCCCGTCGAAGACGCGCGCCCCGGCCAGGATCGTCCGGGTCACGCCGGAAGCTCCGCGAACCGGCGGGCCCGCGCCTCGGCGCCGTCGAGCGCGCTGCCCCGGGGCGCGATCAGCGCCGCCCGCGCCGCCTCCGAAAGCCAGTCCCGGTAGGTCGGGCCGAGCCCGCCCAAGAGGCAGAGCGGCTCCGTCCCCGTCCAGCCCAAAGCCGCCAGCCCGCGCTCCAGATAGGCCGCGCCCTCCTGCATCAGCGCCCGCGCCGCGGCGTCTCCTGCAGCCGCGGCGGCGACGATCCCGGGGGCCAGGCGGGCGAAATCGGCCGGCCCCGCCGCGGCGGCGAAGGCCACGATGCCCGAGACCCCGCCGCGTTCGGCCAGGAGCGCGCGGGTGAGGTCGGTCTCGGGCGCCAGCCCCTCGGCGGCGTGCAAAGCGCGGGCCAGCGCCTGCCGGCCGAGCCAGCCGCCCGAGGCCTCGTCGCCGAGGATCAGGCCGTGCCCGCCCAGCGCGCGGGCGCCGCCGGGCCCCTGTCGCGCCAGAAAGGAGCCGGTGCCGATGCCGGCCACCGCGCCGCGCGCCCCGCCGAGCGCCCCGGCCAGCGCCGCCTGCCAGTCCTCCTCCACCACCGCGCGCGCCAGCGGCAGGGCGCGCCGCACCCGCGCCGCGATCTCCGCGTCGATCACCCCCGCCAGGGCGAGGCAGGCCGGAGCGCCCCGTAGGTCGCGGCCGACCTCGCCCGCCAGCCGGTCGAAGCCGTCGCGGAGCACCGCCAGCGCGGCGTCGAAATCGGTCGAGACATTGGCCGGGCCCAGCGTCACCAGGCGCCGCGTCCCGCCGTCGGCCCAGAGGAACCGGCAGCTGCTGCCCCCGCCATCCACCGCGATGATGCCCGTCATGCCGCAGCCTCCCGCCGGCGCCGCGCGCGCCGCCATGCTCTGTGGTGCCCGCGGCCGGACTCGAACCGGCACGCCGTGCGGCTAGGGATTTTAAGTCCCCTGTGTCTACCATTCCACCACGCGGGCCCGCCGGCGGACCCTAGCCGAGCGCCGCGGCGGGGAAAAGGCGTCCCGCGGGGTCAGAGATCGGTGCCCGCGGGCGGCACCAGGAGGTGGCGTTCGGTGATCCAGGGATTGAGCGCCAGCGCCGCGCGGAGGCTCGCCTGGGCCTCGTCGAGGCGGCCCAGCGCCATCAGCGTCACCGCCTTGCCGGCCAGCGCCGGAACGTGGCGCGGATTGCGCGCCAGCGCGGCCTCGAGATCGGGCAGCACGGCGGCGTAATCCTGCTGCAGGAAGGTCACGAAGGCGCGCTGGTTGTAGCCCTCGGCGTAATCCGGGCAATACGCCACCAGCCGGTCGAAGGCGTCCCGCGCCGCCAGGAGGTCGTAGGCCTCGCGCGCCTGCACGCCGCGGTCGAGAAGGGTCTGGGCGACCTCGTCCGGGGCGTCGGCCCAGAACCGCCACATGCGCGCCATCAGGGCGCGCCCGGCCGCCTCGCTGGGCGCCGCGCGGGCCTCGGCGAAGAGCGCGTCGAGCGCCGCCCGGTGATCCGGGGCCGGCGGGCACTCCGCCGACGCGGGCCCGGCGCCGAAAAGCGCCGCGGCGCACAGGCAGGCGACGACGGGGCGATACATCCCCCGATGCTCCGGGGCGCCGCCCCGAGGGTCAAGTCACGTCGGCGAGACCGTCCTCCTTGACCGCCTGCATGGCGACGTAGGTCGAGGTCGCGGCGATGTGCGGCAAGGTCGAGATCTTCTCCGCCAGGACCCGCCGGTAGCTGCGCATGTCGCGGGTGCGGACCTTCAGCAGGTAGTCGAAATTGCCGGCGATGAGATGCGCCTGCTCGATCTCGGCGATGCGCGCCACGGCGGCGTTGAAGGCCGCCAGCGCCGCCTCGCGGGTGTCGGAGAGCCGCACCTCGACGAAGGCCACGTGGTCGAGACCCAGCCGGATCGGGTCGAGGATGGCGCGGTAGCCGCGGATCGCCCCGACCTCCTCGAGCCGCCGCAGCCGCGCCTGGGTGGGGGATTTCGACAGCCCGATGCGGCGCGACAATTCGGTCACCGAGATGCGGCCGTCCTCGGCCAGATGGGTCAGGATGGCCTGGTCGAAACGGTCCAGATCGAGTGCGTCTGTTTGCATCAGAATGACCTTTCAATTCGGGCGAAACGCCCGCCCGATTGCAACTCTTAAGGAAAACATACTTCCGATACGCTGCTAATCTAGCAAAAAAGGATCGGAGGAACGACATGCCCAGAGACGCCGCCCCCGGCCCGCGCGACACCATCGACCCGCTGAGCTACGCGGCGGAGGCGCCGATCGTCGCGCGGCTGCGCGAGGAGACCCGGCTCGACCCGGCCCAACGGCAGACCATCGCGGAGCGCGCGGCGGCGCTGGTGCGCGACATCCGCGGCCATGCAAGGCCCGGGCTGATGGAAAGCTTCCTCGCGGAATACGGCCTCTCCACCGACGAGGGCATCGCCCTGATGTGCCTCGCCGAGGCGCTGCTCAGGGTGCCCGACGCGGAAACCATCGACGCGCTGATCGAGGACAAGATCGCGCCGTCGGACTGGGGCAAGCATATGGGCCATTCGACCTCGTCGCTGGTCAATGCCTCGACCTGGGCGCTGATGCTGACGGGCTCGGTGCTGAAGGACCGCGAACCGGGGCCGGTGGCGCATCTGCGCGGCGCCCTGAAGCGGCTGGGCGAGCCGGTGATCCGCCGCGCCGTGGGCCAGGCCATGCGGGTGATGGGCCAGCAATTCGTGCTGGGCGAGACCATCGAGGCGGCGATGAGGCGCGCCGCGTGGATGGAGGAGAAGGGCTACACCTATTCCTACGACATGCTGGGCGAGGCGGCCCGCACCGAGGCCGATGCCCGGCGCTACCACCTGTCCTATTCGCGCGCCATCAACGCCATCTCGGCGGCGGCGACGTCGAAGGACATCCGCGACAATCCCGGCATCTCGGTCAAGCTCTCGGCGCTGTCGCCGCGCTACGACGAGTTGCAGCGCGTCACCGTGATGGACAGCGTGGTGCCACGGCTCCGCACGCTCTGCCAGCTCGCCCGCTCGGCCGGCATCGGGCTCAACATCGACGCCGAGGAGGCGGACCGGCTGGCGATCTCGCTCGACGTCATCGAGGAGGTGCTGTCGGAGCCCGCGCTGAAGGGCTGGGACGGCTTCGGCGTGGTGGTGCAGGCCTACGGCAAGCGCGCCGGCCCGGTGCTCGACTGGCTGCACGACCTGGCCGCCCGGCTCGACCGGCGGATCATGGTGCGGCTGGTCAAGGGCGCCTACTGGGACACCGAGATCAAGCGCGCCCAGGTCGCCGGGGTCGACGGCTTCCCGGTCTTCACCTCGAAGGCGGCGACCGACATCTCGTATCTCGCCTGCGCGCGCAAGCTGCTCGGCATGACCGACCGCATCTACCCGCAATTCGCCACCCACAACGCCCATAGCTGCGCCGCGGTGCTGCAGATGGCGGACGAGATGCAGGTGCCGCGGGCCGCCTGGGAGTTCCAGCGCCTGCACGGCATGGGCGAGGCGCTCTACGACATCCTGATGCGCCAGGACGACGTGCGCTGCCGCATCTACGCGCCGGTCGGCGCGCATCGCGACCTGCTGGCCTATCTGGTCCGGCGGCTGCTCGAGAACGGCGCCAATTCCTCCTTCGTCAACCGCATCGTCGACGAGAGCGTGCCGCCCGAGAAGGTGGCCGAGGATCCCTTCGAGGCGGTGCGCGACCCCGGCCTGCCCACCGGTCCCGAGCTCTTCGCGCCGGAGCGGCGCAATTCGCGCGGCTGGGACATCCGCGACCGCCCCACCCGGGCCGAGATCGAGGCCGCCCGCGGCGCCTTTGCCGGGCATCGCTGGCAGGCCGAGCCGATCCTCGCCCCGGAGGCCGTGCTGGCGGCGGAGGGCGAACCGGTGCCCTGCCCCAACCCCGCCGATCCCGCGGACATCGTGGGCCAGGTGCGCTGGACCGCGCCCGAGACGGTGACCGCCGCCGCCGCTGCCGCCCGGCCTTGGCAGGCCCCGGCCGCCGAGCGCGCCGCGGTGCTGAACCGCGCCGCCGATCTCTACGAGGCGCAGTACGGCGAGCTCTTCGCGATCCTGCACCGCGAGGCCGGCAAGTCGCTGCTCGACGCCGTGGCCGAACTGCGCGAGGCGGTGGACTTCCTGCGCTACTACGCCGCTCGGGCCGAGAGCGAGCTGGCCCCGGTGGGCGCCTTCGCCTGCATCTCGCCGTGGAATTTCCCGCTGGCGATCTTCACCGGGCAGATCGCCGCGGCGCTGGCCGCGGGCAACGCGGTGCTGGCCAAGCCGGCCGAGCAGACGCCGCTGATCGCCCACCGCGCGACCCAGCTTTTGCACGAGGCCGGCGTGCCGCGCAGCGCCCTGCAGCTGCTGCCCGGCGCCGGCGCGGTCGGCGCGGCGCTGACCTCCGATCCGCGCATCGGCGGCGTCGCCTTCACCGGCTCCACCGAGACCGCGCAGACGATCCACCGCGCCATGGCCGAGGCGCTCGCCCCGGGCGCGCCGCTGATCGCCGAGACCGGCGGGCTCAACGCGATGATCGTCGATTCCACCGCGCTGCCCGAACAGGCGGTGGCGGCGATCGTCGAATCGGCCTTCCAGTCGGCGGGCCAGCGCTGCTCGGCGCTGCGCTGCCTCTACGTGCAGGAGGACATCGCCGAGGATTTCCTCGAGATGCTGACCGGCGCCATGGAGGCGCTGACGATCGGCCGGCCCTGGGAGGTCGCCACCGATGTCGGCCCGGTGATAGATGAAGAGGCGCGCGACCAGATCGCCGCCTATGTCGATGCCGCCGCGGCGCAGGGACGGCTGCTGAAGCGGATCGAGGTCCCGGCGCAGGGGCATTTCGTCGGCCCGGCGCTGATCCGGGTCTCCGGCATCGCCGATCTGGAGCGCGAGGTCTTCGGCCCGGTGCTGCATGTCGCGACCTTCCGGGCCGAAGAGATCGACGCGGTGATCGACGCGGTGAACGGCCGCGGCTACGGCCTGACCTTCGGCCTGATGACCCGCATCGACGACCGCGTGCAGCACGTCTCGGAGGCGGTCGAGGCCGGCAACGTCTACGTCAACCGCAACCAGATCGGCGCCATCGTGGGCTCCCAGCCCTTCGGCGGCGAGGGCCTGTCGGGTACCGGGCCGAAGGCCGGCGGGCCGCTCTATGTCGACCGCTTCCGGGCGCATCCGGCGCCCGACAGCGCCGCCGAGACCCGGGACGGGGACTGGGACGGCGAAGACACCGCCGAGCGGCTCGCCAAGGCGCTTTACACCGCGCCCGACGGCGCCCCGCCGGAGCGCGCCGAACTGCCCGGCCCGACCGGCGAATCGAACGTCCTGACCACCCTGCCGCGGCCGCCGGTGCTCTGCCTCGGCCCGGGCGCGGACGCGGCCGCGGCGCAGGCCCGCGCGATCCGCGCCCTGGGCGGCAGCGCGGTGGTGGCGCAGGGCCGGGTGCGGCCCGGAACGCTGGCCGGGCTCGACGGCTTCTCGGCGGTGCTGTGGTGGGGCGACGCGCAGCGCGCCCGGGCGCTGCGCCGGGCGCTGGCGGCGCGGCCCGGGCCGATCCGGCCGCTGGTCACCGGCGCGCCCGACCG
Source organism: Roseivivax sp. CAU 1761 (assembly GCF_054482755.1). Taxonomy (NCBI): domain Bacteria; kingdom Pseudomonadati; phylum Pseudomonadota; class Alphaproteobacteria; order Rhodobacterales; family Roseobacteraceae; genus Roseivivax; species Roseivivax sp. CAU 1761. The sequence continues at coordinate 178,747 of NZ_JBTLRM010000003.1, forward strand.
CGGCCATGCCCGGCTCGAGCGCCATGTCTGCGTCGACACCACCGCCGCCGGCGGCAACGCCAAGTTGCTGAGCGGCGCGGGGGGGGGGGGGGGGGAGAGGGTGCCGGGGGGGGGGGGGGGGAGGGGGGGGGGGGGG
>NZ_JBTLRM010000003.1:178892-184507 GCF_054482755.1 Roseivivax sp. CAU 1761
CGCCTCAGGCCGGGGCGCTGGCCGCCACCGCGGCGGCCAGCGCGGCCAAGAGCTGCGGGGTGTCGAACGGCTTTTCCAGCCACGGCGTGCCGGTGAATTCCGGCAGCATGCCGATACTCTCGGTGTAGCCGGTGGCGAACAGCACCGGAATGCCGCGGGCCCGCACCGCGCGGGCCACCGGCCAGACCCGTTCGCCGCCCAGATTGACGTCGAGCACCGCGGCGTCGAAATCCTCGGCCACCGCGACCTTGAGCGCCTGCTCGACGCTGGGCAGCGGGCCGAAGACCGTCATGCCGCCCGAACGCAGCGCCGCCGCGGTCTCGCGTCCGACCAGATGCTCGTCCTCGACCAGCAGCACCCGCAACCCCTCGAGCGCCGTGCCGACCGGGGCCGGCGGCGGCGTCTCGGGGCGGAACTCGCCGATCCCCGGCGTCGGCTGGACGCGCAGCCGGCCGAGCGGCAGCTCGATGACCGCGTGCAGGCCGCCGGGCGCGAAATCGAGGCTCACCCGGCCGCCCAGGTCGTAGGCCAGCGTATGTTCGATCAGCAGCGACCCGAAGCCGCGCTGCGCCGGTTCGGCGGTGATCGGCGGGCCGCCGCTTTCCTGCCAGTCGAAGATCAGGCGCGGCTCCTCCGCGGCCTCGGCCAGCCGCCAGCGCGCCGTCACCTGTCCGTCCTCGGCCGAGAGCGCGCCGTACTTGCCGGCATTGGTGACCATCTCGTGCAGCGCCAGGGTCAGCGTCTGCGCGGCCTTCGGGGTGACCTTGAGGTCCGGGCCGCGGGCCTCGATCCGCCCCGGCCGGGCGCCGCGATAGGGCGCCACCGCGGTTTCCACCAGGGCGCCGAAGCGCGCGCCCTCCCAGCGGCTGCTGGCAAGCAGCGTGTGCGACCGCGCCAGCGCGTCGATCCGCCCGGCCAGCAGCGTCGCTGCCTCGGTCTCGGCAGTGCGGCCGCGCCCGAGGCTCTGGCGGGCGATCGACTGCACCACGGCGAGGATGTTCTTCACCCGGTGGTCGAGCTCGGCCATCAGCATGGTCTGGCGCTGCTCCGAGCGCTTGCGCTCGGTGATGTCGCGCACCAGCCCGGTGCCGTGCAGCGGCGCGCCGGCCTCGTCGGCGGCGAAGATGCCGGTGCCGTGGACGTGCAGCTCCGCGCCGTCGGCATGCAGCACCCGGTATTCCAGGTCGAAGGGCCGGGCCTCGCGCAGGCAGCTGGCGATCTCGGCGCGGACCGCGGCGCGGTCCTCGGGATGGATGCGCGCCTCCCAGTCGGCGATGGCATCGGCCGCCGACGCGAGCCCGATCACCTGCCGGGCCCGGGGATCGGCGGTGGCTGCCCCGGTGGCGAAATCCCAGCTGTACCAGCCGAGCTGCGAGGCTTCGGTGGCCAGCGCCAGGGCGTCGCGGGTCCGCCGCAGGCTCTCCTCGCTGGCCCGCCGCGCCGCCTCGGCACGGGCGCTGCGCAAGGCCGCGTTGGTGCGTCCGGCGACCTCCTCGACCAGCGCGATGTCGTCGGGATGCCAGTATTTCGGCGCCGCCGAGTTCACGCCCAGAACCGCGATCAGCTGCCCCTTCAACAGGAGCGGCACGCTGAGGAAGGCGCGGACGCCGCGCGCCTCGAACGCGGCCACGGCCTCGGGGCTGGAGGTCCGGGGATCGGCGCGGATGTCGCCGATGGCGATGCTGCGGCCGGCCTTCAGGTCGGCGATGAAATCGCTGCCGAAATCCTCCAGCCGGTGCCGGCCGACATTGCTGGCCATGCGGCCGTCATTCCAGTCGCTCTCGATGATGGCGTATTCGCCGGTCGGGTCGATCTCGGCATAGATGCTCTGCTCGACGCCGAGGTGCTGGGCCAGCAGCGCCATCGCCAGTTCGGTCATCTCGGCCGGCTCGTGCAGCCCGCGCAGGCGTTCGTTGAGCTCGGCGCGCAGCCGCGCGCGGCGCTTTTCCAGAACCTGGTCGGTGATCTCGAGACAGGGGCAGAAGAAGCCGTGCACCTTGCCGTCGGGCCCGCGCACCGGGGTGTAGGAGAAGGAGAAATGCGTCTCCTCCGGGTAGCCGCGGCGCATCATCACCAGCGGGATGTCGTCCATGTGGAGCGCCTCGCCGGCATAGGCGCGGTCGACGATCGGCTTCAGGTCGCGGTCCCAGATCTCGTGCCAGACCTCGTGGAACGGCCGCCCAAGGGCGGGATGCTTTTCGGCCAGGATCTCGCTGTAGGCGTCGTTGTAGAGCATGATCCGCGACGCGCCCCAGACGATGAACATCGGCTGGCTCGAGGTCAGCATCAGGGCCACCAGGATGCGCAGGACCTGCGGCCAGTCCTCCGAGGGCCCGATCGGCGAGGCCCGCCAGTCATGGGCGCGGATCATCTCCCCCATCCGGCCGCCTTCCACGGGAAGGGCGAACCCTCCGACATCGTCATCCCGCACGCCACTGCTCCTGCTGTTCGCACTCCGGCGGCGCCCGGGGCGCCACAAGAAACGAAGATATAGCCCGTCCGCTGCGGGCTTACAGGGGCGCGGTGCGGGCTCGGGGCGCCGCCGGTCGGGGCCGCCTCAACCGCGGCGGCCGAGACCCCGCCGCCAGGTCAGGAGCTTCCAGGCGACCACCGCAAGATAGGCCAGGCAGAGCAGCACCAGGCTGATCCAGGCATAGGTCAGGATCACCGCGCCGACGACCACGAAGCCCACGAGGAACAGCTTCACGTTGCCGCGCGAGACCTTGGTGGTCTTGAACGACCAGGTGGGGATGCGGCTGATCATCGACAGCCCGACCAGCACCATCCAGAGCGCCAGCAGCAGGTCCGGCAGCAGCGGGCCGGACCCCACCGCGAAGCTCACGAACATCGGCAGCAGCGCCAGGAAGGCGCCCGCCGGCGACGGCACGCCGGTGAAGAAGGCATTGTCGCCGCCGCGGCCCTCGTCGGTCTTGCGCGAGACGTTGAAGCGCGCCAGCCGCGACACCGTGCAGACCGCGTAGACCAGCACCGCGACCCAGCCCAGGCCGCGCAGATCCTCGAGCGCCCAAGTGTAGAGCAGCAGTCCCGGCGCGACCCCGAAATTCAGGAAATCGGCCAGCGAATCGAGCTCCGCCCCGACCGGGCTCTCGGTCTTCAGGGCCCGCGCCAGGCGGCCGTCGAGCCCGTCGAGCACGGCGGCCAGGAGGATCAGCTGCACGGCGAGCTCGTATTGCCCGGCCAGCCCGTACCGGATCGCCGTCAGCCCGGCGCAGATCGCCGAGATGGTCAGCATGTTGGGCAGCAGCTGCACGATGGTCAGCTTCTCGCGGGCCGGCGCCTCGGGGTCGCGCGGCGGCGTCTGCGGGCCGGGGGTTTCGGGACCGTCGGTCACGCCATGGGCTCCGGTTCGCCGCGGCGTTCGGCGATCACCGTCTCGCCGGCGATCATGGTCTGGCCCACCGCGGCGCGCAGTTCCCAATCCGCCGGCAGGTAGATGTCGAGCCGCGAGCCGAAGCGGATCAGCCCGAAGCGCCCGCCGCGGCCCAGGTGGTCGCCCTCGGCGGTGAAGGAGACGATGCGCCGCGCCACCAGCCCGGCGATCTGCACCACGCCGAGATCCGACCCGCCCTCGTCGAGCGTCACCACCAGGCCGTTGCGTTCGTTCTGTTCGCTGGCCTTGTCGAGCGCGGCGTTCACGAACTTGCCCGGCCGGTAGACGATGCGGCACACCGTGCCGGCGCCCGGCATCCGGTTCACGTGGCAGTCGAAGACCGACATGAAGACCGAGACGCGCTGCCGCGGCTCGGCCGGCAGGCCGAGCTCCGGCGGCGGCAGCACGGTGCCGGTCTGCGACACGATGCCGTCGGCCGGGCTCACCAGCAGGCCGGGCCGCTCCGGCGTCACCCGGTCGGGGTCGCGGAAGAAGTAATAGCACCAGACGGTGAGGCCGAGGCCGATCCAGCCCAGCGGCTCCCACAGGAAGAACAGCAGCAGCGTCGCCAGCGCGAAGGCGCCGACGAAACGCCGGCCTTCGGGGTGCATGGGCTTGAGGACCGTGTCGCGCAGTCGCATGGGAATCCGTTCCGGAAGTGGAGGTTGACGCCCACTTACCCCATTCGCGGGCCGATCTGAACCCTCGCGCGGGGCGCACACGGGCATGTGCGGCGGCCGGCCTAGCCCGCCGGCCGCCGCGCGGGGGCTATTGAAAGAATGTTGCGCGGGGCCTAGGATTCCGGCAACGCTGAACCGCGGCCGCCCACCGGTGGCGGGCCCGCGATCGGCCGGCCCGGCGGGCGGGCGAAGTGAGGGAGGAGACGCCGCGATGACGGCCGACAGCGCCGCGGCCGAGGCCGCCCGGGAGATCCCCGATGCCAGCCTGATCGCGGCCTACCGCGACATGCTGCTGATCCGCCGCTTCGAGGAGAAGGCCGGGCAGCTTTACGGCATGGGGCTGATCGGCGGCTACTGCCATCTCTATATCGGCCAGGAGGCGGTGGCGGTGGGACTCGAGGCCAGCGCCCGCGACGGCGACCGCCGCATCACCTCCTATCGTTGCCACGGCCTGATGCTGGCCGCCGGGCTCGACCCGGAGCCGATGCTGGCGGAGCTTCTGGGCCGCGCCGAGGGCCTGTCCGGCGGCAAGGGCGGCTCGATGCACATGTACGCCCCCGAGCAGGGCTTCTTCGGCGGCCACGGCATCCTCGCCGCGCAGGTGCCGATCGGCGCCGGGCTGGCGCTCGCCGAACGCACGCGGCGCTCGCATGCGGTGACCTACGTCTATCTCGGCGATGCCGCGGCCGATCAGGGCCAGGTCGCGGAGACCTACGCGCTGGCGATGCGCTGGAAGCTGCCGGTGCTCTTCGTCATCGAGAACAATTCCGAGCTCGGCGGCGCCGCGCCGCTGCCCGGGCGCGGCGCCCGCGGGCCGGGCCTGACCGACCGCGCCAAGGCGCACGGCATCCCCGCCCGGAGCGTCGACGGCATGGACGTGCTGGCGGTGCGGACCGCCGCCGAGGACGCGGCGCTGCACGTGCGGGCCGGCAAGGGCCCCTACCTTCTCGAGGCGCGCACCTACCGCTACCGCGGGCATTCCATGGCCGATCCCGCCAAATACCGCACCCGGGCCGAGGCGCAGCGGGTGCGCGAGGCGCGCGACCCGATCGCGCATCTGCGCGCCCTGCTGCTCGACGGCGGCCACGCCACCGAGGACGAGCTGAAGGCCATGGACCGCGAGACCAAGGAACGCATCAACGCCGCCGCCAAGGCGGCGCGCGACGGCGCCGAACCCGAGGCCTCGGCGCTCCACGCCGACGTCTACGCGGCGGGCTGAGCGATGGCGACCGAGATCCTCATGCCCGCCCTGTCCCCCGCCATGGAGGAGGGCACGCTGGCGCGCTGGTTCGTCCGCGAGGGCGACGCGGTGGAGGAAGGCGACGTCATCGCCGAGATCGAGACCGACAAGGCGACGCTGGAATTCGAGGCCACGGCGCCGGGACGGCTGGGTGCCATCCTGGTGCCCGAGGGCACCAGGGCGGTGAAGGTGAACACGCCCATCGCGGTGCTCGAGGCGCCGGGCGAGCCCGCCGCGGCGCCGGGCGCGGACGGATCTGCGGCGCTGGCCGGCGGCGGCGCCGACCCCGCGGTCGCGGGGCACC
>NZ_JBTLRM010000004.1:0-16745 GCF_054482755.1 Roseivivax sp. CAU 1761
AGCCGGCGCTCGCCGGCAGGCTCGGCCGGCGCGGCGGCGGCGGCGCGCTCCTCCGCGGTGGTGACGTCGAACTCCTCCGCGGTGCGCGCGGCGGCGGCCGGAACCCGCGAAGCGGCGGGGGCGGCGGAGGCCGGCGCGGCCGCGGCGCTCCCGGCGGCGGCGGCGGCGCGCGGCGCGGGTGATTCGCTCTGGCCGCCGAAGCGGTCGCGGATCTCGGCGCATCCGGCCGCGGCGAGCAGCGCGGCCAAGGTCAGGGCGGGGCGGAATCTCATGGCGTCAGACCTTTGTACTGTCTCGTTCTCGGGCGTGATACTTGCCCGGCCGTCCGGGAATTACTAGCTTGGGTCCATGACAGCACCCCTCATCGACCCGTTCCAGCGCCCGATCTCCTACCTTCGGGTTTCGGTCACCGACCGCTGCGATTTCCGCTGCGTCTATTGCATGTCGGAAAACATGACCTTCCTGCCCAAGAAGGAGCTGCTGACGCTGGAGGAGCTGGACCGCATGTGCTCCACCTTCGTGCGGCTTGGGGTCGAGAAGCTGCGCATCACCGGCGGCGAACCGCTGGTGCGGCGGGACATCATGACCTTCTTCCGGAGCATGGGCCGGCACCTCGAATCGGGGGCGCTCAAGGAGCTGACCCTGACCACCAACGGCTCGCAGCTGTCGCGCTTCGCGGGCGATCTTCACGCCGCCGGGGTGCGGCGGGTGAACATCTCGCTCGACACGCTCGACGAGAAGAAGTTCGCCGACATCACCCGCTGGGGCCGGCTGCCGCAGGTCCTGAAGGGCATCGACGCGGCGCAGCAGGCCGGCCTGCGGGTCAAGATCAACGCCGTGGCGCTCAAGGGCTTCAACGAGGACGAGCTCTTCGCGATGACCGAATGGTGCGCGGCGCGCGACATGGACCTGACCTGGATCGAGGTCATGCCGATGGGCGACATCGGCAACGAGGACCGGCTCGGCCAGTACTGGAAGCTCGACGACCTGCGGGCGCGGTTGGCAGAGCGCTACACCCTCACCGACCTGCCCGAGCGCACCGGTGGCCCGGCGCGCTACGTGTGGCTCGAGGAGAGCGGCCAGAAGGTCGGCTTCATCACCCCGCTCACGCACAATTTCTGCGAGAGCTGCAACCGCGTGCGGCTGACCTGCACCGGCGAGCTCTTCATGTGCCTGGGCCAGGAGGACAACGCCGATCTGCGCGCCGCCCTGCGCAACCATCCGGGCAGCGACGCGCCGCTCGAGGACGCGATCCGCGGCGCCATCGCGCTGAAGCCCAAGGGCCACGATTTCGACTATTCGCGGCAATCGGTGGACGGACGGGTGTCGCGCCATATGAGCCATACCGGCGGCTGAACGTCGCGCATCGGAGCGAGGGGCCAGCCCCTCGCGCTCCCCGGGATATTTTCCCTCAGAAGAAGACAGCGGCGGGCGCGAGGCGCTCCCCCTGGCCTTCTTCTGAGCAGAAATATCCCCGCCGGAGGCTCCGACGGCTCAGCCGGCGCCGCGCAGGGCGCGCTGGCCCGGGCGGCTGATCTCGCCACCCCCGATCGCCGCGCGCACCCCGGTGGTCGCGGGGCAAGAGGTCGGCAATCCGCGCAGCACCCGCACCGCGAGGAAGGCGAAGGCCTGCGCCTCCATCATGTCGCCGTCGAGCCCCGCCGCCTCCACCGGCTCCACCGGGCAGTCGAGCCCGGCGGCGATCATCGCCATCATCACCGGGTTGTGGCGCCCGCCCCCGGTGACCAGCAGCCGCTCGGGCGGGGTCGGGCAATGCTCGAGTCCGCGCATCACCGCCGCCGCCGACATCGCGGTCATGGTGGCGGCGGCATCGGCATCGTCGAGTTCGCGCACCAGGTCGAGCATCAGCGCGAAATCGTCGCGGTCGAGCGATTTCGGCGGCATGCGCAGGAAATACCCCTCCTCGAGGAACAGCTCGAGCGCGCCGTCCACGACCTTGCCGCGCGCCGCCAGCGCGCCGTCGCGGTCGAAGGGCTGGCCGCGGCGTTCGGTCAGCAGATCGTTGATCGGGGCATTGGCCGGACCGGTATCGAAGGCGAGGCAGGCGCCCTCCTCCTCGGGCCGCGCCTTGCGCGGGTCGATCCAGGTCAGGTTGCCGACGCCGCCGAGATTGAGCATCGCCAGCGGTTCGGTGGCGCCGATCCGCCGGGCGCAGGCGAAATGGTAGAACGGCGCCAGCGGCGCGCCCTCGCCGCCCAGGCGCACGTCGGCGGAGCGGAAATCCCACACCACCGGCACGCCCAGCGCGTCGGCGAGCGCGGCGCCGCAACCGATCTGGTGGGTGCCGCGGCCCCGCGGCTCGTGCGCCAGGGTCTGGCCGTGAAAGCCCACGAGTTCGGCACCCTCGAAGCGCGCCAGCAGGTCGAGATGGGCCCGCTCCACCACCCGCTCGGCCTCGGCCACGCCGGGCTCGCCGGGCCAGCGCCCGAGCGCGGCGCGCAGCACCGCGGTCTCGGCCGCGTCGTAGGGCCGGTAATCCCAGTCGCCGGTTTCCAGGATGCGCTCGCCATCGGTGACGATCATCGCCGCGTCGACGCCGTCGAGCGAGGTGCCCGACATCGCTCCGAGCGCCCGCATCGGCGCCGCCTCTCTCGCTGCCCTGCTCACCCGTCCCTCCGCGAAACTGCCGCGAAATGCGATTGGCCCCGCCGGTTCCCGGCGGTATAGCCTCGGGCGGCATTCTACGAGGGAAGACCCATGACCTACCATCCCAAATCGGATTTCATGCGCGTGATGATCGAGCGCGGCTACCTGGCCGACTGCACCGATTATCAGGCGCTGGACGATGCCCTCGCGGCCGGGATGGTGACCGCCTATATCGGCTACGACGCCACCGCGAAATCGCTGCATGTCGGGCATCTGCTGAACATCATGATGCTGCGCTGGCTGCAGAAGACCGGCCACCGGCCGATCACCCTGATGGGCGGCGGCACCACCAAGGTGGGCGATCCCTCGTTCCGCTCGGACGAGCGGCCGCTGCTCGGGCCGGAGCAGATCGCAGCCAATATCGACGGCATGAAGCAGGTCTTCGCCAAGTACCTGACCTATGGCGAGAGCGGCAACGGCGCGCTGATGCTCGACAATGCCGAATGGCTCGACGGGCTGAACTACCTCGACTTCCTGCGCGACATCGGGCGGCATTTCTCGGTCAACCGGATGCTCTCCTTCGAGAGCGTGAAGAGCCGGCTCGACCGCGAGCAGTCGCTGTCCTTCCTCGAATTCAACTACATGATCCTGCAGGCCTACGACTTCCTCGAGCTGAACCGGCGCTACGGCTGCGTGCTGCAGATGGGCGGCTCGGACCAGTGGGGCAACATCGTCAACGGCATCGACCTGACCCGCCGGGTCGCCGACCGCGAGATTTTCGGCCTGACCTCGCCGCTGCTGACCACCTCGGACGGCCGCAAGATGGGCAAATCGGCGGGCGGCGCCATGTGGCTCAACGCCGACATGCTGAGCCCCTATGAGTTCTGGCAGTTCTGGCGCAATTCGACCGACGCCGATACCGGCCGCTTCCTGAAGCTCTACACCGAGCTGCCGGTCGAGGAATGCGAGCGGCTGGGCGCGCTCGAGGGGGCGGAGATCAACGAGGCCAAGATCGTGCTCGCCAACGAGGTCACCACGCTCTGCCACGGCGCCGAGGCGGCCGCGGCGGCGGCGGCGACGGCGCGCGAGGTCTTCGAGAAGGGCGGCGTGGGCGACGACCTGCCCACCGTCGAGCTCGGCCGCGACGAGGTCGCCGGCGGCATCTCGATCGTGCAGGTGCTGGTGCGCTCGGGGCTGGTGAAGTCCGGCAAGGAGGCCAAGCGGCTGATCGCCGAGAACGGCGCGCGGATCGACGACCGGGCGCTCACCGATCCCGGCCTGGTGCTCGACGAGAGCGCGCTCAGCGCGCCGGTGAAGCTCTCGGCCGGCAAGAAGCGCCATGCCTTGGTGAAGCTCGCGCAATAACCCCGGTGACTCCGGGGATCCCGGCCGGGGCCGCGGCACGCTCTCCGCGGCCCGCCCCGCGCTCCTGCCCCGGGGCGGCGGCCTAGCGGCCGAGCATCCAGCGGCCGTCGGGCCAGAAGGCGTGGAAGGCGAAGGCGAAGAGCACGTCATGCGCCACGTCGCGGCCGCGCCCGTCGCGCACCCGGATCATGCCGATGTCGCGCCCCGCCCCGACCCGGCCGGCATCGAGCGCCGAGGCCTGGCCCGGACGCCAGTCGAGGCTCAGCCCGGCCTCTTGGATGCGTCCCTCGCGGGCCAGCCGCGACATCGGCCAGGCGCGGTCGCCGACCCGCACCACGCGCTCCAGCGCCGGGATGCCGTGCGGCGGCGGCGTGCCGTCATAGAGGAACGGCCAGCCCGAGCGGTCGTAGCCGCGATAGGGGTTGCGGCCGTAATCGCGGTTGTGCCGCGGCTGCGCCATCACCAGCCCCTGCGGGTGACGGTCGCGGAAGGCCTGCCAGCTTTCCATCCAGCTCGGCAGGGTGGCCAGCTCGCGGCCCGTCATGCGGCCGACGATGCCCTGCCCCAGCGCCTGCTGCCACCAGCTCTCGGTCTCGCGGTCGTACATCACCATGTCGGAGGCGCGGAGCTTGCCGGTGACGCCGAAGCTCAGCACCCGGCCCGCAACCCTGCGGTCGAAGGTCATCGCGGAATTGCAAAGCGGGCAGTAGGTCACCGCGACCGGCACCCCGCCGACGCTGTCGTTGACGATCTCGTGCCACATCAGATAGCGGATCGGATAGGCCCGCGGCGTGGCGCCGCCGAGCTCCAGCGTGATCACCGGCTCTTCGGGATCGAGCCCGCGCTTGTCCGCGGCGCGGACGAATTGCGGCTCCGACAGCGCCGGAATGCCGTCGCGGCCCGGCCCGCCGGAGCGGATCTCGGACCAGTCGGCGATGGCGCTGCGGCTGAAATCGGTCCTCGGAAACTCCGCCCGCCATTGCGACGGCTGGGCGATGGCGGCCCCGGCCCACAGAACCGCGGCGGCCAGAACGGCGATGATCCGCATGGCATTTCCTCCCCTGATGAGGGGAAAGCCTGCGCGCCCGCGCCGTTTCGGGCAATCGGGGGCCACGTCAACGTGACCCTGCGTGTGGCGCCGCGCCCCGGCGACCGGGCCGCGCCGCGGGCGCGTCACTCGGTGACGCGGACCTCCTGCATCACGTCGGGCGCCGCGGTGACCGCGCCGTTCGGCCCGGTGCCGCGCTTGATGGCGTCGACCACCTCCATGCCCTCGGTCACCGCGCCCACCACGGTGTACTGGCCATCGAGGAAGGGCGCCGCGTCGAACATGATGAAGAACTGCGAATTGGCGCTGTCGGGGGATTGCGATCGCGCCATGCCGACCACGCCGCGCTCGAAGGCGCGGTCGGAGAACTCGGCCGGCAGGTCGGGCCGGTCGGAGCCGCCGCGCCCGGCCATCGACAGATCGCCGCCCTCGCGGCCGAACTGCACGTCGCCGGTCTGCGCCATGAAGCCGTCGATCACCCGGTGGAAAACCACGCCGTCATAGGCGCCGGCCTCGGCCAGGGCGGTGATCTGGGCGACGTGCTCGGGGGCCACGTCCTCGAACAGGTCGATGGCGACGGTGCCCGCGGCCTCGCCCGCGATGTCGATCTCGAGCCCGGTCGCCGCGGCGGGGCCGGCGGCGAGGATCAAAGCGGCAGCGAGCTTACGCATCGGCGGCCACCTTGACCGAGATCATGCGGTCGGGATTGGCCGGCGGCTCGCCGCGGGTGATCGCATCGACATGCTCCATGCCCGCGATGACCCGGCCGTAGACGGTGTACTGGCCGTTGAGGAAATGGTTGTCCTTGAAGTTGATGAAGAACTGCGAATTGGCGGAGTTCGGGTTCGACGACCGCGCCGCGCCCAGGGTGCCGCGATCGTGCGGCAGCTTGGAGAATTCCGCCGGCAGGTCGGGCAGGTCGGAGCCGCCGGTGCCGGCCATGCGCAGGTTGAAATCCTGCTCCATGTTGCCGTTGGCGACATCGCCGGTCTGCGCCATGAACCCGTCGATCACGCGGTGGAAGGCGACGTTGTCATAGGCGCCGGACCGCGCCAGTTCCTTCATCCGCTCGGCGTGCTTGGGCGCCACGTCGGGCAGCAGCTCGATGGTGACGGTGCCGTCCTTCAGCTCCATCAGGATGGTGTTCTCGGGATCCTTGATCTCGGCCATGCGGGCCTCCCTGTCATGCGCTCGGGCCCGGTGGTAGACCGCGCCGCAGCGCTTGCCAAGGGGCGACGCCCGGGGGCCGCCGGCGCGGGCCGGGGACCGCCGGCGCCGCGCCGCCCGGACCGGCAGTCGGAGGCGGCGGGCCGGGCCCGCGCGCCCGGGCGCCGGGGCCGCCCTCCCCGAGGCCGCATTGACCTCCCGGCAGCGAGACGCCATTCCTCGGGCGCAACGCCTGGACGGAGGACTGCCGATGGCCTGGAAGACGCTCGACGACATGGATCTGGACGGCAAGCGGGTGCTCACCCGGGTCGACATCAACGTCCCGGTCGAGGATGGCCGGGTCACCGACGCGACCCGGATCGAGCGCGTCGCGCCGACCGTGCGCGACATCCTCGCCAAGGGCGGCACGCCGGTGCTCCTGGCGCATTTCGGCCGGCCCAAGGGCGAACGCCGCGACGACATGAGCCTGTCGCCGCTGGTGCCGGCGCTCGAATCCGCCTTCGGGGTTCCGGTGGCCTTCGCCGCCGATTGCCGCGGTCCCGGCGCCGAGGCGGCGCTTGCGGCGCTGAAGCCGGGCGAGGTGCTGCTGCTCGAGAACACCCGCTTCCACGCCGGCGAGGAGAAGAACGACCCGGGTCTGGCCGCGGAAATGGCCAAGCTCGGCGACGTCTATTGCAACGATGCCTTCTCCGCCGCGCACCGCGCCCATGCCTCGACCGAGGCGCTGGCGCGGCTCTTGCCGTCCTGCGCCGGGCGGCTGATGGCGGCCGAGCTCGCCGCGCTGGAGGCGGCGCTCGGCACGCCGAAGCGGCCGGTGATGGCGGTGGTCGGCGGCGCCAAGGTCTCGACCAAGCTCGACCTGCTGTCGAACCTGATCGAGAAGGTCGACATGCTGGTGATCGGCGGCGGCATGGCCAACACCTTCCTCGCCGCGCAGGGGCTCGATGTCGGCAAGTCGCTCTGCGAGCACGACATGACCGGCACCGCGCGCGAGATCGCCCAGAAGGCCGCCGAGACGGGCTGCGAGATCCTGCTGCCGCGCGATGTCGTGGTGGCGCGCGAGTTCAAGGCCGGGGCGCCGCACGAGGTCGTCAAGGCCGAGGATTGCCCGGCCGAGGCGATGATCCTCGATGCCGGGCCGGACAGCGTCGCGCATCTCGTCGAGGTCATGGAGCGCGCCGAGACGCTGATCTGGAACGGCCCGCTCGGCGCCTTCGAGATCGCCCCCTTCGACGCCGCCACCAACGCCGCCGCGGCGCGCGCCGGCGCGCTGTCGGCAGAGGGCAGGCTGGTCTCGGTGGCCGGCGGCGGCGACACCGTCGCGGCGCTCAACAAGGCCGGCGCGGCGGAGCGCTTCACCTACATCTCCACTGCCGGCGGCGCCTTCCTCGAATGGATGGAGGGCAAGACCCTGCCCGGGGTTGCGGCATTGGGGTAACAGTCCGGAAAATGGGGGATTCCCGGTCGGGCGCGGCTGTGGCATGGTCGCGACCAGCGCCCGGCCAACGCGGCGCGCCGAGGCAGTGACATGAGCCAGTTCCGTTCCCGCCCCTTCGGGCCCCTGACCTTCTTCGCCGGATCGGTGATGATCGGCGCCTATTTCACCTTCGCGGCGGTGCAGGGCGATTACGGCCTGTTCCGCCGCGCCGAGATCGAGGTCGAGGAGACCCGGCTGGCGGCCGAGCTGGCGCAGCTCGAGGCCGAGGTGGCACGGATGGAGAATCTCACCCGGCGGCTGTCGGACGATTACCTCGACGTCGACCTGCTCGACCAGCAGGCACGCGACGTGCTGGGGCTGCTGCGCGCCGACGAGGTCGTGGTGCGCTGAGGCGCCACCGCGCCGCCGCACCGCCCGCATGATCCGCCTCCTCACCCTCGCCCTCCTCGCGACGCTCGCCGCCGCCTGCGGCCGCGAACTCACCGGCAACGAACGCGCCTTCCTGCGCCAGGTCCATGGCGACCAGGTGAACCCGGCGCGGGTGCGCTTCCATGACGGGCATTTCGCCGGGGCCATCACCTATCGCCGTCCGGCCCGGCCGCGCCTGACCTGCCAGGAGCGGATCTGGCCGCCGCTGCAGGGCGAGACCGTCACCGTCTCGCCGGGGGCCACCACCTTCTTCAACCGCGTGCTCTACCGCGAGGATCTCTACCGCGCCGATTTCCTCGCCGGCTGGCCGCGCCGCATCGACCTCGCCGATGCCATGCTCTTCGCGCACGAGATGACGCATGTCTGGCAATGGCAGAACCGGCGCCGCACCGGCTATCACCCGCTGCGCGCCGCCTTCGAGCACGCCGCCAGCGCCGATCCCTACCTCTTCGATCCCGACGGCGCGGGTCGGACCCGCTTCGCCGATTTCGGCTACGAGCAACAGGGCGCCATCGTCGAGGAATATGTTTGCTGCGCCCTGCTCGACCCCGCGGCGCCGCGCACCGCGCGGCTCCGGGCGATGATCGCCGAGGCCATGCCGCTGTCCCGACTCGACCGGGTGCTGGCGGGCAGCGAGGTCGCCCTGCCCTGGTCCGGTGCCCAGGTGGCCGGCATCTGCCGCGGCGCGGAGGAAGACTGAGCCGTCCCGTCCCGCCGCGTCGTGTGTCGGTCGTCTGTCACATGGGGCGCGCGGTCAGTGCCGGGCCGCCCAATCGTCGAGCTCGCGCTCGGCCTGTTCCCTGGTGCGGCCGTAACGCTCCTGGATCAGGCCGGCCATCCGCTGGCGGTCGCCCTTGGCCTTCTGCAGGTCGTCATCGGTGAGCTCGCCCCATTGCTGGCGCGCCGCACCCTTGAACTTTTCCCAGTTGCCTTCGACTTGATCCCAATTCATGGCATTTGCCTCCTTGCTTGGGCATCTGCCGGGAAAACCCGCATCCGGGAATAAGGTTTCCCGCCCCCCGAAGCCTCGGCCAGATCCCGCCGCCCGGCCCCGGCCCCGGGCGCCGCAGGGATGCCCCGGAGACGCCCCAATAACGCTCAGGGACAGGGGCCCGGCTGGCGGACCGGGCGCCCGCCGCGCCGCGGGCGCCCCCGGCGCCCGCGGGGCCAGAGCAGCGCGCGCCCCGGACGGGGCGCGCCCCGCCGGATCACTCCTCCTCGAGGGAGCCGTGGATCGCCACCTGGGTGAGGTCGGCCTCGGGCGCCTCGATGACCCGGAAGGCCTCCCGCACCCCGGCGCCGGTCAGCTCGCGCGCCACCGTGAGCAGGGTGTTCGGAGCGTGATCGGCGCAGAGCTCGGCCATCTCGGCGATCTCGATCTCGGCCACGCGCCGGGCATCGGCCTCGCTGGGGGCGCCATAGACCTCGACGAAGTGCCGGGCCAGCCCGTCGGTCAGCCGGGCCAGCTCCGCCGCCTCGATCCGGGTCACCGCCACGAAGGTCACCCGGCCGAAGGTCTCGAGCCCGAGCCAGCCGTTCGAGAAGGCCTGCCGCGCCTTGCCCTCGAGATCGGCCTCGCCCCAGTTGGAAAACTCGAACCCGCCCGAGATGCACCATTCGCCGGTGCGGGCCGGGGAATGGAAGATGCGGGTGTCGCTCTCGTCGAAATGGATCGCGCGGGCCAGGTTCATGGCGTCTCCAGAAGGTCGGTCAGGGGCAGCAGACGGGTCTCCTCCCCGGTCTTCAGCAACAGGCCGAGCCGCTCGTCGAGCCCGACATGGCGCCCGGTCACGCCGAGCGCGGTGAGGCAGCCGCCGCGGCCGCGCAGCAGCGCCGAGAGATCGCGGTGCAGCGCCGCGGCGCCGGTCTCCTCCCAACCATGCAGCCAGACCAGGAAGTGCCGCGACCAGCTTTCCAGCAGGTCGAGCGGCGCCAGGTCGCCGCAGCCCTCGGCGTGCAGCGCGGTGATGTCGGGGGTCGCGCCGCCCTCGCCCGCCGGCGGCACGAAGCGCAGCGACAGCCCGATCACCAGCCAGTCCGGCACCGCGTCGGGGGCGCGCGACGGCGCCGCGGCGCGCAGCGTCCCGGCGCGCCCGTCATTGACCCAGACACCGCCCTCCCAGCCAAGATCGACCGGCACTTCCGGCGGCGCCAGCGCGCCCAGCGCGTTCTGCAGCGCCACGCCGGCCAGCGGCAGCATCTGCGCCGCCTCGGCGAGCGCCACCTCGGGCGCCAGGACCAGCGCCGCCTCGAGGTCGTCGCAGGGCGCGCGGTAGAGCACCAGCCCCGGCTCGGCGCCGGCCTGCGCCGCCGCGATGGCGGCGGCGAAGGGATCTCCGGGCACCGCGCGGCCCTCGAGCAGCGGCGGGAAGACCGGGGCGGCGTCGGCGATCATGCCTGACCGGCCTCGACAAGCCTCCGGGCGATGTCGCGGAACGACCGCGCCTGGCTGCTCTCGGGCTTCGAGACGACGATCGGCGCGCCGCCGTCGGAGGCGGTGCGGATGTCGAGATGCAGCGGGATCTCGCCCAGCAGCGGCACGCCCAGCGCCGCGGCCTCGCGGGCCACCCCGCCATGGCCGAAGATGTGCTCCTCGTGGCCGCAATTGGAGCAGATATGGGTCGACATGTTCTCGATCAGGCCGTGGATCGGCACGTTCATCTGGCGGAACATGTCAATGCCCTTGCGGGCGTCGAGCAGCGCCACGTCCTGCGGCGTCGAGACCACCACGGCGCCGTCGACCTGGAACTTCTGGCTCAGCGTCATCTGCACGTCGCCGGTGCCCGGCGGCAGGTCGACGATCAGCACGTCGAGCGCCCCCCATTGCACCTGGTTCATCATCTGCTGCAGCGCGCCCATCAGCATCGGACCGCGCCAGACCACCGCCTGGCCCTCGTTGGTCATCAGCCCGATCGACATCATGGTGACGCCGTAATTCCTCAGCGGCAGGATGGTCTTGCCGTCGGGGCTGGCGGGCCGGCCCGAGACGCCCAGCATGCGCGGCTGCGACGGGCCGTAGACATCGGCGTCGAGCAGGCCGACGCGGCGCCCCTCGGCGGCCAGCGCGCAGGCCAGGTTGGCCGACAGCGTCGACTTGCCGACGCCGCCCTTGCCCGAGGCCACGGCGAGGATGCGGTCGATGCCGGCGACCTTCTGCGGCCCCTGCGGGGCGGCGGGCTTGCGCGCGCCCTTGAGGTCCGGCGGCGGCTTCGGCGCCGAATGCGCGGTCAGCACCGCGGAAACCTGGGCCGCGGGGTCGAGCGACTTCACCACCGCCTCGCAATCGTCGCGCACCGGCTTGTAGCTCTCGGCCCGGGCCGGGTCGATCTCCAGCACGAAACGCACGTTCGTGCCCTCGACATTCAGCGCGCGCACCAGCCCGGCGGCGACCACGTCGCTGCCGGAGGCGGGATCGCGCACCGCCTTCAATGCGGTCAGGACCGCCTCGCGTGTCAGGCTCAAGCCGTTACCCCTTGATCGTGCCGGTGACGACGTGCTCGACGTCGAGCCCTTCGACGGTGATCACCGCCCGGGCCTGGTAGGTGCGGCCTTCGGGGCCGCCGGCCTCGCGCACCGCCTCCTCGATGGCCTGCTGCGAGGTGACCCCCACCTGCTTGAGAAATTTCCGCATCGACATGTTGAAATCGTCGCTCATCGGCGTGCTCCCTTGCGCTCGGTGAAGGCATTGACGTCTGTAGGACAGGCCCCATAGGCTTGCAAGCCATCGCCCGCCGGAAGGAGGAGCCGGCCCATGCGCGTTCTCGTGATCGCCGCCGCCACGCTGGCGCTGGCCGCGGCCGGGGCGGCCCGTGCCGAGGCCGAGGCCGACAAGGCGTTCCGCCTGACGGTGCCCCGGACCCTGGCCGAGACCGGCCTTCTCGACCACATCCTGCCGCGGTTCTCGCTGAAGACCGCGACCCGGATCACGCGGCAGCCGGCGCCGGACGGCGCCGCGGCCGGGCCCGGCGCCGGCAGCGATGCCGCCTTCGGCGCGACCGGGCGGCCGGTCTTCGCCGGGCCGAACCGGGTCTGGCACCTGGAACTCGGCGACGATCCCGATGCCCGGGCCTTCGGCGACTGGCTCGAGTCAGAGGCCGGACGGGCGGCGGTGGCGGGCTTCGCGCCCGAGGGCACCGCCCCCTTCACCCCGGTCGCGCGCGCGGCCGAGGCGGCGCCCGCCCCGGAGCTCGAGGGCGACGCGGCGCAGGGCGCGGCGCTGGCCCAGGCGCTCTGCGGACGCTGTCACGCGGTGCGCGAGGCCGACCGGCTGCGCACCATCGGCTCCACCCCCTCCTTCATGCTGCTGCGGGGCTTTCCCGACTGGCTCGCGCGCTTCCGAGGCTTCTACGCGCTGAACCCGCACCCGGCCTTCACCCAGGTCGCCGAGGTCACGCCGCCCTTCCCGGCCAACCGCCCGCCGCCGATCGTGCCGCTCGCCATGACCCTCGACGATCTCGACCACATCCTGGCCTTCGTGGAGACCGTGGCGCCGGCCGATCTGGGCGCGCCGATGGCCTATCGCTGACCCGCGCCGGCGGCCCGTGCCGCCGCGCGGTGACGGCACCGGGCCCGGCCTTGCGGCGGGCCGGAGCCCGGCGGCGCGTCAGTGGTCGCGGCGCTTCGACGGGCCGGGATCCGCGAGGTAGTCGTCGGTGGTGCGCACGCGGCGCGGATTGCCCATGGCGAAGGGGTTGTCGCCGGTGTGGAACTGCGCCCGCACCCGGCAATCGTCGCACATCTGGATCATCCGCGCCTGCGGGCTCGAGGCGAACATCGGGTGCTTGCCGGCGAGCTGCTCGGTGATCCGCTCGATGGTCGACTTGACCCCGAAGAGGGTGCCGCATTCGACGCAGGCAAACGGCTCCTCCTCGTTCAGCACGCGCTGCGACAGCGCGCCGTCGGTCAGGTCCATGCGCGGCTTGAGGGTGATCGCGTCCTCGGGGCAGACATTGGCGCAGAGCCCGCATTGCAGGCAGGCATCCTCCTGGAACAGCAGCTGCGGCTTGTCCGGGTTGTCGCCCAGCGCGCCGGAGGGGCAGAGCGACACGCAGGCCAGGCAGAGCGTACAGGCATCGGTGTTGCAGAGCACCGCGCCGTAGGGCGCGCCCTCGGGCAGGTCGAGCACCGCCTCCGGGCCGTTCAACGCCCGGGCCGCGACCCGCGCGACCTGCCGCCGCGTGCCGATGGGCAGCGCCGGCTCGGCCACCGGCGCCGGGGCCTCGGCGCCGTAGAGCGCGTCGCTCAAGCCGTCGGGATCGGCCGGATCGAGCAGGCGCACCCGCCCCTCACCGGCCATCGCGGCGGTCAGCGCGGCCTCGTGGTCGCAGGTCTCGCGCTCGGTCCGCGGCGCCAGCAGCAGGTCGACCCGGGCAAAGCCCGCGCCGAGCGCCGCCAGCATCTCGGCATGGCCGAACCCGGCCAGCGCCGGGGTCTCGAAGGGGATCACGTCGGCCGGCAGGCCGCGGCCGAAGCGCGCCGCCAGCGCGATCATCTCGCGGCCGTGCTCGGCGTCGTGGACCAGAAGGCGCGGCGCCCGTCCGCCGGCCTCGCGGAAGCTGCGGGCCAGCGCGTCGATGCGCCGGAACAGGCTGGACACCGGCGGCGCGTCGTAGGTGATCGCGCCCGACGGGCAGAGCGCCGAGCAGGAGCCGCAGCCGGCGCAGATCATCGGGTCGAGCGAGACGTGATCGCCGTCCGGCACCAGCGCCCCGGTCGGGCAGGCGTCGAGGCAGCGCGTGCAGCCGGTCTGGCGGGCCCGCGAATGGGCGCAGAGCGCCGGTTCGAGCCGGGCAAAGAGCGGCTTCTCGAAGGTGCCGACAAGCTGCACCGCCTCGACCGAGACCGCCTCCACGGCGCCGGGGGCGCGGGGATCGGCGCGCAGGTAGCCCTCGCGCTTCTCGGGGGCGGGAAAGAACGGCTGGCCGGCGGTCAGGTCGAAGAGGATGTCGCAGTCCGAGACCGCGCCGTCGCGCGGCTCGGTGAAGCCCGGCTGGCCGCGGCCGCCGGGCACCAGCTGGGCGAAACCGTCGATGCGGACCCGGAAGGCGCCGAGCGCGCCCTCGGCGCGGGCCAGCCGGCCGCGCACCACGTCGAAGCGGCGGTCGAGCGGCGGCTCGACGGCGTCGGTCTGCAGCACCGTCACCGCCAGCGCGTCGCAGAGCCGGGCGGCGGCGGCGAAGGCGGCCTCGCCGGGGCCGACGATCATGCAGGCGCCCTCGGAGACCACGTCGCGGCTGCGCGCCGGCGGCACCGCCACCAGCGCCTCGGCGGCCAACGCCGCCTGCTTGGGCCCGGCCCGCTCGGCCTCGTCGGACCAGCCGGCGCGGTCGCGCAGATCGACGAATCCCGGCGCCTCGACGCCGAGTTCGGCGGCCAGCTCCTCGAAGAAGGCGGTTTCCTGGCCGCAGGCCACCACCACCTCCTCGCCCGAGGACAGCGCCTGGGCGGCGCGCTCGGCCTGATGCTGGCAGAGGCCGGAATGCACGCGCGAGCAGCGCAGCCCGGTGGTGGCCTCGATCCGCTCGGGATCGAGGTGCTGGCTGCCGAGGCAATCGCAGAGCAGAAGGGTTCTGGACATGGGCACCTCCCCGATGCAGAGCGCCGCCGGGCGGGAGCGGCCGGGCGCGGGGCGCGGCAATCGGTATCCCGGATCACGTTTGCGGCAGGTCAGGCGGCAGGGATAACCGCCCGGCTTGTCAGAGACAAGGCCGCGCCCCTACGCTCACGAAACGCTGAAATGAGGTCATCCGTGCAGCTTGCCGAGCGAAAATCCGTTACCATGCCGATGGGCGTCATCGTGCGCCGCAGTCCCGGCGTCACCCGCTGGGCGAAATGGGTCTGGCGCCCGGTGGCGCTGCTGCCCAATGCCGGCCCCGCCGAGTGGAAGCTCCTGCGCGAGGACAGCGACGGCAGCGCCGAGTTCCATGCCGGCACCGTGCCGCTGACGCTCTGGCGCGGCGAGGCCGAGGCCTACCGCACGGCGCTGAGCGAGACCCCGCCCTGCTGCTACGCGGTGCTGCGCCCGGCCCCCGGCGCCGCCGTCCCGTGGCGCCTGCACATGGTCACCGCCTCGCCGCACGAGGCGGCGCTGTTCGCCCAGTCCGGCGACGAGATCGTCGAGAAACTGGCGATGCCGCAGGACCTGATCGGCTGGGTCGCGGCCTGGACCGCGACGCATTACGTGGAGGAACCCTTCGTGAAACGCAAACGCCAGAAGCATCGCGACGGCGCCCCGGGCGAAGGCCGCGGCGATCCGCGCATCGCGCCGGCCGACGATGTCTTCCGCGCCCCCACCGCGCGCCGGCATTCCGAGGACGGGCCGGAGGACGGGGCATGAGCCGGGGCATGAGCCGGGGCGATTTCTGGTCCCGTCGCAAGGCCCGGGTCGCCGCCGAGGAGGAGGCGGCGCTGCGCGCCGAGGAGGACGCCCGGGCCGAGGCCCGCGCCGACGCGTTGGAGGAGCGCAGCGATGCCGAGATCCTCGCCGAGTTCGGCCTGCCCGATCCCGACAACCTGAAGCCCGGCGACATGGTGGCGGGCTTCCTGCGCAAGGAGATCCCCGAACGCCTGCGGCGCCGGGCGCTGCGCGCGCTGTGGCGGTCGAACCCGGTGCTCGCCTGTCTCGACGGGCTCAACGATTACGATGGCGACTACACCAACGCGGCCACCGATGCCCCGGGGGTGAAGACCGCCTATCAGGTCGGCCGCGGCCTGACCCGGCATGTCGAGGAGATGGCGCGCCAGAAGTCCCTGGCGGAGAACCCGGAGGCGGTGCCCGCGGACGCGGATGCCGTGGCGGCACTTTCCGAGGAGCCGCGGGAACCGGCGGAAAATGTCTCACATGATTGTCATCCGGGCGCGGAGGAAACCGCCAATTCCGAAAATCCCGCAGAGGGCGGGGAGAAAATGCAGGACGAGGCAGTTGCTGCGCCTGCATCTACGACCAAAGTCGCAGTGGCTCCCCACCATTCGGCTGGAACAGTGATGAACACCCCGCCGGCGGTGTCCCGTCGTATGCGGTTCAGATTTGATACGGAGAGCTGATGACCGAACCCGTCCGGACCATCGAGGTAATCGAGGAAGACCGGCTGCGCGCCGATCTCTACGACTTCCTTGCGGTTCTGCTGGCGCGTCCGGCCGATTCCGCGCTCCTGGCCCAGACCGCGGCGCTGCAGGGTGACGCCGCCACCGATCTCGGCCAGGCGGTGGCGCGGCTCGCCGATTGCGCCCGGCAGGCCGATCCGAAATCGGTCGAGCGCGAATACAACGCTTTGTTCATCGGCCTCGGCCGGGGCGAGCTTCTGCCCTATGCCAGCTACTACCTGACCGGGTTTCTCAACGAGAAGCCGCTGGCGACGCTGCGCTCCGACCTGGCGGCGCGGCGCATCGCCCGCGCTCCGAACCGGTTCGAGCCCGAGGACAACATCGCCACGCTCTGCGAAGTGATGGCCGGGATGATCGACGGCCGCTTCGGCATGCCGGCGGGGCTCGAGGACCAGAAGACCTTCTTCAACCGGCATATCGGCCCCTGGGCCGGGCACTTCTTCGCCGACCTGGAGAAGGCCAAGACCGCGGTGCTCTACGCCGCGGTGGGCTCGGTCGGCCGCGCCTTCGTGGAGATCGAACGCGAGGCGTTCCGCATGTCGCCGGAGTGATCCGGCCCCGCCGCGCGCGGCGACCCCCCGTCCGACC
>NZ_JBTLRM010000004.1:16787-64462 GCF_054482755.1 Roseivivax sp. CAU 1761
TGGCACTGGCCGCGGCCGCCGTGGGCGGCACCGCCACCGACGCCGCCGCGGCCGTGCCGCAGGACGGGTCCGAGGCGCGCTTGCAGGACACCGCGCATACCCGCGCCTATTTCGCCGCCGCCCGGTTCTGACCCGGACGCCAGCCTAAGAGGCCGGCGGGACAGGGCCCGCAGACCGGCCAGCCAGGTCCGCCCCCGGGGCGGAACCCAGCAACGGAGGGAACGATGCTTCGCAAGAAATCCACAGGCACCGTCCAGCGCAGCGCGCGGACCGGCCTGCTGTCCGACATTACCGGCGCCGCCGTCGACCGCCGCGCCTTCCTGCGCGGCTCCGGCCTCGCCATCGGCGGCCTGGCCGCGATCGGCGCCACCGGCGGCGCGGTCACCCCGGCCAGCGCCGACGAGGCGGTGCGCGGTGCCGTCGAGACGGTGAAGACCGTCTGCACCCACTGCTCGGTGGGCTGCACGGTGATCGCCGAGACCGCCAACGGCGTCTGGGTCGGCCAGGAGCCGGGCTGGGACAGCCCGTTCAACCTCGGCGCGCATTGCGCCAAGGGCGCCTCGGTGCGCGAGCACACGCATGGCGAACGCCGGCTCAAGTACCCGATGAAGAAGGAAGGCGGCGAATGGGTCCGCATGTCCTGGGCCGACGCGATCAACGAGATCGGCGACAAGATGCTCGCCATCCGCGAAGAGAGCGGCCCGGATTCGGTCTACTGGCTGGGCTCGGCCAAGCATAACAACGAACAGGCCTACCTGTTCCGCAAGTTCGCCGCCTACTGGGGGACCAACAACGTCGACCACCAGGCGCGGATCTGCCACTCCACCACGGTGGCCGGGGTTGCCAACACATGGGGCTACGGCGCCATGACCAACTCCTACAACGACATCCACCTGTCGCGGGCGATCTTCGTGATCGGCGGCAACCCGGCGGAGGCGCACCCGGTCTCGCTCCAGCACATCCTGAAGGCCAAGGAGCAGAACAACGCCCCGCTGATCGTCTGCGATCCGCGCTTCACCCGGACCGCGGCGCATGCCGACGAATATGTCCGCTTCCGGCCCGGCACCGATGTGGCGCTGGTCTGGGGCATCCTGTGGCACATCTTCGAGAACGGCTGGGAGGACAAGGAGTTCATCCGCACCCGGGTCTGGGGCATGGACGAGATCCGTGCCGAGGTGGCCAAGTACACCCCCGAAGAGGTCGAGCGCATCACCGGCACGCCCGGCAGCCAGCTCGAGCGGGTGGCCCGCACCATGGCCAACAACCGTCCCGGCACCGTGATCTGGTGCATGGGCGGCACCCAGCACACCAACGGCAACAACAACACCCGGGCCTACTGCATCCTGCAGCTGGCGCTCGGCAACATGGGCACCGCGGGCGGCGGCACCAACATCTTCCGCGGCCATGACAACGTGCAGGGCGCGACCGATCTCGGCGTGCTCGCCGACACCCTGCCCGGCTATTACGGCCTCTCCGACGGCTCCTGGGCGCACTGGGCCCGGGTCTGGGGCGAGGATCTGGAATGGCTGCGCGGCCGCTTCGCCGTGATGGCGGGCGACGGCGAGGACGGCAAAGACCGGATGATGATCAACGAGACCGGCATCCCGGTGTCGCGCTGGATCGACGGCGTCCTCGAGGACAAGGAGAACCTGACCCAGCCCGACAACACCCGGGCGATGGTGCTCTGGGGCCATGCCCCGAACTCGCAGACCCGCCTGCCGGAGATGAAGACGGCGATGGAGAAGCTCGACCTGATGGTCGTGGTCGATCCCTACCCGACCGTCTCGGCGATCATGCAGGACCGCACCGACGGCGTCTATCTGCTGCCGGCGGCCACGCAGTTCGAGACCTACGGCTCGGTCACCGCGTCGAACCGGTCGCTGCAATGGCGCGAGAAGGTGGTCGACCCGATCTTCGAGAGCCTGCCGGATCACACCATCCTCAAGCTGTTCGCGGACAAGTTCGGTTTCACCGACCGCATGTTCCGCAACATCGAGGTCAACGGCGACGAGCCGCTGATCGAGGACCTGACCCGCGAGTTCAACAAGGGCATGTGGACCATCGGCTATACCGGCCAGTCGCCGGAGCGGATGCGCACCCACATGCAGAACCAGCACACCTTCGACAAGACCACGCTGCGCGCCAATGGCGGTCCGGCGGACGGCGACTATTACGGTCTGCCGTGGCCGGCCTGGGGCACCGCGGAGATGAACCATCCGGGGTCGCCGAACCTCTATGACATCTCCAAGCCGGTGGCCGAGGGCGGCATGGGCTTCCGCGCCCGCTTCGGCGTGGAGCGCGACGGCGAGAACCTGCTGGCCGAGGGCGTCTACCCGGTGGGCTCCGAGATCCAGGACGGCTATCCCGAGTTCACCATGCAGATGCTGATCGATCTCGGCTGGGACGGCGATCTCACCGCCGAGGAGCGGTCGGTCATCGAGCAGGTGGCGGGCTATGTCCGCGAGGAGGAAAAGCAGGCCGGACAGAACGGCGAGGGCCAGACCGATGTCGGCGAGCAGTCGCAGACCGGCCCCTACCCGTCCGACTACGCCGAGAAGGTCGGCGGGGTGAACTGGAAGACCGACCTTTCGGGCGGCATCCAGCGCGTCGCGATCAAGCATGGCTGCGCCCCCTACGGCAACGCCAAGGCCCGCGCCGTGGTCTGGACCTTCCCGGACCCGGTGCCGATCCACCGCGAGCCGCTCTACACGCCGCGCTACGACCTGGTGGCCGATTACCCGACCTACGAGGACAAGAAGTTCTGGCGGGTGCCGACCATGTATGCCTCGATCCAGAAGACCGACTTCTCGAAGGACTTCCCGATCACCCTCACCTCCGGACGCCTGGTGGAATACGAGGGCGGCGGCGACGAGACCCGGTCGAACCCGTGGCTCGCCGAGCTGCAGCAGGACATGTTCATCGAGGTCAATCCGCGCGACGCCAACAACCTCGGCATCCGCGACGGCGCGATGGTCTGGGTCGAGGGCCCGGAGGGCGGCCGGATCAAGGTCAAGTCGCTGGTGACCGAACGGGTGGCGCCCGGCGTGGCCTTCATGCCGTTCCACTTCGGCGGCTTCTGGCAAGGCGAGGACCGGCGGTCCTACTACCCCGAGGGCGCCGATCCCTACGTGTTGGGGGAATCCACCAACACCGCCCAGACCTATGGCTACGACAGCGTCACGCAGATGCAGGAAACCAAGGCCACCCTGTGCAAGATCGTGGCAGCGTAAGGAGTTAACGACATGGCACGCGCTAAATTTCTCTGCGACGCCGAACGCTGCATCGAATGCAACGCCTGCGTCACCGCCTGCAAGAACGAGCACGAGGTGCCCTGGGGGATCAACCGCCGCCGCGTGGTGACGATCCAGGACGGCAATCCGGGCGAGCGGTCGATATCGGTCGCCTGCATGCACTGCTCGGACGCGCCCTGCATGGCCGTCTGCCCGGTGGACTGCTTCTACCAGACCGCCGACGGCATCGTGCTGCATTCCAAGGATCTGTGCATCGGCTGCGGCTACTGCTTCTACGCCTGCCCGTTCGGCGCGCCGCAATACCCGCAGGCCGGCAATTTCGGCTCCCGCGGCAAGATGGACAAGTGCACCTTCTGCGCCGGCGGCCCCGAGGAGAACAACTCCTCCGCCGAGTTCAACAAGTACGGCCGCAACCGGATCGCCGAGGGCAAGCTGCCGATCTGCGCCGAGATGTGCTCGACCAAGGCATTGCTGGCCGGCGACGGCGACGTCGTCTCGGGGATCTACCGCGAACGCGTGGTGGCCCGCGGCTTCGGTTCCGGCGCCTGGGGCTGGGGCACCGCCTACGACCAGAAGGGCGGCTGAGCCGCGCCACGGTCGCACAGGCCCGGAGGGTCCCGCCCGCGCGGGTCCCCCACCCGTCATCCCGGCGGCGCGGAAACGCGCCGCCGGTCCGGTTTGACCGGCGCGCCCGCCGCCCGGTCTGAAAGGACGTAGTCTGCGGCCCGCCCGCGGAGGAGATCATGATGAACCCGCTTCTGCGATGCCTCGCCATCCTGTCGCTCGCGCTGGGACTGGCCGCTCCGGCCGCCGCCCAGAGCGTCGAGACGCCCGAATCCGTCGCCCCCGCCACCGAGGGCACCACGCCGACGCTGGAGGACATCCTGCGCCGCCAGGAGGGCCAGCGCGTCGGTCCCGGCGGCCGCGACGAACTGGTCGGCCGCGACGTCTCGCCGGACGGGGCGCTGGGCCCGCTCGGCACCCTCGGCGGCTCCTCGGACGCCGATCTGTGGCGCGCCTTCCGCTTCGACCAGCGCGAGATGCGGACCCAGGACCGTGGCCCCGCCGCCGACGTCATCATGCAGGACCGCGGCATGTGGTGGCTGGAGTTTCGCCGTGGCCCGCTGATCACCTATGGCGGCTGGCTGCTGCTCGGCACCATCACGCTGCTGGCGCTGTTCTACTTGGTCAAGGGGCGGATCCGCATCCATGGTCCCAAGACCGGGCGCCGCATCCCGCGCTTCCGCTGGGTCGAGCGCTTCACCCACTGGGTGCTGGCGGGCTCCTTCCTGGCGCTGGCGATCACCGGGCTGTTCACCCTGATGGGCCGGCAATACATGATCCCGTGGATGGGCCGCGAGCTCTACGCCGACCTCGCCCTGGCCTCGAAATGGGTCCACAACAACATTTCCTGGGCCTTCATGATCGCGCTGGTCGTGGTCTTCGTGATGTGGGTCCGCCACAACCTGCCCGACCGCACCGACGTGAAATGGATCCTCGCCGGCGGCGGCTTCATCGGCAAGGGCCACCCGCCGGCGAAGAAGTTCAACTTCGGCCAGAAGCTGATCTTCTGGTCGGTGATCGTGCTCGGCGCCTCGGTCTCGGCCTCCGGCCTGTCGCTGCTCTTCCCCTTCGACCTGCCGATGTTCGCGCCCACCTTCGAGAAGGTGAACGCGCTCGGCCTGCCGGAACTGGCCGGCGCCGGGCAGCTGCCGACCGCGCTCAGCCCGCAGGCCGAGATGCAGTTCGCGCAGCTCTGGCACGCCATCGTGGCCTTCGTCTTCATGGCCATCATCATCGCCCACATCTACATCGGCACGCTGGGCATGGAAGGCGCCTGGGACGCCATGAGCCGCGGCGACGTGGAAGAGCAATGGGCCCGCGAGCACCATTCGCTCTGGGCCGAGAAGAAGCTCGCCGAGGGGGATGTCGCACCCTCCGGGGCGACGCCCGCGGAATGACCCGGACCGGCGCTGCCGCAGCCGCGGCCCGGGGCCGCCGCCCCGCCCTCTGGGCGCTGGCCCTGGCGGCGGCGCCCGGCCTCACGGCCGGACCCACCCTGGCCTCCGAGGCGGTCACGCTGGCCGGCCATGGCGGGCCGGTGATGGCGATCGCGGTGGCCCCGGACGGCGCCGTGGCCTCGGCCAGCTTCGACAATTCCGTGGGGCTCTGGAGCGATGACGGCACGCCGCGCTGGCTCGACGGCCACGAGGCGGCGGTCAACAGCGTGACCTTCGCGCCCGACGGGTCGCTGGTCTCCGGCGCCGACGATTTCGACGTCATCCACTGGAGCCCCGACGGCGCGCCGGCGGAACGGCTCGAGGGCCATGCCGGCAAGGTCGCGGCGGTGGCAGCCGATCTGGCCGGCATCGCCTCGGCAAGCTGGGACGGCACGATCGGGCTCTGGCCCGCCGGGGGCGGCGCGCCACGCTTCCTCGACGCCCATGACGGCGCGGTCAACGACGTGGTGCTCTCCGACGACGGGGCGCGGCTCTACTCCGCCTCCGCCGACGGCACGCTCAGGGTCTGGGACCGCGCCAGCGGCACCGAGACCGCGCGGCTGGTGGAGCACGGCTTCGGTCTCAACGTGCTGGCGCTGGACGAGGCCGCGGGCTGGCTGGCCTACGGCGCGGTCGACGGCGTGACCCGCATCGTCGATCTCGACGGCGCCCCGCTGGCCGACCTGTCGCTGGAACGGCGGCCCATCCTGGCGCTCGCGGTCTCGCCCGCGGGCGACCGGCTCGCGGTCGGCGACGGCGAGGGCTACATCATGGTGGTGACCACCGCCGACTGGTCGGTGGAGCGCGATTTCCGCGCCGCGCTCAGCGGCCCGATCTGGGCGCTGGCCTTCTCGCCGGACGGCGCCACGCTCTACGCCGCGGGGCTCGACGCCGCGGTGCATGGCTGGCCGGTGGGCACGCTCGACGCCCAGGCGCCGATGCCCACGGGCGGCGAGAGCTTCCTCGCCGACCCGGCGACGATGTCGAACGGCGAGCGGCAGTTCATGCGCAAATGCTCGATCTGCCACACCCTGACCCCCGGCAGCGCCCGCCGCGCCGGGCCCACCTTGCACGCGCTGTTCGGCCGCAAGGCCGGCACGGTGCCCGATTACATCTATTCCGAGGCGCTGGCGCAATCGGACCTGGTCTGGGACGAGGAGAGCGTCGCCGCTCTGTTCGAGATCGGTCCGCTGCATTACGTGCCGGGAACCAAGATGCCCATGCAGCGCATCACCTCGGCCCAGGACCGGGCCGATCTGGTCGCTTATCTGCGCCGCGCCACCGCGGCCAAGGAGACACTCGAATGAAAGTCATGCTCACCGGTTTCGTGGCCGCCCTGGTTCTGTCCGGCGTCGCCTATCTGGTGCTCGATGCCCTCGACTACACCGCTGCCGAACGCGTCGTCTCGGACAGCGTGCGGCTGGGCGATGCCGGCCCCGAGGACGAGAACCTGATCGACCTGCCGGAGTGATGCCGGCGCGCCGGGCGCGCGCCGCGGCTCAGATCTTGCCCTCGTCCGGGCGCACCACCTCGACGGCCTCTTCCTCGGCCTCCTCGGCGGCCTCGGCGCTCTTCTCGCGGGAGGCATGGGGGCCGGCGAGGAACAAAGCCGTGGTGCGGTAGCGCGGCACGTGATCGCAGAAGACCCGGATGGCGATCAGCACCGGCACTGCCACGAACATGCCGATCACCGACCAGGCCCAGCCCCAGAACGCCACTGCGAGGAACACCACGACCGGGTTCAGTTCAAGCCGGCGCCCCACCGTGTAGGGGGTGATCAGCTGGCCCTCGATGCTGGTCAGCGCCAGGAAGCCGCCGGCGGCGAGGAAGGCCTGGCTCACCGTGTCGAGCTGGATCACCCCGATCCCGAAGGTGATGGCGGCGCCCAGCACCGCGCCGATATAGGGGATGAAGTTGAGCAAAAAGCCCATCACCCCGAAAAGCAGCGGGTTCGGCATGCCGACGCCCCAGAGCATCACCCCGATCGCCACCCCGAGGCCGAAATTGATCAGCGTGATGGTCAGAAAGTAGCGGCTGAGCTGGCGCTCGATGTCGTAGGCGATGCCGATGGCGCGCCGCTTGTCGGCGAAGGTCGGGTTGGCCTGCACGATCTTCTCGTAGAACAGGTTGCCCGAGGCCATCAGGAAGAACAGCAGCACCAGGGTGAAGATCACCTGCGCCAGCACCGACGGCGCGCTCAGCGCCACCCGGGTGACCAGGTCGGGCCCCTGCTGGACCACCACCTTCTCGGGATCGCCGGGCTTCTCCTCGCCGGCCAGTTCGTCGACCTTCTCGCCAGCCTCGGCCACCGTTTCGAGCATCTCGCTCAGGCCGCGCAGCTTGTACTCCACCTCGCGCACCAGTTCCGGCCCGCGGGTGGCGTAATCCTGCACCGGGGTGGACAGCGCCATGGCCACCGCGCCGACGCCGACGAAAAGCGACAGCACCACCAGCGCCGAGGTGATCGCCGGCGGCACGCCGCGCCGCGTGGCCCAGCGCCGCACCGGGGCGAAGGTCAGGTTCAGCAGCAGCGCCAGCAGCACCGGCATCAGGAAGGAGCGGGCCGCGACCAGCGCCGCCACAGCCGCGATCAGCGCGATCAGCACGACCGCCGGCTGCACCCGCCGCTGCGAGGCGACGTGGATCGGCGGCGCGGCGGGCGGATCCTCGTGACCCTCCGCCGACCGGCCGTCCTCACTGGAAGCATTGTCCCCTGTCCGGGCCATCAACGCGTGTTCCCTCCGACAGGCGGGAGCCTGTCCACCGGGGAGGAAAGTCGCCAGGGGCTGCTCCGGTTCCGCGCGAATCCGTGCCAGCGCGCGGAGCGGGGAAGGACTCAGGTGTTGAAGAGAAAGTGCAGCACGTCGCCGTCCTGCACCCGGTAGGCCTTGCCCTCGGCGCGCATCTTGCCGGCCTCCTTGGCCGGCTGCTCGCCGCCGAGCGCGACGTAATCGTCGTAGGAGATGGTCTCGGCGCGGATGAAGCCCTTCTCGAAATCGCCGTGGATCACGCCCGCCGCCTGCGGCGCCAGCGTGCCCTGCGGGATGGTCCAGGCGCGCGCCTCCTTGGGCCCCACGGTGAAATAGGTCTCGAGCTTCAGAAGCCCGTAGCCGGCCTTGATCAGGCGGTCGAGGCCGGGCTCCTCGAGGCCCATCTCGGACAGGAACATCTCCGCCTCCTCGGCCTCGAGCTGGCTGATCTCCTCCTCGATCTTGGCCGAGATCACCACATGGGCGTTGCCCTGATCGGCCGCCATCCTGGCCACCGCCTCGGAATGGGCGTTGCCGGAGGCGGACTCGTCCTCGGAGACGTTGCAGACATAGAGCACCGGCTTGGTGGTCAGCAGCTGCAGCATGCGCCAGGCCTTGGCGTCCTCGGCATCGACCGCCACGGTGCGCGCCGGGCGCCCCGCCTCCAGCGCCGCCATGGCGGCCTTCAGGAGCCGCTCCTGCTGCACCGCGTCCTTGTCGCCGCCACGCACCTTGCGCGTGAGGTTCGCCATCCGCTTCTCGATCGATTCCATGTCGGCGATCATCAGCTCGGTCTCGATGGTCTCGGCATCGGCCACCGGGTCGACGCGGTCCTCGACATGGGTGACGTCGCCGTCCTCGAAGCAGCGCAGCACATGCGCGATGGCGTCGACCTCGCGGATATTGGCGAGGAACTGGTTGCCGAGCCCCTCGCCCTTCGAGGCGCCCTTCACCAGGCCCGCGATGTCGACGAAGGTCAGCCGGGTCGGGATCACCTGCCGCGACTTGGCGATCCCGGCCAGCCGGTCGAGCCGGGCATCGGGCACCGCCACGTCGCCGACATTGGGCTCGATGGTGCAGAACGGGAAATTCGCCGCCTGCGCCGCCGCGGTGCGGGTCAGCGCGTTGAACAGGGTCGACTTGCCGACATTCGGCAGACCCACGATTCCCATCCGGAAGCCCATCTCGATCCTCGCTCGCTGAAGGTTCGGGGGCTTCTAGGCGCCGGGGCGGCGCGGCGCAAGGGTGCGGGGCTGCGGCGCGGGCGGCGAGGGCGCGAGGGGCGCGGCCCCTCTTGGCCGCCCGGGGCGGCCAATTCACCCCGGGATATTTCCGCTCAGAAGAAGGACGGGGCGGGGTCGAAGCGGTAGCCGAAGCGGGCGATGTCCTCGGCGCAGAGCGCGGCCAGGCGCTCGGCATCGGCGGCGCTGTAATAGCGCCGCCAGTCGGGGTGGCGCTCGGAGCGGTTCGCGCGGCCGACCTCGAGGCGGAAGCCCAGATGCGCCTCCAGAGGGGCTAGGTCGGTGGCGAGATGCTCGAGCCGGATCCAGTGGCTGGCGCGCTCGGTGCCGGTGACGTCGCGCAGATAGGCGCCGTAGGGGTTGGCGCGGAAGCCGCGCGCGGTCACCGGGTGGGCGAGGAAATCCGAGAAGGCCAGGCGCTGCGCCAGCGGCACGGCCGGGTGGTCGAAGCGCTGCGCCCGCAGCCAGTGATAATAGCTCACCGCGCGGTCCCACGGGTTGCGCACCAGCGCGAAGGTGAAATGCCCGGCGATCTCCTCGGGGCTCAGCACGCCGTCGAGATCGGCCAGGGTGGCGTGTTTCCAGAGCCGGCCGCGCGCCGCCAGGCGCAGCACCCGGGCGCGGCGGCGGCGCGCCTTCGAGGTGTCGCCGATCAGGATGTCGGCGGCCATGGCGCGCGCCTCCAGCGCCCGGGCGAGCGCCGTGCCGCCGGTTTTCGGGATATGCACGAAGATGTAGCGCCGGCCGGGCGAGATGATCATGGCGCCACCCTAGCCGGCGCCGGCGCGGCGCGGAAGCGTCGGAGGAGGGCTCTTGCGCGGCCCGGCGAAGCGCCGCATCCTGCCCGCCGCGGAACGCGCAGCGGGAGGAGAACGCGATGGGCTGGCTGGCCGACGAAACCGGGCTCGGGAAGCGGGCCGCGAATTACGCGCCCCTGACGCCGCTGTCCTTCCTCACCCGCGCGGCGGGGATCTGGCCGGACCGCGACGCGCTGGTCTATGGCGGCACGCGGCGCAGCTATGCCGAGCACCGGGCGCGCTGCAGCCGGCTGGCCTCGGCGCTGGCCGGGCTCGGAGTGCGCCCGGGCGACGTGGTGGCGACGCTCCTGCCCAACGTGCCGCCGCATGTCGAGGCGCATTTCGGCGTGCCGGCCTGCGGCGCGGTGCTGAACGCCATCAACACCCGGCTCGACCCCGACACCGTGGCCTATATCCTCGACCATGGCGGCGCCCGGGTGCTGCTGGCCGACAGCCAGTTCCTGGGCCTCGCCCAAGACGCCCTGGCCCGCATGACGGGTCCGGCGCCGCGCCTCGTCGAGGTGCCCGATGCCGAGGCCGGGATCGCCGCCTCCGGCGCGCATCCGACCTACGAGGAGCTGCTCGCGGGGGGCGATCCGGATGTCGCCTGGGTGATGCCCGAGGACGAGTGGGAGAGCCTGGCGCTGAACTACACGTCGGGGACCACCGGGCGGCCCAAGGGCGTGGTCTACCATCACCGCGGCGCCTATCTGAACGCCATGGGCCAGGTGCTGTCCTGGCGCATGGTGCTGAACCCGGTCTACCTGACCATCGTGCCGCTCTTCCATTGCAACGGCTGGTGCCACAGCTGGATGATGCCGGCGGTGGGCGGCACCATCGTCTGCTGCCGCGAGATCCGCGCCAAGCCGATCTACGACGCCATCGCCGACGAGGGCGTGACGCATTTCGGCGGCGCGCCGATCGTGCTGAACACCCTGATCAACGCCCCCGAGAGCGAGCGGCGCGCCTTCGACCACGTGGTCGAGGTGTTCACCGCCGGCGCCCCGCCCGCCCCGGCGACGCTGAAGCGGATCGAGCCGCTGGGCTTCAACGTGACCCATGTCTACGGCCTCACCGAGACCTACGGCCCGGCCACCGAATGCTGCTGGCAGGACGCCTGGGACGGGTTCGAGGGCGACGAGCGGGCGCGGATCAAGGCGCGCCAGGGCGTCGGCATGCCGTTCATGGAGGCCAACACCGTGCTCGACCCCGAGACCCTGGCGCCGGTGCCCCGCGACGGCGCCACCCAGGGCGAGATCATGTATCGCGGCAACGGCGTGATGAAGGGCTATTACCGCAACCCCGAGGCCACCGAGAAGGATTTCGCCGGCGGCTGGTTCCATACCGGCGACCTCGCCGTGCTGGAGGCGGACGGCTATATCCGCATCGCCGACCGCGCCAAGGACATCATCATCTCGGGCGGCGAGAACATTTCCTCGGTCGAGGTCGAGGGCGTGCTGATGGGGCACGACGCGGTCAGCCTCTGCGCCGTGGTCGCCCAGCCGGACGAGAAATGGGGCGAGGTGCCCTGCGCCTTCGTCGAGCTGAAGGACGGCGCGACGCTCGACGAGGCCGAGCTGATCGCCTGGACGCGCGAGCGACTGGCCGGGTTCAAGACCCCGAAACGGGTGGTGTTCGACGAATTGCCGAAGACCTCGACGGGGAAGATCCAGAAGTTCCAGCTGCGCGCGCGGGCCCGCGAGGTGTGAGCGGAGGTCGAGGGGCGCTGCCCCTCTTGGCCGCCGGGGGCGGCCAATTCACCCCGGGATATTTCCGCTCAGAAGAAGCTGGGGGGCGGTCAGAGGCGGGCGCGGGTGGTGCGGAAGGCGGCGAGCACCGCGTCGCGGCTCTGGCCGCTGTCCTGGGCCAGCCGCTTGAGGCCGAAATGGACCTGCGCCATCTCCTGGTAATAGGAGGTGTAGGCGTAGTTGGTGGCGGCCCCCGCAGCGGCGCCGATCACCGGCACGGTCTGGGCGGCGAGCTTCTGGCCCAGCACCGTGGCGAGGCGCGGCGCCACCTTGCCGATCAGCCCGTGCACCGTCGCCCCGGTCAGGGTGATGCGGGCCGACAGGAAGGCCATGTCGACGCCGTCATCGGCCTCCAGCGGGCCGGCGCTGCCGAAGACGGCGAGGCATTCCTTCTGGATCTCCGGATCGGCCGGGTCGAAGCCGTGTTCGGCGGCGATGCCCTGGATGGCGCGCAGCAGCACCGTCACCGTGACCGGCAGCTCCGCCAGCGCGGTGGGCAGGCCGCCGGCGCCGCCGGCGGCGCCCATGGCGGTGGCGATGGCGGTGTTCAGCCAGCCCTTCTGGTCGGGCACCACGCCGCGGCTGCCGGCGGCGGCGCGCATCGCCACCTCGAGCGCCCGCGTGGTGGCCTCCTCGAGGCGGTCCTTGACGCGGTCGGGCAGCCGCTCCAGCAGGTTCTCGGCCTGGCTGCCGATGACGTTGAGGACCTGCAGCCCGACGCCCCCCGCGGCGCGGTGGCGCCGCGCCAGCCGGGTCAGGTCGGCGTCGAACGTGGCCGTGGCCAAGGCGGTGCCGGTCATGATGCCCCCTCGCATTTGTCCTCGGCCACAAGATCGGTCGCCGGGCCGGCGCTTTCAATGGCCGGCCGCACCGGGCCGCCCTGTCCCGCCCAGGCGCCGGGCGCCAGGTCGAGCGCCAGCACCCGCTCCGGATTGGTCGGCGGCGGCATCTCGACATTGTCGATGCGGGCGAAGCCGAAGCGGGAATAATAGGGCGCGTCGCCCACCAGCAGCACCCGTTCCCAGCCGGCGGCGCGGGCCGTGGCGAGGCTGTCGCGGATCAGCGCCGCGCCGAGGCCCTCGCCCTGCGCGGTGGGGTGCACCGCGACCGGCCCGAGGAGCAGCGCCGCGGCCTCGCCCACCCGCACCGGCCAGTAGCGGATGGCGCCGCCGAGGATGCCGGTTCCGTCCCAGCGCGCCACCCGGCAGAGCGCGGCCACCGGCGGCACGCCCTCGCGCAGGCGGTAGGAGGACAGCGCCGCCCGGCCCGGCGCGAAGCACAGGTCGAACAGGGCCTCGACCTCCCAGGCATCCTCCGCGTTTTCCTGCCTGATGCGATACACGCCCGCCCGCCCCGCTTCCGGTTCGACATTCCGCCTAGCATGGGGCTAAGTCTCGGGCAAACCGGAACCCCGTGAAGGAGAGACGCGATGTTCTATCGCCCCGAGGACGGCCACGGCCTGCCCCACAACCCGTTCAACGCCGTCGTCACCCCCCGCCCCATCGGCTGGATCTCGACCCGCGGCGCCGACGGGCAGGAAAACCTCGCGCCGTATTCGTTCTTCAACGCCGTGGCCTACGTGCCGCCGCAGGTGATGTTCGCCTCGACCTCGGCGAAAGAGGATCGCGGCGACACCAAGGACAGCGTCGCCCATATCCGCGAGACCGAAGTGTTCTGCGTCAACATCGTCGAATACGAGATGCGCGACGTGATGAACCGCACCTCGGGCGACTGGGCCCGCGATGTCGACGAGTTCGACCTGGCCGGGATCGAGCGCGCTCCCTGCGAGGCCATCGCCTGCTCGCGCGTGGCGCGCGCCCCGGCCAACCTCGAATGCCGCCTGACCGAGATCGTCAAGCTGCCGGGCGAGGCCAATTACGTGGTCTTCGGCGAAGTGGTGGGCGTGCATCTGCGCGACGATTGCATCCGCGACGGCCAGTTCGACGTGCTGGCCTTCAACCCGCTCTCGCGCATGGGCTACCGCGACTACACCGTGGTGCGCGAGAAATTCTCGCTGAAGCGCCCGGGGGAATGAGCCGGCGCCGCGGCCGGCCGCCGGCGGCCCTTCCGCGCGCCGCGGAGCGGCCTATGGTGGCCGGTGAGCGACGGCCAGGACATCAGGAGGCGGCATGACCCTCGGCATCATCGGCGGATCGGGTCTCTATGACCTGCCGGGCTTCGAAGACGCGCAGTGGCAGAGCGTGGAGACGCCCTGGGGGGCGCCCTCGGACGCCATCCTGACGGGTCGGCTGGGCGGCTGCGACCTGGCCTTCCTGCCGCGCCACGGCCGCGGCCATAGGCTGTCGCCCTCCGAGGTGCCCTACCGGGCCAATATCGACGCCCTGAAGCGGCTCGGCGTCACCCGGATCGTCAGCCTGTCGGCCTGCGGGTCGTTCCGCGCGGAGATGCGGCCCGGGGATTTCGTCCTCGTCGACCAGTTCATCGACCGCACCCGCGACCGCCCGGCCTCGTTCTTCGGCTCGGGCTGCGTGGCGCATGTCTCGCTGGCCCATCCGACCTGCCCGCATCTCGCCGCCGCGGCCGGCGCCGCCGCGCGCTCGGCCGGCGTCACCGTGCACGAGGGCGGCACCTACCTCGCCATGGAAGGCCCGCAATTCTCCACCCTCGCCGAGAGCCGGCTCTACCGCGAGGTCTGGGGCGCCGACGTCATCGGCATGACCAACATGCCCGAGGCGCGGCTCGCCCGGGAGGCCGAGATCTGCTACGCGCCGGTCGCCATGGTGACCGATTACGATTGCTGGCATCCCGACCACGACGCGGTCGAGGTCGCCGAGATCGTCGCCACACTGGCGGCCAATGCCCGCCATGCCCGGGCCGCCGCCGCGGCCCTGCCCGAGGCCGCGTCGCGGCTCGCCGCGCCCTGCCCGGCGGGCTGCCACCGCGCGCTCGACCACGCCCTCATCACCGCGCCCGCCGCCCGCGATCCCGGGCTTCTCGCTCGGCTCGACGCGGTGGCGGGGCGCGTCCTCTCCGCTCCCGAAGAAGGCCCAGACCATGCCTGAGACCCGCCGCCCGGCCGCCCGGCCCGATGTCCGCGACTACATCCGCACCATCGTCGACTTCCCGCACGAGGGCATCCAGTTCCGCGACGTGACCACGCTGTTCGCCGATCCGCGCGGCTTCCGCATGGCCATCGACCAGCTGCTGCACCCCTATGCCGGGCTGCGCTTCGACAAGGTGGTGGGCCTCGAGGCGCGCGGCTTCATCCTCGGCGGCGCGGTGGCGCACCAGCTCTCCGCCGGCTTCGTGCCGATCCGCAAGAAGGGCAAGCTGCCCGGCGCGGTGATCTCCGAGGCCTACCAGCTGGAATACGGCGAGGCGGTGGTCGAGGTGCATGACGACGCCATCGCTCCCGGCGAGCGCATCCTGCTGGTCGACGACCTGCTGGCCACCGGCGGCACCGCCGAGGCCGGGATCAAGCTGATCGAACGTCTCGGCGGCACGGTGATGGGCTGCGCCTTCATCGTCGACCTGCCCGATCTCGGCGGCCGCGCCCGGCTCGAGCGGCTGGGCCACGAGGTCCACGCGCTCTGCGCCTTCGAGGGCGACTGAGCCGCCGCCCACCGGCGCGCGGGCGGCGGCCGGACGGCCGGCGCCAAGCGCCAAGGCAGCCCCCCGTGCGAAGCGCCCGACGGCCCGGCCGGAACGAAAAAAGGCCCCGCCGATGGCGGGGCCCCGAAAGGCGTGGCCGTGATCGCGGATCACTCCGCGGTGGCGTCCTCGGCCTCGAGCCGGGCGCGGTCGGCGGCGCCCTTGGCGGCCGGGTCGCGGTCGACGAACTCGATGATCGCCATCGGCGCCATGTCGCCATAGCGGAAGCCGGCCTTCATGATGCGCAGGTAGCCGCCCTGACGGTCGGCCAGGCGCGGGCCCAGCACGTCGAAGAGCTTGGCGACGTGGATGTCCTGCTTGAGCTGCGCGGCCGCCAGGCGGCGGGCATGCAGGTCGCCGCGCTTGGCCAGGGTGACCAGCTTCTCGACGATCGGGCGCAGTTCCTTGGCCTTCGGCAGGGTGGTCTTGATCTGCTCGTGCTCGATCAGCGAGCCGGCCATGTTGGCCCACAGCGCCTTGCGGTGCTCGTGGGTGCGGTTGAGGCGGCGATAACCCCGTGCGTGACGCATTGTCTTACTCCTAGGTCGTGTTTTGCTTTGTCAGGCGGCCCATGCGTGCGGACCGCTCACCTTGGGGCCGGATGGCCCGGGGCGCGGAGCCGGGCGGCCGTGGCCGCCCTGCCCGCTATCGGTCGGTCTCAGAAGGTGTCTTCCATCTTCTTCGACAGGTCCTCGATGTTGTCGGGCGGCCAGTCCTCGACATCCATGCCGAGATGCAGGCCCATGCCCGAAAGCACTTCCTTGATCTCGTTCAGCGACTTGCGGCCGAAGTTCGGGGTGCGCAGCATCTCCGCCTCGGTCTTCTGGATCAGGTCGCCGATATAGACGATGTTGTCGTTCTTCAGGCAGTTGGCCGAGCGCACCGACAGTTCCAGCTCGTCCACCTTCTTGAGCAGGAGCGGGTTGAATTCCAGCCCGTCCTCGTCGTCCTGGCGGCTGGCCGATTCCGGCTCGTCGAAGTTGACGAAGATCGACAGCTGGTCCTGCAGGATGCGCGCGGCATAGGCCACCGCGTCCTCGGGCGTGACCGCGCCGTTGGTCTCGATCTTCATGGTCAGCTTGTCGTAGTCAAGCACCTGGCCCTCGCGGGTCGGCTGCACGTCGTAGGCGACCTTCTTGACCGGCGAGTAGATGGCATCGATCGGGATCAGGCCGATCGGCGCATCCTCGGGCTTGTTCTTGTCGGCCGAGACGTAGCCCTTGCCGGTGTTCACGGTCAGCTCCATGAACAGGTCGGCGCCCTCGTCGAGATGGCAGATCACGTGATCCTTGTTGAGGATCTCGATGCCGTTCGACTCGGAGATGTCGCCGGCGGTGACGACGCCCGGGCCCTTGGCCTGGATCGACAGGCGCTTCGGCCCCTCGACTTCCATGCGCAGCGACACACCCTTGAGGTTCAGCACGATGTCGGTGACATCCTCGCGGACGCCGGCGACGCTGGAGAATTCATGCAGGACGTTGTCGATCTGCACGGCGGTGATGGCACCCCCTTGCAGCGACGACAAAAGCACCCGGCGCAGCGCGTTGCCGAGCGTCAGACCGAAGCCGCGCTCCAGCGGTTCGGCGATGACGGTGGCCTTGCGGGTCGGGTCGTTGCCGGGCTTGACCTCGAGCTGGGTGGGCTTGATCAGTTCTGCCCAGTTCTTGTGGATCATGTAGGACCTCCATTCTCGTCCCGGCCCCATGTCCCGATGGCCGCGGACTCCCGAGGTTTCTGAAAACGGCAGACCGGGGCCGCGCGGTGGCGGCCCCGGCCGGTCGATCGCGAAATCAGACCCGGCGGCGCTTCGGCGGGCGGCAGCCGTTATGGGCGATCGGCGTCACGTCGCGGATCGCGGTGATGTTGAAGCCGGCGGCGGCCAGGGCGCGCAGCGCGCTCTCTCGGCCGGAGCCCGGGCCCTGCACCTCGACCTCGAGGGTCTTGACGCCGTGATCCTGGGCCTTCTTGCCGGCATCCTCGGCGGCGAGCTGGGCCGCGTAGGGGGTCGACTTGCGCGAGCCCTTGAAGCCCATGGTGCCGGCCGACGACCAGGAGATCGCGTTGCCCTGCACGTCCGAGATCAGGATCTTGGTGTTGTTGAACGACGAGTTCACATGCGCCACGCCTGCGGCGATGTTCTTGGAGACCTTCTTCTTGCCTCCGCGACGGGTATCACGTGCCATATCTGCGGTCTCCCCTTACTTCTTCTTGCCTGCGATGGGCTTCGCCGGGCCCTTGCGGGTGCGGGCGTTGGTATGGGTGCGCTGACCGCGCACGGGGAGGTTGCGGCGGTGCCGCAGGCCGCGGTAGCAGCCGAGATCCATCAGCCGCTTGACGTTGATCTGCACCTCGCGGCGCAGGTCGCCCTCGACGGTGAAGTTGGCGTCGATATGCTCGCGCATCGCCACCACTTCCGCGTCGGACAGTTCGTTGACGCGGCGGGTCTGGTCGATGTTCACCGCGTCGCAGATGTCGCGCGCGGAGGACGGGCCGATGCCGTGGATGTAGGTGAGGGCGACGGGCACCCGCTTGTTGGTCGGGATGTTGACGCCGGCAATACGTGCCAAGTCGGTATTCCTCTTCGTTGCGGTTCCGTAGCGCCAGAACCTTTTTTCACAACATTTGGCCCTTCGGCTGAAAAGCCTCCGGGCCGCAGGTCGATCAGGTGGTCGCGCGGCCCGCAAGTCGGGCCGGAAGCGGCGAATCTCCAAAGGAGATGGCGGTGCGTAGTGCGATTCCCGGGGCGCGTCAACACCCCGGGCCCGCGATCGGTCGGGAACCGCCGGACCCCCGGCGGCCGGCCCCGGTCAGGCGTCGATATGCTGCGCGATCTCGGCCTCGACGGCCTCGATCTCGCCCAGCCCGTCGACCCGGACATGCTTGCCCTTGGCGTGGTAGTAGCCGATCAGCGGCGAGGTCTGCTTGTAATATTCCATCAGACGCTTGCGCAGGCTGTCCTCGTTGTCGTCGGACCGGCGCTTGAACTCGGTACCGCCGCAATTGACGCACTTGCCGTCCGCCGGGATCGGCTTGGTCAGGTCGTTGTAGACCTCGCCGCAGGACGCGCAGGTCGAACGCGCGGTGATCCGCGCCACCAGCGCCTCGTCATCGACGCGCAGCTCGATCACCCGGGCCAGGCTCTCGCCGGTATCCTTGAGCAACGCCTCGAGCGCGTCGGCCTGCGCCAGGGTGCGCGGGAAGCCGTCGAAGATGAAGCCCGCCGTGGCGTCGGCCTCGAGCTTCTCGCGGATCAGGCCGATGACGATCTCGTCGGTCACGAGCTCGCCCCGCGCCATCACCTCGGCGACCTTCTGGCCCATCTCGGTGCCGGAGTCCTTGGCCTCCCGCAGCATGTCCCCGGTGGAGAGCTGGGTCATGCCGCGCTTTTCCGTCAGCAGGCGCGCCTGTGTTCCCTTGCCCGCGCCGGGCGGTCCCAGAAGTATGATGTTCATCGCCGAGCCGGCCCCCTTCCCTTGCGGGCCTTACCCTTACCGCGCAGCTGCGACTTCTGAATAAGACCTTCGTATTGATGCGCCAGGAGGTGGCTCTGCACCTGCTGGATCGTGTCCATGGTCACGCTCACCACGATCAGCACCGAGGTGCCGCCGAAATAGAACGGAATGGCGAACTGGTTGCGCAGGATCTCCGGCAGCAGGCAGACGGCGGCAAGGTAGGCGGAGCCCAGGACCAGGATGCGGTTGACCACGTATTCGAGGTATTCCGAGGTCCGCTTGCCCGGCCGGATGCCCGGCACGAAGCCCGACTGGTTCTTCAGGTTGTCGGCCACGTCGTCCGGCTTGAACGACACGTTGAACGTGTAGAAGTAGGCGAAGAAGACGATCATCACCGCGAAGAACAGCAGGTAGAGCGGCTGGCCGGGGCCGAAATAGGCCAGGATCGTCGACATGACCGGGCCGGTATCGGAGCCCGAGAAGGTCGAGATCGTCACCGGCAGGAGCAGCAGCGACGAGGCGAAGATCGCCGGGATGACGCCCGCCGGGTTGACCTTGACCGGCAGGTGCGAGTTCTGCGCCTCGGTCATCTTCATGCCGACCTGGCGGCGCGGATACTGGATGGTGATCTTCCTGAGCGCGCGCTCCATGAAGACCACGAACATGATCACCGCGATCACCATGACGATGACGCCGATGATCACCGCGGGGGAGATCGCGCCGGAACGGCCGGAGGCGAAGAACTGCGCCAGTGCGGCCGGGACCTCGGCGATGATGCCGACGAAGATGATCAGCGAGATGCCGTTGCCGACGCCGCGGGCGGTGATCTGCTCGCCCAGCCACATCAGGAACATGGTGCCGCCCACCAGCGTGATCACCGTGGCGGCGCGGAAGTACCAGCCCGGATCGGTCACCAGGTCGCCGGCCTCGAGGCTGACGGCGAGGCCGTAGGCCTGGAAGGTCGCCAGCAGCACCGTGCCGTAGCGGGTATACTGGTTGATCTTCTTGCGGCCCTGCTCGCCCTCTTTCTTCATCTGCTCCAGCGCCGGCACCATGGAGGCCAGCAGCTGCACGATGATCGAGGCCGAGATGTAGGGCATGATGCCGAGGGCGAAGATGCCCATGCGGCCCAGAGCGCCGCCGGTGAACATCGTCAGGATGCCGCCGATCCCCGATTGCGCGCCTTCCATGAATTCGCGCAGCGCCGCGCCGTCGATGCCGGGCACCGGGATGAAGGTGCCGAGCCGGAAGATGCACAGCAGCGCCAGCGTGTAGAGGATGCGGTTGCGGAGGTCGGTGGCCTTGCCGAGCGCCGCCCAGCTGGTGTTGGCGGCCATTTGTTCGACTGCGGATGCCATGGCGGATCTCTCTATTCGGA
Source organism: Roseivivax sp. CAU 1761 (assembly GCF_054482755.1). Lineage (NCBI taxonomy): Bacteria > Pseudomonadati > Pseudomonadota > Alphaproteobacteria > Rhodobacterales > Roseobacteraceae > Roseivivax > Roseivivax sp. CAU 1761. Next base: position 37,017 of record NZ_JBTLRM010000004.1, read on the forward strand.
CGAACGCCGCCCGGAGCGTCTTCCAGCTCGGGGCGGCGTCGGAAAACTCGGGGGAGACATAGCGGCCGGCGCGGCCGGCCACAATGCCCCGAACGGAGCCGTTACTCGGCCGCCTCGGCGCCGGTGAGCTTCAGCGAGCCGCCGGCCTTCTCCACCGCCTCGACGGCGGCCTTGGAGGCGCCGGTCACGGCGAGGGTCAGCTTGCGGGTGATCTCGCCCTTGGCCAGCACCCGGATGCCGTCCTTCTTGCGGCGCACCAGGCCGGAGGCCACCAGAGCGTCCTCGTCGATGGTCTGGCCGGCATCGAGCTTGCCGGCTTCGGCAAACTTCTCGATCAGGCCGAGATTGACCACGGCGTAGGCCTTGCGGTTCGGCTTGTTGAAGCCGCGCTTCGGCAGACGCTGGTAGAGCGGCATCTGGCCGCCCTCGTAGCCGTTGATCGCCACGCCCGAGCGCGACTTCTGGCCCTTGATGCCGCGGCCGCCCATCTTGCCCTTGCCCGAGCCCGGGCCGCGCGCGATGCGCTTCTTCTTCTGGGCGGCGCCGGGATTGTCCCGGAGTTCGTTGAGTTTCATATCGCTTCTCCTTTGCCGGATGCGGCCCCCGAAGCGAACGGGGCCGACCACGGTGGTGTCAGGTTGCGCGCCCGCATGCGGGCCGCCGCCGGCCTATAGCGGGCGGCGGCGGCGAGTTCAAGGGCGACGGGCGGCCTCGGGCCGGCGGCGCCCCGGCACGATCCCGAAGGCTCAGGCCGATTGCGGCCAGGAGAAGTCCGGGCGCAGCCCCTCGTAGACCGGACGGCCGTCCTGCGGCTTCGGGTAGCCCTTCGAATCGTCGTAGAAGGCGTGATAGTTGGCATCCGGGAAGGCGTCGTCGTCATAGCCCATGACGTTCGGCACGGCGACGCGGATGCGTTTTTCCTTGTCGTCGAGCATCAGCGCCGCGCCGCATTCGCCGCAGGTGCAGAGCTCGAGCGGCCCGTTCGGGTTCTCGGCGTTGAACGGCTGGCGCTTCATCTTCTCCGGATGGTCGACCTTCACGTCGCCGTAATTGAAGAAGGCGACATGGGTGGTCTGCTGCCCGGTCACCGACTTGCAGACATTGCAGTGGCAGACATGGTTGTCGATCGGCTCGGCCTCGGCCTTGACGTGCACGTGTTCGCAGCCGCCCTGGTACGGACTGGACATGATCTTTCCTCCCTCTGGGATCGCGGGACCCTTCCCCCGCGTCACCATCAGGCCGCAACAAAGCCCCGGCGTCGAGACCGACGTTCGGATCCCCCGCGGCACCCCGGCGCGGGGACCCGCCGCGGCGGCGACGGTCGCCGCCGCCGGGGGGGGCCTGACGAACGCGAAAACGCCCCGATGCGGGGCATCGGGGCGTTTCCGGGTCTCGGGTCGCGGGGCGGCGGCTTCAGCCGCGCTCCTCGACGATCTCGACCAGATGCGGGATCTTGCGGATCATGCCGCGGATCGCCGGAGTGTCCTCCAGCTCGCGGGTCTTGTGCATCTTGTTCAGCCCCAGGCCGATCAGCGTCTGGCGCTGCTTCTCGGGGCGGCGGATCGGCGAGCCGATCTGCTTGACGACGATGGTCTTGGCCATGTTCACGCCTCCTCGGACACGTGCTGATGGTCACCCGACGCCTGCGCCGAGGCATCGTCGCGCTTCGGCAGGATGTCGGAGACCTTCTTGCCGCGGCGCTGAGCCACGTGGCGCGGCGACTGCTCGAGCGACAGGCCGTCCAGCGTTGCGCGGATCATGTTGTAGGGGTTCTGCGACCCGATCGACTTGGCGACCACGTCCTGAACGCCCAGCATCTCGAAGACGGCACGCATCGGACCACCGGCGATGATCCCGGTACCCTGCGGCGCGGCGCGCATCACCACGCGGCCGGCGCCGTGACGGCCCTCGATGTCGTGGTGCAGGGTGCGGCCCTCGCGCAGCGGCACGCGCATCATGCGGCGCTTGGCCTGCTCGGTAGCCTTGCGGATGGCCTCGGGGACCTCCTTGGCCTTGCCCTTGCCGAAGCCGACGCGGCCCTTCTGGTCGCCCACGACGACGAGCGCCGCGAAGCCGAAGCGCTTGCCGCCCTTGACGGTCTTGGAGACGCGGTTGATCGCGACCAGGCGATCGGCGAATTCCGGAGTCTCGTCGCGGTCGCGACGGCTGCCCCGGCGGTTGTCACGGTCTGCCATGCGGCATCCTTCTTGCTGTGCGGCGCCCGCGCGGGGCGCCTGGTCGGTCCAATCGAAGTGGGTGCGCGCGGCGCCCCCCGATCATCGAGGCGACAGGTGTCGCCTGCCCTCACCGGCGCCCGCGCGCGGGGCCGACAAAAGACGCGAGGCGGGCGGGGTCGCCCCCGCCCTGCCCCATCAGATCTTCAGGCCGCCTTCGCGGGCCGCCTCGGCCAGCGCTTTGACGCGGCCGTGGTAGAGGAAGCCGCCGCGGTCGAAGTAGGCCTCGTCGATGCCTGCCTTCTTGGCGCGCTCGGCGATCGCGGCACCGATCTTCTGGGCCGCTTCCACCGAGTTCTTGCCGACCACGCCCAGATCCTTCTCGAGGCTGGAGGCGGAGGCCACGGTGACGCCGTTGACGTCGTCGATCAGCTGCACGCTGATGTTCTTGTTCGAGCGGTGAACGCTGAGACGGAGCCGCCCCGCATTCGTGGCCCGAAGCTTGTTCCGCACGCGCAGACGGCGCTTCTGGAACTGCACTCTTTTGCTGAAAGCCATTTGCGCCGTCCTTACTTCTTCTTGCCTTCCTTGGCGAAGATGTACTCACCCTTGTAGCGGATGCCCTTGCCCTTGTAGGGCTCCGGACGCCGCCAATCGCGGATGTTCGAGGCCACCTGGCCGACCTGCTGCTTGTCGTGGCCTTCGACCACGAGCTCGGTCGGCTTCGCCGCGGTGATGGTGATGCCTTCGGGGATCTCGAAGTTGACCTCGTGGCTGTAGCCGAGGTTCAGCTTCAGGATCTTGCCCTGAACCTGGGCGCGGTAACCCACACCCTGGATCTCGAGCTCCTTCTTGAAGGTGTCGGAGACGCCGTGCACCAGGTTGGAGACGACGGTCCGGCTCATCCCCCATTGCTGGCGGGCGCGCTTGGACTTGCCGCGCGGCGTGACCGAGACGGCGTCGTTCTCGACGGTCAGGGTCACGTCGTCGGTGGCGGTGAAGCTCTGGGTGCCCTTCGGCCCCTTCACCTCGATGGTCTGGCCCGACACGCTGGCGGAGACACCCGCGGGCAGCGCGACCGGTTTCTTGCCGATACGAGACATGCGTGCGTCCTCCTCAGAATACCGTGCAGAGCACTTCGCCGCCGACGTTCTGGGCACGGGCGGTCGCATCGGACATCACACCTTTGGGGGTGGAGACGATGGAAACGCCGAGACCCTGGCGGACCTGCGGGATGGCATCCACGCCCATGTAGACGCGGCGGCCGGGCTTCGAGACGCGCTTCAGCTCGCGGATCGCGGGGGCGCCCTCGTAGTACTTCAGGCTGATCTCGAGAGCGGCGTGGCCACGCTCGTCGGTCACCTTCTCGTAGCCGCGGATGTAGCCTTCGTCGGCCAGCACATCGAGCACCCAGGCGCGCAGCTTGGAGGCCGGCGACCGGACGGTCGACTTGCCGCGCATGCCGGCGTTGCGGATACGGGTGAGCATATCACCGATGGGATCGTTCATCTCACGCCCTCCTTACCAGCTCGACTTGACCATGCCCGGAAGCAGGCCCTTGGAGCCCAGCTCGCGCAGCATGATCCGGCTGACTTTCAGCTTCCGATAATAGGCGTGCGGACGCCCGGTCAGCTGGCAGCGGTTGTTGAGACGCGTCGGCGACGAGTTGCGCGGCAGCTCGGCCAGCTTCAGCCGGGCCTTGAAGCGCTCTTCCATCGGCTTCGATTCGTCGTTTGCGATCGCCTTCAGAGACGCGCGCTTCTCGGCATATTGTGCCACGAGCCGCTCACGCTTCTTCTGGCGTTCGACCATGGATTTCTTGGCCATAATCCGTATCCCCTCAGCTCGTGAACGGCATGTTGAAGTGCTTCAGAAGCGCCTGCGCCTCCGCGTCGGTCGCGGCGGTGGTCGTGATGATCACGTCCATGCCCCAGACCTCGTCGACCTTGTCGAAGTCGATTTCCGGGAAGACGATGTGCTCCTTGATGCCCATCGCGAAGTTGCCGCGACCGTCGAAGCTCGGCTTCACACCGCGGAAGTCGCGGATGCGCGGCATCGCCACGGTGATCAGGCGGTCGAGGAAATCGTACATCCGGTCGCCGCGCAGGGTCACCTTGGCGCCCAGCGGCATCTCTTCGCGGACGCGGAAGCCGGCGATCGACTTCTTGGCCTTGGTCACGACGGCGTGCTGGCCGGCAATGCGGGACAGGTCTTCCTGCGCCGACTTGGCCTTCTTGCTGTCGCGGACCGCCTCGGCGCCGCAGCCGATGTTCAGAACGATCTTGTCCAGACGCGGGATCTGCAGGTCGTTCTTGTAGCCGAACTCTTCCTTGAGCTTGGCCTTGATCTCGTCGCGGAACAGCTGCCGCAGACGCGGGGTGTAGTTCTGAGCATCAAGCATCGATCGCGTCCCCCGTGGTCTTGGCGAAGCGGACCTTCTTGTCGCCGTCCACGCGGAAACCGACGCGGGTCGGCTTGCCGTTGGCATCGACGAGGGCGAGGTTCGACAGGTCGATCGGCAGCGCCTTGGGCTGGCGGCCACCCTGGTTGGTCTGGGTCTGACGCTGGTGGCGCACGGCCATGTTGATGCCCTCGACGACGGCCTTGCCGTCCTTCGGCATCACCTGCGTGATGGTGCCCTGCTTGCCCTTGTCCTTGCCGGCAAGCACGATCACCTTGTCACCCTTGCGGAGTTTCGCAGCCATCAGAGCACCTCCGGAGCCAGCGAGATGATCTTCATGAAGTTCTTCGCCCGCAGCTCGCGCACGACCGGCCCGAAGATACGGGTGCCGACCGGCTCGCCCGCATTGTTCAGGATCACGGCGGCGTTGCGGTCGAAGCGGATCGCGGTGCCGTCCTCGCGACGGACTTCCTTGGCGGTGCGCACGACGACGGCCTTGCGGACATCGCCCTTCTTCACGCGGCCGCGCGGGATGGCTTCCTTTACCGAGACGACGATGATGTCGCCGACGGACGCATATTTGCGCTTGGACCCACCCAGGACCTTGATGCACTGAACCTTCCGGGCACCGGAATTGTCAGCGACATCCAGATTGGTCTGCATCTGGATCATGTGGTTTCTCCCGACCTTCCGAGGCTTTTCTGGTTAAATCCCCGGGGTTTCGATCAAACGGAAAGGTGGCCGCGGATCACTCCGCGATCACCTCCCAGCGTTTCGTCTTGGATTTCGGGGCGCATTCGATGATGCGCACCGTATCGCCGACCGAGAACGACCCCGCCTCGTCATGGGCGCGGTATTTCTTGGACTTGCGGATGGTCTTCTGCAGCACGGGGTGCTTGAAGCGGCGCTCGACCGAGACGGTGACGGTCTGGGCGTTGGCCGTCGAGGTCACGGTGCCTTGAAGAATACGCTTGGGCATGTCCGTCCCTCTTATTCTGCGGAGGCCGCGTCGGCGGCCTTCTGGTTCAGCACGGTCTTCACGCGTGCCACGTCGCGGCGCACGGACCGCATCCGCGCGGTGTTCTCGAGCTGCCCGGTGGCCTGCTGGAAGCGCAGGTTGAAGGCCTCTTTCTTGAGCTGGACAAGCTGGTCCCGGAGTTCGTCCGGGGTCTTGTCACGGAGTTCGCTGGCGTTCATGTCGCCCCTTTCTTCAACATCACCGGAGGGCCCCTCCCCGTCTGCGAGGGTCACCCTGATTCCGGTGGAGTCCGTGGATGAGCGCGCCCTATAGCGCCGATGCGCCGGCGTGGCAAGGGCGGGCTGCGGGAAATCGCCGGGCGCGCGCGGCGCCGCCCGGGGCGGGTGTGCGAAGGCCCCCGCCGGCAGCGCCGCGGGGGCCTTGCTTGGAGCGTCGCGGGCGGCCGGGCCGCCCGGCGGATCACCAGTCCTCGCGGACCACGATCCGGGTCTTGATCGGCAGCTTCATCGAGGCCAGGCGCAGCGCCTCGCGGGCGATCTCCTCGCCGACGCCGTCGATCTCGAACATCACCCGGCCGGGCTTCACCCGGGCGGCCCAGTAATCGACCGAGCCCTTGCCCTTACCCATCCGGACCTCGGTGGGCTTGGAGGAGACCGGCACGTCCGGGAAGATGCGGATCCAGACGCGGCCCTGACGCTTCATGTGGCGCGTCATGGCCCGGCGGGCGGCCTCGATCTGGCGCGCGGTGATGCGCTCCGGCTGGGTCGCCTTGAGGCCGTAGGTGCCGAAGTTCAGGTCGGACCCGCCCTTCGCCTCGCCGTGGATCCGGCCCTTGTGCTGTTTGCGGAACTTCGTCCGTTTCGGTTGCAGCATGTGTCAGTCCTCCTCAGCGGCGGCCGCCGGCGCCACGCGGGGCCGGTCCGTCCTGGAGTTCCTGCGAACGACGGTCGCGGGCCTGGGGATCGTGCTCCATGATCTCGCCTTTGAAGATCCAGACCTTGATCCCGATGATGCCGTAGGGCGTCGCCGCCTCGACATGGGCGTGGTCGATGTCCGCGCGCAGCGTGTGCAGCGGCACCCGGCCCTCGCGGTACCATTCGGTCCGGGCGATCTCGGCGCCGCCGAGGCGGCCCGACAGGTTCACCCGGATGCCCAGGGCACCCATGCGCATGGCGTTCTGCACCGCGCGCTTCATGGCGCGGCGGAACGACACCCGGCGCTCGAGCTGCTGGGCGATCGATTCCCCCACCAGACGCGCGTCGAGTTCCGGCTTGCGCACCTCGACGATGTTGAGGTGCAGCTCGCTGTCGGTCATCCGGCCGAGCTTCTTGCGCAGCGACTCGATGTCGGCGCCCTTCTTGCCGATGATGACGCCGGGACGGGCGGCGTGGATCGTCACCCGGCACTTCTTGTGCGGGCGCTCGATGATGATCCGCGCGACGCCGGCCTGCTTGCACTCCTTGTGGATGAAGTCGCGGATCCGCAGATCCTCGAGCAGCAGGTTCCCGTAGTCCTTGGTATCGGCGTACCAGCGGCTGTCCCAGGTGCGGTTGACCTGGAGGCGCATGCCGATCGGATTGGTCTTGTTACCCATTAGGCTTGCTCCTCGATCTGACGCACCTTGATGGTGATTTCCGAGAACGGCTTGAGGATGCGTCCGAACCGGCCGCGCGCCCGCGGACGGCCGCGCTTCATCACCAGGTTCTTGCCGACCCAGGCCTCGGCCACCACCAGCTCGTCGACGTCGAGACCGTGGTTGTTCTCGGCGTTGGCGATTGCCGATTGCAGGCACTTCTTGACGTCGATCGCGATGCGCTTCTTCGAGAAGGTCAGGTCGTTGAGAGCCTTGTCGACCTTCTTGCCGCGGATGAGCGCCGCAACGAGGTTGAGCTTCTGGGGCGAGGTGCGCAGCATGCGCAGCTTGGCCATCGCCTCGTTGTCCGCCACGCGGCGGGGATTCTTATCCTTGCCCATGGCTTACTTCCTCTTGGCTTTCTTGTCGGCAGCGTGACCGTAATAGGTCCGCGTCGGCGAGTATTCCCCGAACTTCTGGCCGATCATGTCCTCGGTGACGTTCACCGGCACGTGCTTGTGGCCGTTGTAGACGCCGAAGGTGAGACCCACGAATTGCGGCAGGATGGTGGAGCGCCGCGACCAGATCTTGATGACTTCGTTGCGGCCCGAATCCCGTGCTGCCTCGGCCTTCTTCAGGACGTAGGCATCGACGAAGGGGCCTTTCCAAACAGAGCGCGTCATGGATTACCGCCCTTTCTTCTTGGCGTGGCGCGAGCGAATGATGAGCTTCGACGACGCCTTGTTGGGGTTGCGGGTCCGGGCACCCTTGGTCGGCTTGCCCCACGGGGTAACCGGGTGACGGCCGCCCGAGGTGCGGCCTTCGCCGCCGCCATGCGGGTGATCGATCGGGTTCATCACCACGCCGCGGACGCTCGGCCGCTTGCCGTAGTGGCGGTTCCGACCGGCCTTGCCGATGTTCTGGTTCGAGTTGTCCGGGTTGGACACCGCGCCGACCGTCGCCATGCATTCCTGGCGCACCAGGCGCAGCTCGCCCGAGGACAGGCGGATCTGGGCGTAGCCGCCGTCGCGGCCGACGAACTGGGCGTAGGTGCCGGCGGCGCGCGCGATCTGCCCGCCCTTGCCCGGCTTCAGCTCGATGTTGTGCACGATCGTGCCGATCGGCATGCCGGAGAACGGCATCGCGTTGCCCGGCTTGATGTCGGCCTTGGCGCTCGACAGCACGCGGTCGCCGATGGCGAGGCGCTGCGGCGCGAGGATGTAGGCCTGTTCGCCGTCATCGTACTGGATGAGGGCGATGAAGGCGGTGCGGTTCGGGTCGTATTCGATCCGTGCCACGGTGCCCTGCACGTCGAACTTCGTGCGCTTGAAATCGACGATGCGATAGAGACGCTTCGCGCCCCCGCCACGGCGGCGTGCAGTGATCCGTCCGGTGTTGTTGCGACCGCCCTTCTTCGTCAGACCCTCGGTGAGTGCCTTGACGGGACGTCCCTTCCACAGCTCCGAACGGTCGATCAGCACCAGCCCGCGCTGGCCCGGCGTCGTCGGCTTGTACGACTTGAGTGCCATGCTTCCTGTCTTCCGTTGTCAGTCGGCGGCCGCCGCCCGGGACCGGGAAGCGCCGCCACGTGTCGGATGGGGTTGCCCCCATCGTCGGATACAGGGCCCCGAAGGTCCCCGGCGAAAAGACGTGGCCCCGAGGGATGGTCCCGGGGCCACGCCGAGTGAGTCGCGGCTCTCTATCAGAGGCCGGTGGTGACGTCGATGGTGTTTCCCTCGACCAGCGTCACATAGGCTTTCTTGGTGTCGGCGCGGCGGCCCTTCTGACCGCGGAAGCGCTTCACCTTGCCCTTGGTGATGGCGGTGTTGACCGCCTTCACCTTGACCCCGAACAGCGCCTCGACCGCGTCGCGGATCTGCGGCTTGGTCGAGTCCATGGCCACCTCGAACACCACCTTGTTGTCCTCGGACACCAGGGTGGACTTCTCGGTGATCACGGGCTTGCGGATCACGTCGTACTGTTCTGCCTTCGCGCTCATTTCAGCCGGGCCTCCAGAGCTTCGACACCGGCGCGGGTGATCACCAGGGTGTCCCGCTTCAGGATGTCGTACACGTTCGCGCCCATCGAGGGCAGGATGTCCAGCCCGTCGATGTTGGCGGCCGCGCGCGCGAAGCCGTCATTGACCTGCGCGCCGTCGATCACCAGCGCCTTCTTCCAGCCGAGATCGCGGACCGCCTTGGCCAGCGACTTGGTCTTGCCGTCGGTCTCGGTCGATTCGAGGATGACCAGACGGCCTTCCTTCGCCTTCGCCGAAAGCGCGTGCTTCAGACCCAGCGCCCGGACCTTCTTGGGCAGGTCGTGGGCGTGGCTGCGGGGCGTCGGCCCCTTGTAGATGCCACCCTTGCGGAAGATCGGCGCCTTGCGGGAGCCGTGGCGTGCGCCGCCGGTGCCCTTCTGGCGGTAGATCTTCTTGGTCGAGTAGCTGACCTCGGAGCGGCCGAGCGTCGAGTGGGTGCCCTGCATCGCCTTGTTGCGCTGCCAGCGGACCACCCGGTGCAGGATGTCGGCGCGGGGTTCGAGACCGAAGATCTCGTCGCCCAGATCGACCGAACCCGCGGTCTCGCCGTCGAGCTTGATCACGTCGAGTTTCATGCCTCACCGTCCTTCTTCTCGGCGTCCGACTTGTCGGTGTCCGCCGTCTCCTCGGAGATCTCGGCCTCGGCTTCCTTGAGCGCGGCCTCCTGCTGGGCGGCCTCCTCGGCGAGACGGGCCTCCTCGGCGGCGCGGGCCTCTTCCTCGGCCTGGCGCGCGGCTTCCTCGGCCAGACGCTTGGCCTCGTCGGCAGCGGATTTCAGCGCCGCGGGCAGGATGATGTTCTCGGGCACGGGCTTCTTGACCGCGTCCTTGATCGTCACCCAGCCGCCCTTCGAGCCCGGCACCGCGCCCTTGATCATGATCAGGCCGCGATCGGCGTCGGTCTTGACCACCTGCAGGTTCTGCGTGGTGACCCGGACGGCGCCCATGTGGCCGGCCATCTTCTTGCCTTTGAAGACCTTGCCGGGATCCTGACACTGGCCGGTCGAGCCGTGCGAGCGGTGGCTGATCGACACGCCGTGCGAGGCGCGCAGGCCGCCGAAATTGTGCCGCTTCATGGCACCGGCGAAGCCCTTGCCGATCGAGGTGCCGGAGACGTCGACGTACTGGCCCTCGAAGTAATGATCGGCGGTGATCTCCTCACCGACATTGATCAGGTTCTCCGGCGCGACGCGGAATTCCGCGACCTTGCGCTTGGGCTCGACCTTGGCGACGGCGAAGTGGCCGCGCATCGGCTTCGAGACGTTCTTCGGCTTGATCGAGCCGCAGCCGAGCTGCACGGCGGAATAGCCGTGCGCCTCGACGGTGCGCTGCGCCACGACCTGCAGCTTGTCGAGTTGAAGGACGGTCACGGGAACCTGCTTCCCGTCCTCCAGGAAGAGCCGGGTCATGCCGACCTTCTTTGCGATGACTCCAGAGCGCATCTGAACCTGCCCTCCTTACACCTTGATCTCGACGTCGACACCCGCGGCGAGGTCGAGCTTCATCAGCGCGTCCACGGTCTGCGGGGTCGGATCGACGATGTCGAGCAGACGCTTGTGGGTGCGGATCTCCCACTGGTCGCGCGACTTCTTGTTGACGTGCGGACCGCGCAGGACGGTGAACCGCTCGATCTTGTTCGGCAGCGGGATCGGGCCCCGGACGTCGGCCCCGGTCCGCTTCGCGGTGTTCACGATCTCCTGGGTGCTGGCATCCAGCACGCGGTAATCGAACGCCTTGAGCCGGATGCGAATGTTCTGGCTTTGCATTTCTCTCGCCTTTGTCGGCTGTGGGGGTTGAGAGGAGGAGACGGGACCACCCCGCCGCCTCGTCGAACCCGGTCGGTCAGACGCCGGCACAGCGGCCGGCGTCCTCGCGGTAGCTCTGCCGGCCCCGGGAGCGGGGCGCGGCGGTGCGGATCACTCGACGATCTTCGAGACGACGCCCGAGCCGACGGTGCGGCCGCCTTCGCGGATGGCGAAGCGCAGGCCGTCTTCCATGGCGATCGGGGCGATCAGCTCGACGACGAATTTCAGGTTGTCGCCGGGCATCACCATCTCGGTGCCCTCGGGCAGCGACACGGTGCCGGTCACGTCGGTGGTCCGGAAGTAGAATTGCGGACGATAGTTGGCGAAGAACGGCGTGTGGCGGCCGCCCTCCTCCTTGGTCAGGATGTAGACCTCGGCCTCGAACTTGGTGTGCGGGGTCACCGAGCCGGGCTTGCAGAGCACCTGGCCGCGCTCGACGCCCTCACGGTCGACGCCGCGCAGCAGCGCGCCGATATTGTCGCCGGCCTCGCCGCGGTCGAGCAGCTTGCGGAACATCTCGACGCCGGTGCAGGTGGTCTTCTTGGTGTCGCGGATGCCGACGATCTCGATCTCGTCGCCCACGTTGATGACGCCGCGCTCGACCCGGCCGGTGACCACGGTGCCGCGGCCGGAGATCGAGAACACGTCCTCGATCGGCATCAGGAAGGGCTGGTCGACGGCGCGCTCGGGCTGCGGGATGTACTCGTCCACGGCGGCCATCAGCTCGCGGATCTTGTTCTCGCCGATCTCCGGGTCGCGGCCTTCCATCGCCGCCAGCGCCGAGCCCGCCACGATCGGGATGTCGTCGCCCGGGAAGTCGTACTCGGAGAGCAGCTCGCGCACCTCCATCTCGACCAGCTCCAGGAGCTCCTCGTCGTCGACCTGGTCGACCTTGTTGAGGAACACCACCATCGCCGGGATGCCGACCTGACGGCCGAGCAGGATGTGCTCGCGGGTCTGCGGCATCGGGCCGTCGGCGGCGTTCACCACCAGGATCGCGCCGTCCATCTGCGCCGCCCCGGTGATCATGTTCTTCACGTAGTCGGCATGGCCCGGGCAGTCGACATGGGCGTAGTGCCGCGCGTCGGTCTCGTATTCCACATGCGCGGTCGAGATGGTGATCCCGCGGGCCTTCTCCTCCGGCGCGCCGTCGATCTGGTCATAGGCGCGGAAATCGCCGAAATACTTGGTGATCGCGGCGGTCAGCGTGGTCTTGCCGTGGTCCACGTGCCCGATCGTGCCGATGTTGCAATGCGGCTTGCCGCGTTCGAACTTTTCCTTTGCCATGAAACTGGCTCCTTCTCGTTGCGGGTGCCGGGCCCGGGCCCGGCCTACGAATGGTGGGTAGGGCGGGCCTCAGCCCGCCACCCGGATCAGGCGTACTGCTTCTGGATCTCGTCCGAGATGTTCTGCGGCACCGGATCGTAATGGTCGAACTGCATCGTGAACTGCGCGCGGCCCGAGGACATCGAGCGCAGGTTGTTGATGTAGCCGAACATGTTGGCCAGCGGCACCATGGCGTGGATCGCCACGGCGTTGCCGCGCGGATCCTGACCGGTCACCTGGCCGCGCCGCGAGGTCAGGTCGCCGATGATCGAACCGGTATATTCCTCCGGGGTGACCACCTCGACCTTCATCATCGGCTCGAGCAGCTGCGCGCCGGCCTTCTTCAGGCCTTCCCGCATGCACATCCGCGACGCGATCTCGAAGGCCAGGACCGAGGAGTCGACGTCGTGGAACTTGCCGTCGATCAGCGCCACCTTGAAGTCGATCACCGGGAAGCCCGCGAGCGGACCGCTGTCCATCACCGACTTGATGCCCTTCTCGACGCCGGGGATGTATTCCTTCGGCACCGAGCCGCCGACGATGCGGGACTCGAAGGAATAGCCCTCGCCCGGCTCGGTCGGCATGATCTCGAGCTTGACCTCGGCGAATTGACCCGAGCCACCCGACTGCTTCTTGTGGGTGTAGGTGTGCTCGATCTTCTGGCGGATGGTCTCGCGATAGGCCACCTGCGGCGCGCCGATATTGGCCTCGACCTTGAACTCCCGCTTGAGGCGGTCGACCAGGATGTCGAGATGCAGTTCGCCCATGCCCTTCATGATCGTCTGGCCCGACTCGATGTCGGTCTCGACGCGGAAGGACGGGTCCTCTGCGGCCAGGCGCTGCAGACCGGCGGACATCTTCTCCTGGTCGGCCTTGGTCTTCGGCTCGACGGCGATCTCGATCACCGGGTCGGGGAAGGTCATGGTCTCCAGAACCACCGGCTTGGCGGCGTCGCAGAGCGTGTCGCCCGTGGTGGTGTCCTTCAGACCCGCCAGCGCGATGATGTCGCCGGAGCCGGCCCAATCGATCTCCTCGCGGGAGTTCGAGTGCATCATCATCATCCGGCCGATGCGTTCCTTCTTGCCCTTGGTGGAGTTCAGGACGGAACCGCCCTTCTCCAGCAGGCCGGAATAGATCCGGGTGAAGGTCAGCGAGCCCACGAACGGGTCGTTCATGATCTTGAAGGCCAGACCGGCGAAGGGCTCGGTGTCGCCCGGACGGCGGGCGATGTTGCGCTCTTCGGTCTCGTCATCGGGCGAGAAGCCCATGTAGGGCGGCACGTCGAGCGGACCCGGCAGGTAGTCGATCACCGCGTTCAGCAGGGGCTGCACGCCCTTGTTCTTGAACGCCGAGCCGGCGAGCACCGGAACGAAGGCCATCTCCAGCGTGCCCTTGCGGATCAGCGTCCGCAGGGTCGGCAGGTCGGGCTCTTCGCCTTCGAGGTACTTCTCCATGGCGTCGTCGTCCATCTCGACGGCGAGCTCGACGAGGTTGGCACGGTATTCCTCGGCCTGGTCCTTGAGCTCGTCACGGATGTCCTGGATGACCCAGGAGGCGCCCAGATCCTCGCCCTTCCAGACCCATTCCTTCATGGTCACGAGGTCGACGATGCCCTCGAGCTGATCCTCGGCGCCGATCGGCAGCTGGATCGGGGCCGGGGTGGCACCGGTGCGGTCCTTGATCATCTTCACGCAGTTGAAGAAGTCGGCGCCGATCTTGTCCATCTTGTTGACGAAGACGATGCGCGGGACCTTGTAGCGGTCGGCCTGACGCCAGACGGTCTCGGTCTGGGGCTCGACGCCGGCATTGGCGTCCAGCACGCAGATCGCGCCGTCGAGCACGGCGAGCGAGCGCTCCACCTCGATCGTGAAGTCGACGTGGCCGGGCGTGTCGATGATGTTGAAGCGGAAGCGGGCCTCTTCCGGCGTGTCGCCGTAGATGCCGGTCGGGTTCTTGCCGTCCTCGGTGCGGAACCAGAAGGTGGTGGTCGCAGCCGAGGTGATGGTGATCCCCCGCTCCTGCTCCTGCTCCATCCAGTCCATCGTCGCGGCGCCGTCATGGACTTCGCCGATCTTGTGCGACTTGCCGGTGTAGAACAGGACGCGCTCGGTGCAGGTCGTCTTGCCCGCATCGATATGCGCCATGATCCCGAAGTTCCGGTAGCGCTCGAGGGAATATTCGCGTGCCATTGGGTAGGTCCTCAGGCTTGAGTTCGGATTACCAGCGGTAGTGGCTGAATGCCTTGTTGGCATCGGCCATCTTGTGCGTGTCCTCGCGCTTCTTCACCGCGGCACCGCGGGAATTGACCGCATCGAGGAGCTCGCCCGCCAGGCGCTCTTCCATCGTGTTCTCGTTGCGCTTGCGCGACGCGTCGATGAGCCAGCGCAGGGCCAGGGCCTCGCGACGCTCGGGGCGCACCTCCACGGGGACCTGGTAGGTGGCACCACCGACCCGGCGCGAGCGGACCTCGACCGACGGCTTGATGTTGTCGAGCGCCTCGTGGAAGATCTCCACCGGCGCGCGCTTGACCTTGGCCTCGACCCGGTCGAGCGCGTTGTAGACGATGCCCTCGGCGACGGACTTCTTGCCGTCGACCATCAGGTTGTTCATGAACTTCGACAGGACCCGGTCGCCATACTTGGCGTCGGGCAGGATTTCGCGCTTTTCGGCAGCGTGACGACGGGACATCTCTCGTACCTCTTATTTCGGGCGCTTGGCGCCATACTTCGAACGGCGCTGCTTGCGGTCCTTGACGCCTTGGGTGTCGAGCACGCCGCGCAGGATGTGGTAGCGCACGCCCGGAAGGTCCTTCACCCGGCCCCCGCGGATCAGCACAACCGAGTGCTCCTGCAGGTTGTGGCTCTCGCCCGGAATGTAGCTGATCACCTCGTAGCCATTGGTCAGACGGACCTTGGCCACCTTCCGCATTGCCGAGTTCGGCTTCTTCGGCGTGGTGGTGTAGACGCGCGTGCAGACGCCGCGCTTCTGCGGGCACTGCTCGAGATGCATCGACTTCGAGCGCTTGACTTTGGGCTGCCGCGGCTTGCGGATCAGCTGCTGGATCGTTGGCATTCCGGTCTTATCCCCGTGTATCTCACATATGTGGTGCGCGGGACTGGCCCGTGCGGGTTCTGATGGTTCAGGCCCTCGCGCGTCCGCAAGACCCCGGCGTTTCGCGCAACAGGCCCCTGGCGGCTCCGGCCTCGTACCGCCCGGTTCCCGGGCGACGCAAAAAACCGCATACGTCCCTCGTTCCGGGACGACGCGGGAGGTTCCAGAGGATCGGGGCGCATGGCATGGCCCGGATCGTGACCGCTTCGGTTCTGCTGCTGTCGGCCGCGGGGCGGACCCCGGGCCGAGATGCGGCGCGTATATGGAGAGTCGCCGGGCTTGTCAACAGCGCCTCCGGCGGTCGCGGCGGCACCGGCGCGGAGCGGCCGGACGGGCCGCTTGCCGGGGGCCCGCGGCGCTGTCAGTCTGGCGCGCGGAGCGGGCCACCGGGATATGCACGAGAGGGCGGCGAGAATGCAAGTGATCGGCTTCTGCCGCTTCTCCTGGCCGGCCGAGGGCGGCTTCCAGGTCGGCCATGACAGCATCGGCGAGCGCATCGCCTATCTCTACGCCCCGGCCCGGCTGGAGGCGCGGTTCCGGCAGTTCGAGACCGTCTGCCTGCCCGGGCTGAAGGCCCAGACCGACCCGGAGTTCAGCTTCGTCGTGCTGATCGGCGACAGCCTGCCCCGGCCCTACCGGGCGCGGCTCGAGGCGCTGCTGGCCGACCTGCCGCAGGCGCGCATCGTCGCCCGGCCGCCGGGGCCGCACCGCCAGGTCTGCCGCGCGGTGCTGAACGCCGCGCGGCGCGACCCCGACGCGCCCTGCCTGCAATTCCGCCACGACGACGACGACGCGGTGGCGGTGGATTTCGTCGCCAGCCTGCGGCAGGCCGCGCGGGACGCCGCGCCGATCCTCGCGCGGGCGCCGCTGATGGGCTTCGACTGGAACCGCGGCTACGTCGCCCGGGCCGATGAAACGGGTTTGTGTGCCGAGGAGATCGTGCGGCCCTATTGGGGCGTGGCCCAGGCCGTGGCGGTGGCCGGCGGGACGCGGCAATCGATCATGAATTTCGCCCATGAGCGGATCAACCGCTTCATGCCGACGCTGACCTTCCACGCCCCGGCGATGTATGTCCGCGGCCACAACGATCACAACGATTCCCGCCAGCGCGGCGATGCCGAGGGCCGGGCCCTGCCGCGGCTCGACGCGGCCGGGGAGGCGCTGTTCCGGCGCCGCTTCGCCATCGACGCCGACCATGTCCGCCGGGTCTACGCGGCGCCGGCGCCCCTGCCCTAGCGCCGCGCCGGCACCCCTGCCCTAGCGCCGCGCCGGTGCCCCTGCTCTAGCGCCGCGGCGGCGGCGCGCCGGCGGCCACCGGAGCGGCACGGGCGGCGCCGATCACCGCCCCGCCGCGGCGCCGCGCGCGGGCCTCGCGCCAGAGCGTGAAGAGGCCGGTGGCGGCGATCAGCGCCGCGCCCACCAGGGTCAGCGGCCGCGGCCAGTCGCCGAACAGCGCCCAGCCCAGGCCCAGCGCCCAGAGCAGCCCGGTATAGCGGAACGGCGCCACCACCGCGACCTCACCCACCCGCATCGCCGCGACGCTCATCAGATAGCCGAAGATCACGAAGCCCGCCGCGCCGAGCACCAGCGCCCCGGCCCCCGCCGGCACCGGCTGCCACGGCACCCCGGCGCTCAGCGCCGCCGCGAAGAGCGTCACCGACAGGCTGCCGGCCAGCGTCACGGTGAGGCTCGGCACCGCCGCCGAGAGCCGCCGCACCGCGAGGTCGCGCACCGTCACGAAGGCCACCGCGGCCATCGCGTAGAGCGCGTTGGCGTCGAATTCGGCGCTGCCCGGGCGCACGATCAGCAGCATTCCGGCAAAGCCCACGGCGATGGCCAGGCCGCGGCGCCAGCCCACCGTCTCGCCGAAGACCAGCGCCCCGGCCAGCGTCACGGTGAGCGGCAGGGTCTGCAGGATCGCCGTGACATTGGCCAGCGGCATCCGCATCAGCGCGGTCAGGAAGAACCAGGTGGCGCCGATCTCCGCCGCGCTGCGCAGCGCGATCAGGAGCCCGTCGCGGCGCCCGGGCCGGCGCAGCCCGCCCGCGGCCCAGGCCAAGAGCAGGATGGCAAGGCTCGCCACGGCGCCGCGGATCACCAGGATCTGCATCAGCGGCAGCTCCGCCCCGGCGCGCTTGACCAGCGCGTCGTTGCAGGTGAAGGCGGCCATCGCCCCCATCATCAGCAGCGCGCCGCGGGCATTCTCCGAAAGCGGCGCGGCAGCCATGACGGGATCCTCAGCAGGGTTCGTGTTCGCGGTTGTGATGCCCGCAGGCGCCGCAGATCGGGCTTTCCCCGGTCTCCGCGAAGCCCTCGCAGCCGCTGGCGCGGCAGCCGCCGCGGCGCGGGTTGTGCATCCGCCAGGCGTCGCCGGGGGCGCCGGGCACCGGCAGTCGGGTGTCGCGCGGCGGCACATAGACATGGGATGCGGGCATCGTCTCCTCCTCGAAGCGCATCTCTGGGAGAGCGACGCTAGCAGCCGCCGCTCCGGGCGCAAGTCCCCGCCCGGCCTTTTCCCTGTCCCGCCGCTCTGCCATAATCGCTGGCCAATGGCGCCCCAGACACCAGGATACGAGCAGCCCATGGCCGAAGACCTCCTCACCGGGACCCAGCCCGGCGATTACGACGCCTCCTCCATCGAAGTCCTCGAAGGTCTCGAACCGGTCCGCAAGCGGCCCGGCATGTATATCGGCGGCACCGACGAGCGCGCCCTGCACCATCTGGTGGCCGAGGTGCTCGACAACTCGATGGACGAGGCGGTGGCCGGCCACGCCAACCGCATCGAGGTGGAGCTGCACGCCGATCACGCGGTCACCATCCGCGACAACGGCCGCGGCATCCCGATCGACCCGCATCCGAAATTTCCCGGCAAGTCGGCGCTCGAGGTCATCCTCTGCACGCTCCATGCCGGCGGCAAGTTCTCCGGCAAGGCCTACGAGACCTCGGGCGGGTTGCACGGCGTCGGCGCCAGCGTGGTCAACGCGCTTTCGGATTCGATGGTCGTCGAGGTGGCGCGCAACCGCGAGCTCTGGGAGCAGCGCTTCTCGCGCGGCAAGCCGCTCGGCCCCGCCGCCAAGGTCGGCCAGGCGCCGAACCGGCGCGGCACCACGGTGACCTTCCATGCCGACGAGGAGATCTTCGGCCATCACCGCTTCAAACCGGCGCGGCTGTTCAAGATGGTGCGCTCCAAGGCCTACCTGTTCTCGGGCGTGGAGATCCGCTGGAAGAGCGCCATCGAGGACGGCGAGACGCCCACCGAGGCCAGCTTCCACTTCCCCGGCGGCCTCGCCGACTACCTGACCGAGACGCTGGGCGGCGCCACCACCTACGCCGCGCAGCCCTTCGCCGGCGCGGTGTCCTTCCGCGAGAAGTTCGACGCGCCCGGCAAGGTCGAATGGGCGATCAACTGGACGCCGTCGCGCGACGGCTTCACCCAATCCTACTGCAACACCGTGCCGACCCCCGAGGGCGGCACCCACGAGGCCGGCTTCTGGGCCGCCATCCTCAAGGGCATCCGCGCCTATGGCGAGCTCGTCAACAACCGCAAGGCGCAGCAGATCACCCGCGAGGACCTGATCGCCGGCGGCTGCGCGCTGGTGTCGTGCTTCATCCGCGAGCCGGAATTCGTCGGCCAGACCAAGGACCGGCTGGCCACCACCGAGGCGGCGAAGCTGGTCGAGGGCGCGGTGCGCGACCATTTCGACAACTGGCTGGCCGCCGACACCAAATCCGCCGGCGCCATCCTCGACTTCCTCGTGCTGCGCGCCGAGGAGCGGCTGCGGCGCCGGCAGGAGAAGGAGACGGCGCGCAAGTCGGCGACCAAGAAGCTGCGCCTGCCCGGCAAGCTCACCGACTGCACCAACAAGAACCGCGAGGGCACCGAGCTGTTCATCGTCGAGGGCGACTCGGCCGGCGGCTCGGCCAAGGGCGCGCGCTTCCGCGAGAGCCAGGCGCTGCTGCCGCTGAAGGGCAAGATCCTCAACGTGCTGGGCGCGGCCTCCTCGAAGCTGACCACCAATGCCGAGATCCGCGATCTCTGCGAGGCGCTCGGCGTGGGCCTGGGGACCAAGTTCAACCTCGACGACCTGCGCTACGACAAGATCATCATCATGACCGACGCCGATGTCGACGGTGCCCATATCGCGGCGCTCTTGATGACCTTCTTCTACGCCCAGATGCGGCCGCTGATCGACAACGGCCACCTCTACCTCGCCTGCCCGCCGCTCTACCGGCTGACGCAGGGGGCGAAGCGGCTCTACGTCGCTTCGGATGCCGAGAAGGAGGCCTGGCTGAAGAAGGGCCTCGGCGGCAAGGGCAAGATCGACGTGCAGCGCTTCAAGGGCCTGGGCGAGATGGACGCCAAGGACCTCAAGGAGACGACGATGGATCCCAAAACCCGGACCCTGATCCGGGTCACTATCGACGAGGACGAACCCGGCGAGACCGGCGACCTGGTCGAGCGCCTGATGGGCAAGAAGCCGGAACTGCGCTTCCAGTATATCCAGGAGAATGCGCGGTTCGTGGAGGAGTTGGATGTGTGAGATTTGAGAAAGGCGCTCCTCCCCAATGAATATTGCCCTTGCTCAATTGGCGCTAGTTTTTTGCCCGGAATTATTTGGGCTAATCTCGATGCGGTGTACGGATCTGGCCCCAAAGTTGACAAAGCAACTTTGGCGCTGAACTCTTTTTTGTTCGGAATATTCTCGTATGCGACAGTTTATTTAGGTTATACGTTATTTAACCAAGAGTTCACATCAGCGGTTTTTTCCGAAGGAGACCCCACAGGGCTCAACGAATTCTCTGACGAGATCGCGGTGTCCGTCCCTGTAAGTCTCACTCTAGCAATAATTTGGCTCTATCTGGTAAAATACCGCGTCGTCATGAGAGTGCTGAATTTTATCGGAGCAACCAGACGATTTGGAACAGAGGATGTGTGGAGCTTCACATTTAATGGTTCGCAACCCTTCGTCGACTATGTGAACATCCGCGACCTAAAGAATGATTTTATTTATTGTGGATATATCAGCGCCTATTCAGAAACGGAGGAATATCGAGAGCTTCTCTTGAGGGATGCAATCGTCTACAGTGCTCAAGCTGATGTAATCTCTGAAGCTCCCCACATTTATCTGTCTTTCCCACGAGAAGAAGTTTGGATTGAGTTCCCCACTACAGGAGATTGTGATGTCCAGAAAGGAACCGCCGAAGCCTGTTCGACCGACGATCGAGCGGGGCGGAATAATGAAGGGCGGTCACAACCCCCCTCGTCCAACAGTTTCAACTCGGCCGCCAGCTCCCACTCCGACGAAGCCGAAAAAGTAATATAGAAATTGGGCCACGGTTTGGCCCAATCTCGTTGAAGCCTACAGCGGCCGGCGCAGCGGTAATTCGCTGCGTGCGCCTCTGCGAGGTGCGGCTGCCCCCAGCCTCACCCCTTATGCGTCAAACCCGCGCTTTCCGCCCCCGCGGCCCCGCGACCAGCCAGGCGATGAAGCCGAGCACCGGCAGGACGAGGATGACCAGCGTCCAGATCACCTTGGCGGCGGTGGAGGCGCCGGAGGTGAGGATCTGGTAGATCGCGTAGATGTCGAGGATCAGGACGATCAGTCCGAAAATGCCGTATTCCATTGGCGTCGCTCCCGCATATGCCGTTTGCGGAATGAACGATGCAACCGTCTGACCCGTTCCCTCAGCGCTTCTTCCTGCGCTGAACGTTGCCGCCGCGCTGGCCCGGGCGGCCGGCGGTGGAGCGGCCCGAGGCCTTGGTGGCGGCGTCCGAGGCCTTTTCGACCGCCTGCTGGCGCGCCAGCGGGTCGTCGGCGACGGCGAGATCCACCGCCTCCAGCCGCTTGACCTCGTCGCGGAGCCGCGCCGCCTCCTCGAATTCGAGGTTCTCGGCCGCCTTGCGCATGTCGGCGCGCAGGCCGTCGAGCACTGCCTGCATGTTGGAGCCCTGGCGCTTCGGGTCGATCTGCGCCGTCACCCGGTTCATGTCGACATCGCCCTTGTAGAGCCCGGCGAGGATGTCCTCGACGTTCTTCTTGATCGTCGCGGGGGTGATGCCGTGGGCCGCGTTGTAGGCGATCTGCTTCTCGCGCCGGCGCTCGGTCTCGCCCATGGCGCGCTCCATCGAGCCGGTGATGCGGTCGGCATACATGATCACCCGGCCCTCGGCGTTGCGCGCGGCGCGGCCGATGGTCTGGATCAGCGAGGTCTCGGAGCGCAGGAAGCCCTCCTTGTCGGCGTCGAGGATGGCCACCAGCCCGCATTCCGGGATGTCGAGCCCCTCGCGCAGCAGGTTGATGCCGACCAGCACGTCGAAGGCGCCGAGGCGGAGGTCGCGCAGGATCTCGATGCGCTCGATCGTGTCGATGTCGGAATGCATGTAGCGCACCCGGATGCCCTGCTCGTGCAGGTATTCGGTGAGGTCCTCGGCCATGCGCTTGGTCAGCACCGTGGCGAGCGTCCGGTAGCCGTCGGCGGCGACCTTGCGGATCTCGTCCAGCAGGTCGTCGACCTGCATCTCCACGGGGCGGATCTCGACCTGCGGATCCAAGAGCCCGGTGGGGCGGATCACCTGCTCGGTGAAGACGCCGCCGGCCTGGTCGAGCTCCCAATCCGCGGGCGTGGCCGAGACGAAGACCGATTGCGGCCGCATGGCGTCCCATTCCTCGAACTTGAGGGGGCGGTTGTCCATGCAGGAGGGCAGCCGGAAGCCGTGTTCGGCGAGCGTGAACTTGCGCCGGTAGTCGCCGCGATACATGCCGCCGATCTGCGGCACCGAGACGTGGCTTTCGTCGGCGAAGACGATGGCGTTGTCGGGGATGAACTCGAAGAGCGTCGGCGGCGGCTCGCCCGGCGCGCGGCCCGTCAGGTAGCGGGAATAGTTCTCGATGCCGTTGCAGACGCCGGTGGCCTCCAGCATCTCGATGTCGAAATTGGTGCGCTGCTCGAGCCGCTGCGCCTCGAGCAGCTTGCCCTCGGAGACCAGCTGGTCGAGCCGCTGGCGGAGCTCCTTCTTGATCTGGATCACCGCCTGCTGCATCGTCGGCCGCGGCGTCACGTAATGCGAATTGGCGTAGACGCGGATGCGGTCGAAGCTGCCGGTCTTTTCGCCGGTCAGCGGGTCGAATTCGGTGATCGCCTCCAGCTCCTCGCCGAAGAAGGAGAACCGCCAGGCCCGGTCCTCGAGGTGCGCCGGCCAGACCTCGAGCACGTCGCCGCGCACCCGGAAGGAGCCGCGCTGGAAGGCCTGGTCGTTGCGCCGGTATTGCTGCGCCACCAGATCGGCCATCACCTTGCGCTGGTCGTAGTCCTGCCCGACGAAGAGATCGAGCGTCATGGCGCCATAGGTCTCGACCGAGCCGATGCCGTAGATGCACGACACCGAGGCCACGATGATCACGTCGTCGCGTTCGAGCAGCGCCCGGGTGGCCGAGTGGCGCATCCGGTCGATCTGCTCGTTGATCTGGGATTCCTTCTCGATATAGGTGTCCGAGCGCGGCACATAGGCCTCGGGCTGGTAATAGTCGTAATACGAGACGAAATACTCGACCGCGTTGTCCGGGAAGAACTGCTTGAACTCGCCGTAGAGCTGGGCGGCCAGCGTCTTGTTGGGGGCGAGGATGATCGCCGGGCGCTGGGTCTCCTCGATCACCTTGGCCATGGTGAAGGTCTTGCCGGTCCCGGTCGCGCCCAGCAGCACCTGGTTGCGCTCGCCGTCGCGCACCCCGGCGGCCAGCTCGGCGATGGCGGTCGGCTGGTCGCCGGCCGGGGCGTAGTGGGTCTTCATCACGAAGCGCTTGCCGCCCTCCAGCTTCTCGCGCTCGGCCACCGCCGGGGCGGGGGCGTGCAGCATCGGCATGGCGTCGGGGCGGTTGTTGTGCATCGGAGACTCCAAGGGGACCGGGTCCGATGTTGTCGCGCGGGGCGCGATCTTCAAGTGCAAACGGGGGCAAACGGGCCAGCCGGTCCCGGCACGAAAAGGGCGCCCGGCCGGGGGAAGGGGCCGGGCGCCGAGGCCGGAGCGCCGAAATTGCAGCTCCGGTGGGGGACGGCGCGGTCACGGTCCGCACCGGTCCAGGTCCGAGAGAGGACGCCGGGTGGCCGGATCGTCAGACGGTCCGGTCCCGATCAGGGCCGTCCGGAGGCGTCGCGCGGGCCGGCGACCGGCCCGCAGCCTGGGCGCGTCACTGGCTGGTGACCGCCCCGCCCTCGGCCGGCGGCGTGGCCGCCACGGGGGCGTCCGCCGCATCGCCCGGCGGCAGGGTCTCGGCATTCTCGATGGCGGCCGGCGGCGCCGCGTCGTCGGAGCCCAGAAGGCCCGCGCCGAAGATCAGTCCGAGGATCAGCAGCACCGCCACCAGCAGGCCCGCGAGAACGGTGCCGGGACGGCGGCTGCGCAGCGCCGGATCGGTGGGCAGAGGCTGCCCGTAGGGGTCGGTGGCCCGGTTCGGCGGCGTCCGGGTGGTATGATCGCTATAGGCCATGGCATCTCTCCTTTGCGGTTTGGCGGCGGGCGACCCGCCGCGCCGATGGCGGCTATGGGGAAGAGATTGGCGCCGTCGGGCCGCCATGCCAGTGCGCCGCGCGCCGCCGCCGGATTCCGGCGGGCCGGCGCCGAGATCGCCGCCCGGCATCGGCCAAGCGCCGCCGCGCCGCGCCGCGGCATCGCGGGAACCGGCGGGATGCGGCCCATCCGGCCCCGCCCCTTGCGCCGTTTTCCGCGGGCCGCGGGCGGGCTGGACCATCGCGGCCGGGCCTCCTATACAGCGCCCATGCGGGAGCTTTTCGGAATCCTCATCCGAATTACGGGCCCGGCGCGGTAAGCTTCTGCTGCGCCGGGACAATGGCGTCTGCTCCGCCGCGCCGCCCCTCTCCGCCCGACCCTTCCCGAGACCGCTTCGCCGAGGACGCCCGTCATGTGCGCCGAGACCCCCGACTACAAAGACACCCTGAATCTGCCCCGCACCGAGTTCCCGATGCGGGCGGGCCTGCCCAAGCGCGAACCCGACTGGCTCGTCCGGTGGGAGGAGATCGGCATCTACGACCGCCTGCGCGAGCGCGCCGAGGGCCGCCCGCCCTTCACCCTGCATGACGGCCCGCCCTACGCCAACGGCCACCTCCATATCGGTCACGCGCTGAACAAGACGATCAAGGACATGATCGTGCGCAGCCACCAGATGATGGGGCACGATGCGCGCTACGTGCCGGGCTGGGACTGCCACGGCCTGCCGATCGAGTGGAAGATCGAGGAGCAGTACCGCGCCAAGGGGCTCGACAAGGACCGCGTCGACGTCGTCGATTTCCGCCAGGAATGCCGCCGCTTCGCCGAGGGCTGGATCGACATCCAGCGCGAGGAGTTCAAGCGCCTCGGCATCACCGGCGCCTGGGACCGGCCCTACCTGACGATGGATTTCCGCGCCGAGCGCATCATCGCCGAGGAATTCCAGAAATTCCTGATGACCGGCACGCTCTACCAGGGCTCGAAGCCGGTGATGTGGTCGCCGGTGGAGAAGACCGCCCTGGCGGAGGCCGAGGTCGAGTACCACGACAAGGAGAGCTTCACCATCTGGGTGAAGTTCCGCGTCACCGATTTCGCCCTGCCCGATGCCGACACCTCCGACGAGGAGGAGAGCGACGAGGCCCGCGAGGCGGTGTTCGACACGCTGCAGAAGACCGCCGAGAAGTTCATCGGCGCGCATGTGGTGATCTGGACCACCACGCCCTGGACCATCCCGTCGAACAAGGCGGTGGTCTACGGCGCGGACTTCTCCTACGGCCTCTACGAGGTCACCGAGACGCCCGAGGAATGCTGGGCGGCGCCCGGCGAGCGCTTCATCCTGGCCGACAAGCTGGCGGCCCAGACCTTCGCCAAAGCGCGGCTCTCCGACGGCCAGTGGCGGCGCGTCTCGGACGTCACCCCGGCGCAGCTCGCGGGGATGACGCTGGCCCATCCGCTGGCCGGCGCCGAGGGCTCGGCGGGCGAATGGGACGCGCCGCGCGACTTCCGCGCCGCGCCCTTCGTCACCGACGAGGAGGGCACCGGCTTCGTGCATTGCGCGCCCTCGCACGGCATGGACGAATACGAGCTCTACCGCGATCTCGGCATGCTGGGACAGGTGATCACCTACAATGTCGAGGATGACGGCGCCTTCCGTGCCGACCTGCCGTTCTTCGGCGGCACCCGCATCCTCAAGCCCAACGGCAAGGAGGGCGACGCCAACAAGGCGGTGATCGACAAGCTGGTCGAGGTCGGCGGCCTGCTGGCGCGCGGCAAGATCAAGCATTCCTACCCGCATTCCTGGCGCTCCAAGGCGCCGGTGATCTTCCGCAACACGCCGCAATGGTTCGCCGCCATCGACCGCCCCGTCGGCGACGGCCAGGACACCTACGGCCAGACCATCCGCGAACGCGCGCTGAACTCCATCGACCAGCTCGTCGCCTGGACGCCGCGCACCGGGCGCAACCGGCTCTACTCGATGATCGAGAGCCGCCCCGACTGGGTGCTGTCGCGCCAGCGCGCCTGGGGCGTGCCGCTGACCTGCTTCACCAGGCGCGGCGGCAAGCCCACCGATCCCGACTTCCTGCTGCGCGATGATGGCGTCAATGCCCGCATCCTCGAGGCCTTCGAGGCCGAGGGCGCCGATGCCTGGTACAAGCCCGGCGCCAAGGCGCGCTTCCTCGGCGCCGAGCACGACCCCGAGGCCTGGGACCAGGTCTTCGACATCCTCGACGTGTGGTTCGATTCCGGCTCGACCCATGCCTTCGTGCTGCGCGACCGCGAGGACGGCAGCGAAGACGGCATCGCCGATGTCTACATGGAGGGCACCGACCAGCATCGCGGCTGGTTCCATTCCTCGATGCTGCAGGCCTGCGGCACGATCGGCCGCGCGCCCTACCGCAACGTCGTGACCCACGGCTTCACCCTCGATGCCAAGGGCAACAAGATGTCCAAGTCGCTCGGCAATACCGTGGTGCCCGAGGAGGTGGTGAAGCAATACGGCGCCGACGTGCTGCGGCTCTGGGTGGCGCAGGCCGATTACACCGCCGACCAGCGCATCGGCCCGGAGATCCTCAAGGGCACCGCCGACAGCTACCGCCGGCTCAGGAACACCATGCGCTTCCTGCTCGGCGCGCTGGCGCATTTCGAGGAGCGCGACCGCACCGACCCGGCCGAGATGCCCGAGCTCGAGCGCTGGGTGCTGCACCGCCTGGCCGAGCTCGACACGAAAGTGCGCGAGGGCTACGCCGCCTTCGACTTCCAGGGCGTGTTCCGGGCGCTCTTCGACTTCTGCACGGTGGAGCTCTCGGCCTTCTACTTCGACATCCGCAAGGACGCGCTCTATTGCGACGGCGACACGCCGCGCCGGCGCGCCGCGCGCAGCGTGCTCGACCTGCTGTTCCACCGCCTGACCACCTGGCTGGCGCCGGTCCTGGCCTTCACCATGGAGGAGGTCTGGCTCGAACGTTTCCCCGGCGCCGAAAGCTCGGTGCACCTGCAGGACATGCCGGCCACGCCGGCGGCCTGGCGCGACGCCGCCCTGGCGGCGAAATGGGCCCGGGTGCGGGCGGCGCGGCGCGTCGTCACCGCGGCGCTCGAGATCCGGCGCAGCGACAAGGAGATCGGCGCCGCGCTGGAGGCCGCCCCGATCGTCCATGTCGAGGATGCCGAGACCCTGGCGGCGCTGAAATCGGTGCAGTTCGACGATGTCTGCATCACCTCGGGCATCGCCCTGACCGCCGATCCGGCCCCGGCCGAGGCCTTCCGCCTGGCCGAGGTGCCGGGCCTCGGCGTGGTCTTCGAGCCGGCCGCCGGCGAGAAGTGCCAGCGCTGCTGGAAGGTGCTGCCCGATGTCGGCAGCCATGCCCATCCCGCGGTCTGCGGCCGCTGCGACGCCGCCCTGGCCGAACAGGACGTGCCGGCCGCCTGACCGCCCGGCCAACGGCGCGGGGGCCGCTTGCGCGCCCCCGCCGCTTCTTCTGAGCCGAAATATCCTCGGGGGGAGCAGGGCCGCCCGGCCCTGTGGGGGGCAGACAGCCC
>NZ_JBTLRM010000004.1:64472-78023 GCF_054482755.1 Roseivivax sp. CAU 1761
CTCCCCCCTCCCCCCCCCCTCCCCCCCCCCCCCCCCCCCCCCCCCCCCCCCCCCCCCCCCCCCCCCCCCCCCCCCCCCCCCCCCCCCCCCCCCCCCCCCCCCCCCCCCCCCCCCCCCGCCGCCCTCTCGGCCCGCGCCGCCGCCCGGGACCCGCGGCGCCTCAGAATTCCTCGACCGCGAGGATCCCGCCCAGCGATTTCAGCGCCCCGCGGATCTCCGGGCTGACCGGGAAATCCTCGCCGAGATCGAGCTCCACCTCGCCCGGCAGCCCGGCATCGCTGAGCATCAGCCGGATCGGTCCGCGGCCGGCCCGCGGCGCCTGGTCGGCGGCGCGGCGCAGCACCGAGGCGACCTGCGGGATGGCCTGCGGGCTGTCGAGGTAGATCCGCATCCCCGCGGCGCCGGCGCCCGCCATCGCCGCCTCGATGGGCGCCACCGAACGGCCCAGCAGCTTGAGCTGGTCGCTCTCCATCGTCGCCTCCACGGTGACGATCACCTTGGCGCCGGTCTCCAGCGCCTCGCGGGCCTTTTCCAGCGTCTCCGAGAACAGCGTCACCTCGTAGGCCCCGGTCGGGTCGGAGAGCTGGCAGAAGGCGAAGCGGTTGCCGCGCGCCGACTTGCGCTCCTGGCGGCCCGCCACCACGCCGGCGAGCTTGGCGATCATCGCGCCCTTGGCCTCGACCTTGCGGGTCAGCTCCTCGAGGGTCAGGAAGTTCGCCGCCCCGCCCTGGGCGCGGCGCAGGGCGGGCATGTAATCGTCGAGCGGGTGGCCCGAGAGGTAGAAGCCCACCGCCTTGAACTCCTCCGAGAGCCGCTCCGCCGGCAGCCAGTCCGGCACCGGGGCGAGCCGCGGCTCCGGCAGGTCGTCGCCGGCCTCGCCGAAAAGCGAGACCTGCGCCGAGGCGCGCTGCTCGTGCACCGCCGCGGAATAGGCCACCAGCGCGTCCAGGCTCTCGAAGACCCGGCGGCGGTTGCGGTCGAGCGCGTCGAAGGCGCCGGCCCGGGCCAGCATCTCCAGCGGCCGCTTGCCGACGCGCTTGAGATCGACCCGCCGGGCGAGGTCGTAGAGCGTGGCGAAGGGCGTCCCGCCGCGGCCCTCGACCACCAGCCGCATGGCGTCGAGGCCGACATTCTTCAGCGCCCCCAGCGCATAGACCAACTGCCCCTCGACCACGTCGAAGGTCTCCAGCGACCGGTTCACGCAGGGCGCCACCCAGGGCAGGCCCAGCCCCTTGCGGACCTCCTCGAAATACACCGCCAGCTTGTCGGTGAGGTGGATGTCGCAATTCATCACCCCGGCCATGAACTCGACCGGGTGGTTCGCCTTCAGCCAGGCGGTCTGGTAGGACACCACCGCATACGCCGCGGCATGCGACTTGTTGAAGCCGTAATTGGCGAATTTCTCCAGCAGGTCGAAGACCTCCTTGGCCTTCTTCTCGTCCACCCCGTTGGCCATCGCCCCCTGGGTGAATTTGGGCCGCTCGGCGTCCATCGCCTCCTTGATCTTCTTGCCCATGGCGCGGCGCAACAGGTCGGCGCCGCCGAGGCTGTAGCCCGCCATCACCTGGGCGATCTGCATCACCTGTTCCTGGTAGACGATGATGCCCTGGGTCTCCTCCAGGATGTGGTCGATCAGCGGATGCACCGAGGTGATCTCGCGCAGCCCGTTCTTGACTTCGCAATAGACCGGGATGTTCTCCATCGGGCCCGGGCGGTAGAGCGCCACCAGCGCCACGATGTCCTCGATGCAGGTCGGCTTCATGCGCTTGAGCGCATCCATCATGCCCGAGCTTTCGACCTGGAACACCGCCACGGTCTTGGCCCGGGCATAGAGCGCGTAGGTCTTGGCGTCGTCGAGCGGGATCTGGCCGATATCGTTCTCGGCGCCCTCGAAGGGGGCGTAGATCTCCGACCCGTCGGCGGCGACATGCAGCGGCCGGCCGCCCTTGTGGATCAGGTCGATGGCGTTCTGGATCACCGTCAGGGTCTTGAGGCCGAGGAAGTCGAACTTCACCAGCCCGGCCTGCTCGACCCATTTCATGTTGAACTGGGTCGCCGGCATGTCGGAGCGCGGATCCTGGTAGAGCGGCACCAGCGCGTCCAGCGGCCGGTCGCCGATCACCACGCCGGCGGCATGGGTCGAGGCGTTGCGCAAGAGCCCCTCGACCTGCTGGCCGTAGGTCAGCAGCCGGTTCACCACCTCCTCGTTGCGCGCCTCCTCGCGCAACCGCGGCTCGTCGGCCAGCGCCTTCTCGATCGAGACCGGCTTCACCCCCTCGACCGGGATCATCTTCGACAGCCGGTCGACCTGGCCGTAGGGCATCTGCAGGACGCGGCCGACATCGCGCACCGCGGCCTTGGACAGGAGCGCGCCGAAGGTGATGATCTGGCCCACCTTGTCGCGGCCGTATTTCTCCTGCACGTAGCGGATCACCTCCTCGCGGCGGTCCATGCAGAAGTCGATGTCGAAATCCGGCATCGAGACCCGTTCGGGGTTCAGGAAGCGCTCGAACAGGAGCGAGTAGCGCAACGGGTCGAGGTCGGTGATGGTCAGCGCGTAGGCCACCAGGGAGCCCGCGCCCGAGCCGCGGCCCGGCCCCACCGGGATGTCGTGCTCCTTGGCCCATTTGATGAAATCGGCGACGATCAGGAAATAGCCCGGAAAGCCCATCCCCTCGATGATCCCGAGCTCGAAATCGAGCCGCGTCTGGTATTCCTCGACGCTCACCGCGTGCGGGATCACCGCCAGCCGCTTCTGCAGGCCCGCATTGGCCTGGCGGCGCAGCTCGTCGACCTCGTCATCGGCAAAGCGCGGCAGGATCGGGTCGCGCTTCTCGGCCTTGAAGGCGCAGCGGCGGGCGATCTCAACGCTGTTCTCCACCGCCTCGGGCAGGTCGGCGAACAAAGTCGCCATCTCCTGCGGCGACTTGAAGTAATGCTGCGGCGTCAGCCGGCGGCGCGGATCCTGCTGGTCGACATAGGCGCCCTCGGCGATGCAGATCAGCGCGTCATGCGCCTCGTACATGTCGGGCTTCGGGAAGTAGACGTCGTTGGTGGCGACCAGCGGCAGGCCCATCGCATAGGCCATCTCGACATGGCCGCGCTCGGTCAGGCGCTCGGCCTCGGGCGCGCCGTCCTCGCCGGGATGGCGCTGCAGCTCGACATAGAGCCGGTCGCCGAAGGCGCCGTGCAGCCGCACCATCAGCGCCTCCGCGGCGCCGCGGGCGCCGGCCTGCAGGAGCCGGCCGACCGGCCCGTCCGGCCCGCCCGAGAGGCAGATCAGCCCCTCGGCATGGGCCTCGAGCTCGTCCAGCGTCACATGCGCGAGCTCGCCGTCGCCGCGCAGGTAGAGGCAGGAATTGAGCTTCATCAGGTTCTCGTAGCCGCGCTCGGACTGCGCCAGCAGCACCACGGCCGCGGGGTCGCGCGGCCGTTCGCCGGGCCCGGGCTCGAGATAGCGCAAGTCGATTTGGCAGCCGATGATCGGCTGCACCCCGGCGCCCGCCGCCGCCACCGAAAATTCCAGCGCCGCGAACAGGTTGTTGGTGTCGGTCACCGCCACTGCCGGCATGTCCTGCGCGGCGCAGAGCCCGGGCAGCTTCTTCAGCCGCACGGCGCCTTCGAGCAGGGAATATTCGGTGTGGAGGCGGAGATGGATGAATCGGGGTGCAGTCATGGCGCGATCCTAGGCAAGCCCGCCCCCGGGCGGAACCGCCAAAGCGCCCGAGCGCGCCCCCGCCCCCTTCTTCTGAGCAAAAATATCCCGGGGGTCCGGGGGTAGCGCCCCCGGCGGCGCCGCCGCCGCCGCGCCGCCCCCACCGCAAAGCCCCGGATCGGATTTTCCTTGCCAAACCCGATCCCTGCCCCCTAGCCTTGATCCGACACCAGGACCGGCCCGCCGCCTTCTACGCCGCATCGAGGGCGCGCGCTCATGGGCGATCGGTAACGCGGCGGGTAATCACGCATGGAGATCGGCTTTCTTCTGAACGGAGAGAGTGTGACGGTCCGGGACGCGCCCCCGACCCTGACGCTGCTGGACTGGCTGCGCGAGGCGCGCGGGCTGACCGGCACCAAGGAGGGCTGCAACGAGGGCGATTGCGGCGCCTGCACGGTGATGGTCACCGATCCCGAGGGCGGCGTGCGCGCGCTCAATGCCTGCATCCTGTTCCTGCCGCAGCTCGCCGGCCGCGCGGTGCGCACCGTGGAGGGCATCGCCGGGCCGGACGGCGCGCTGCACCCGGTGCAGCAGGCGCTGATCGACCATCACGGCAGCCAGTGCGGCTTCTGCACCCCGGGCTTCGTGGTCTCGATGGCGGTGGCGCATCTGAACGGCGAGGCCGACACCGAGGCGGCGCTGGCCGGCAATCTCTGCCGCTGCACCGGCTATGTGCCGATCCGACGCGCCGCCGCGGCGGCGGCGGGCGCGCCGGTGCCGGACTGGCTGCGCGACGCGGCGCCGGCTCGCCCCGCCGCGGCGCCGGCGGACGAAGCGGAGACGCCGCCGCGGGACCGCGACCCGCGGCCGGCCTCCGCGATCCGTCCGGCGCACGCGCCCGAGACCCTCGCCGCCCTGTTCGAGCTCACCGCCCGCCACCCCGAGGCCACGCTGGTCGCCGGCGCCACCGATGTCGGGCTCTGGGTGACCAAGGATCTGCACGATCTCGACCGCGTCATCTTCCTCAACCGCTGCGCCGATCTGCAGCGCATCGAGACCGGCGAGGGCAGGATCCGCTTCGGCGCCGGGGTGACGCTCGACCGGGTGCAGCGCGAGCTGGCGACCCGCCACCCCTCCTTCGCCGCGATGCTGCGCCGCTTCGGCTCGGCCCAGGTGCGCGCCGCGGCGACGATCGGCGGCAACATCGCCAACGGCTCGCCGATCGGCGACACGCCACCGCCCTTGATCGCGCTCGACGCGGTGCTGCATCTCGAGGGCCCCGAGGGGCCGCGCGACCTGCCGCTGGAGGATTTCTTCGTGGCCTATGGCGAGCAGGACCGCCGCGCCGGCGAGGTGGTGACCGGGGTGACGCTGCCGGAGGCGGCGCCGCGGCTCAAGGTCTACAAGCTCTCGAAGCGCTTCGACCAGGACATCTCGGCGGTCTGCGGCGCCTTCGACATCCGCGTCGAGGACGGCATCGTCACCGCCGCCCGCATCGCCTTCGGCGGCATGGCGGCGACGCCGCGGCGGGCCCGCGCGGTCGAGGCCGAGCTGCTCGGCCGCGACTGGGGCGAGGAAGCGGTCGGGGCGGCCTGGGACGCCTGGGAGGAAGATTTCCAGCCGATCTCGGACATGCGCGCCTCGGCGGCCTACCGGCTGGCCGGCGCCCGCAACATGCTGTCGCGCTACCTGCTCGAGGATCTGGGCGCCCGCACCTCGGTCCTGGAGGTGGCGCCGTGAGCGTGACGACGCCCCTGCCGCACGATTCCGCCCGGCTGCACGTCACCGGCGCGGCGCGCTATGTCGACGACATCCCGGCCCCGGCGGGCTGCCTGCACCTGGCCTTCGGCCTGTCGCCGATCGCCGCCGGGCGGATCCGCGAGATCGATCTCGACCCGGTGCGCGCGGCGCCGGGCGTCATCGCCCTGCTGTCCTATCGCGACCTGCCCTTCGCCAACGACGTCTCGCCCTCGATCCACGACGAGCCGCTGCTCGCCACCGGCAGCCTGCACTATCTCGGCCAGCCGGTCTTCCTGGTGGTGGCGACCTCGCATCTCGCGGCGCGCCGCGCCGCCCGGCTGGCGCGCATCGACACCCAGCCGCGCGATGCCATCCTCGGCGTCGAGGAGGCGCTGGCCGCCGACAGCCGATTCGAAGACGGGCCGCGGATCTGGCAGAAGGGCGATCCCGGCGAGGCCATCGACGCCGCCCCGGTGCAGATCGAGGGCCGCATCGAGGCCGGCGGCCAGGAGCATTTCTACCTCGAGGGCCAGGCCGCGCTGGCGCTGCCGCAGGATGACGGCGACATGGTGGTGCATTCCTCGACCCAGCACCCGACCGAGATCCAGCACAAGGTGGCCGAGGCGCTGGGCCTGCCGATGCACGGCGTGCGGGTGGAATGCCGGCGCATGGGCGGCGGCTTCGGCGGCAAGGAAAGCCAGGGCAACGCGCTGGCGGTGGCCTGCGCGGTGGCGGCGCGGCTGACCGGCCGGCCCTGCCGCATGCGCTACGACCGCGACGACGACATGACGATCACCGGCAAGCGGCACGACATCCGCATCGATTACCGCGCCGGCTTCGACGACGAGGGCCGCCTGCTCGGAGTCGAGTTCGAACATTACCTGCGCTGCGGCTGGAGCCAGGACCTGTCGCTGCCGGTGGCCGACCGCGCCATGCTGCACGCCGACAACGCCTACCACCTGCCGCATGCCCGGATCGAGAGCCACCGGCTGAAGACCAACACCCAGTCGGCCACCGCCTTCCGCGGCTTCGGCGGTCCGCAGGGCATGCTGGGGATCGAGCGGGTGATGGATCACGCCGCGCATGTGCTGGAGCTCGACCCGCTCGAGATCCGCCGCCGCAACTACTATGCCGAATGCGACCCGAACAGCCCGGAGAGCCGCTCCGAACGTTCAGACGCGCCGGACGGCCCCCCGGTCGCCCTGCCGCGCGACCCCGACCGCGACGTCGCCTCGCGCGGGGCGGTGGGCGCGGTGCCCGAGGGCGCGGCGCCGGCGGCGCCGGCCGGCGCGCAGACCACGCCCTACGGCCAGGCGGTGGAGGATTTCATCCTCGGCGCGATGACCGACCGGGTGGCGGCGGAATGCGCCTATTTCGAGCGCCGCCAGGCGGTGGCCGAGTGGAACGCCGCCGAGCCGATCCTGAAGAAGGGCCTGGCGCTGACCCCGGTGAAGTTCGGCATCTCCTTCACCCTCAGCCATCTCAACCAGGCCGGCGCGCTGGTCCATGTCTACCAGGACGGCTCGGTGGCGATGAACCACGGCGGCACCGAGATGGGCCAGGGCCTGTTCCGCAAGGTGGCGCAGGTCGCCGCGGCGCGGTTCGGCATCGACCCGGGCGCGGTGAAGATCACCGCCACCGATACCGGCAAGGTGCCCAACACCTCGGCCACCGCGGCGTCCTCGGGCTCGGACCTGAACGGCATGGCGGTGAAGGCCGCCTGCGACACCATCGCCGCGCGCATGGCGCGCTTCCTCGCCGAGCGCCACCAGACCGGCGCCGGGGCGGTGCGCTTCGAGAACGGCGCGGTGCGGGTCGGGGCCGAGAGCTACAGCTTCGCCGAGGCCGCCAAGCTCTGCTACGAGGGCCGCGTCAGCCTGTCGGCCACCGGCTATTACCGCACGCCCAAGCTGAACTGGGACCGCATCCGCGGCCAGGGCCGGCCGTTCTACTACTTCGCCCACGGCGCCGCCTGTTCGGAGGTGGTGATCGACACGCTGACCGGCGAATACCGGCTGCTGCGCACCGACATCCTGCACGATGCCGGGGCCTCGCTGAACCCGGCCATCGATCTCGGCCAGGTCGAGGGCGGATTCGTCCAGGGCGCCGGCTGGCTGACCTGCGAGGAACTGGTCTGGGACGTCGAGGGACGGCTGCGCACCCACGCGCCCTCGACCTACAAGATCCCCGCCTATGCCGACGCGCCGCCGGTCTTCAACGCGACGCTGTGGGACGGCCGCAACCGGGAGGACACGATCTACCGCTCCAAGGCGGTGGGCGAGCCGCCCTTCATGCTCGGCATGTCGGTGTTCTTCGCGCTCTCGGACGCGGTCGCCGCCTGCGGCCCGGGCTACCCGATGCTCGACGCCCCGGCGACGCCGGAGCGGGTGCTGGCGGCAGTGGAGCGGGTGCGCGATGGGGTTTGACCGCGAGGACCTGGCACGGGCGGTGGCGCGGCACGGCCGCGTCGCCCGGGTGGTGGTGGCCGCGGTGGCGGGCTCGGCCCCGCGCGAGGTCGGCGCCGCCATGCTGGTCTGGCCCGGCGGCCAGTCCGGCACCATCGGCGGCGGCGCGCTGGAATACGAGGCCGCCGGCGCGGCGCTGACCCGGACCGGGCTCAGCCGCCACCCGCTGGGCCCGGCGCTCGGCCAGTGCTGCGGCGGCGCGGTGACGCTGCTGACCGAGCATTACGACGCCGCGACGCTGCCCGACCCCGACCAGACGGTGCTGGCGCGCGGCCCGGGCGCGATGCCGCTCGCCGTTCGCCGCATGGTCGAGGCGGCGCGGCGCGGCGGCGAGCCGCCGGCGCCGCAGCTCGTAGAGGGCTGGATGGTCGAGCCCCTGCACCGCCCCCGCCGGGCGGTTTGGATCTGGGGCGCCGGGCATGTCGGCCGGGCCCTGGCGGGCGTGCTGGCCCCCCTGCCCGAGCTCGAGCTGACCTGGATCGACACCGAACGCGCGCGCTTTCCCGAGACCCCGCCCGAGCGCGTCACCCTGCTGCCGGCCCGCGCGCCGGTGCTGCTGGTGCCGCGGGCGCCGCGGGAGGCCGCGCATGTCATCGTGACCTTCTCGCACGCGCTCGATCTCGACCTCTGCCACGCCCTGCTGGGGCACGGTTTCGGCAGCGCCGGGCTGATCGGCTCGGACACCAAGTGGGCGCGCTTCCGCACCCGGCTGCGGGCGCTCGGCCATGCCGATGCCGCGATCGACCGCATCACCTGCCCGATCGGGCGGAAATCGCTCGGAAAACATCCGCAGGCGATTGCGCTCGGGGTGGCGGTCGACCTACTGAACACAAAAAAAGACAGGGACGGGGATACGTGGCCGAACCGCTACTCAGCCTTCGGGGCCTGACCAAGGCCTATCCGGGCGTCGTCGCCAATGACGACGTGTCGTTCGCCATCGGCCGGGGCGAGATCCACGCGCTCCTGGGCGAGAACGGCGCCGGCAAGTCGACGCTGGTGAAGATGATCTACGGGCTGGTCACCCCCGACAGCGGCACCATGACCCTGGCGGGCACGCCCTATGCCCCGTCCCGGCCCAGCGCCGCGCGTCAGTCCGGCGTCGCCATGGTGTTCCAGCACTTCTCGCTCTTCGACGCGCTAAGCGTGGCCGAGAACGTGGCGCTCGGCATGGAGAACCCGCCCCGCACCCGCGACCTGGCCCAGCGCATCCGCCGCGTCTCCGAGGAATACGGCCTGCCGCTCGATCCCGGCCGCGTGGTCGGCACGCTGTCGGCGGGCGAGCGGCAGCGCGTCGAGATCGTGCGCTGCCTGCTGCAGGAGCCGCGGCTGCTGATCATGGACGAGCCGACCAGCGTGCTGACGCCGCAGGAGGTCTCGATCCTGTTCAAGACCCTGCGCAAGCTGCGCGAGGAAGGCCGCTCGATCCTCTACATCTCCCACAAGCTCGAGGAGATCCGGGCGCTCTGCGACACCGCGACGATCCTGCGGCTGGGCCGCAAGGTGGCGACCTGCACCCCCTCCGAGGCCTCGGCGCGCGAGCTGGCCGAGATGATGGTGGGCAGCAGTTTCGAGACCCCGGAGGCGCGGCCCCACGCGCCCGGCAAGGTGCTGCTGGAAGTGGCCGGGCTGAGCCTGCCGGCCCCCGGCGCCTTCGGCACGCCGCTGCGCGATGTCAGCTTCAAGCTGCGCGCCGGCGAGGTGCTGGGCATCGGCGGGGTCGCCGGCAACGGCCAGGACGAGCTTCTGGCGGCGCTCTCCGGCGAACGTCTGGCGCCGCGCGGCTGCATCTTCTTCGAGGACCGCGACGTCAGCCGCGAGGGCCCGGTGGCGCG
This sequence comes from Roseivivax sp. CAU 1761, assembly GCF_054482755.1. Classification (NCBI taxonomy): domain Bacteria; kingdom Pseudomonadati; phylum Pseudomonadota; class Alphaproteobacteria; order Rhodobacterales; family Roseobacteraceae; genus Roseivivax; species Roseivivax sp. CAU 1761. The sequence continues at coordinate 74,165 of NZ_JBTLRM010000004.1, forward strand.
GCGGGATGCCGGCCTCCTGGCGGCGCCCGAGGAACGGCTGGGCCACGCCGCCGCCCCCGAGATGAGCCTGATGGAGAACGGCGTGCTGACCGCCGCCCGGCGCATGGGGCTGGTGCATGGCGGCTTCGTCGACTGGGCCCATGCCCGGCGCTTCGCCGAGGGCGTGATCGACCGCTTCGACGTGCGCACCCCGGGCCCCGGTACCGCGGCGCGCGCGCTCTCGGGCGGCAACCTGCAGAAATACGTCATCGGGCGCGAGATCCTTCAGCGCCCCGAGGTGCTGGTGGTCAGCCGGCCGACCTGGGGCGTCGATCCCGCCGCCGCGGCGGCGATCCGGCAAGCGCTGCTCGACCTCGCCGCGGCCGGCGCCGGCATCGTGGTGATCAGCCAGGATCTCGACGAGCTGATGGAGATCTCCGACCGGTTCGCGGCGCTCAACGAGGGCCGGCTGTCGGGCAGCCGGGCGGTGGCCGATCTCGACGTCGAACAGATCGGCCTGATGATGGGCGGCGCGCATGACATGGAGGTGGCGCATGAGGCGGGGTGAGGCGAGCATGCCGGCCGGACCGGCGCGGGCGCGGGGCACCGGCCCGCACCAAGGAGCCGGCGCAGCACGGCGCGGGCCCGGAGCCCGGCGATGATCCGCCTCGTCAAGCGCCGCGAGCCGTCCCGCGCCTGGGCCTGGGCGGCGCCGCTGCTCGCCGTGGCGCTGACCATGCTGGTCGGCGGCGGCATGTTCGCCGCGCTCGGGGTCGACCCGCTGGCGGCGATCCGCACGATCTTCTGGGATCCGCTCTTCGACCCGCAATTCGCCGGCTATTCGCGGCCGCAGCTGCTGGTCAAGGCGGGGCCGCTGATCCTTATCGCGGTGGGGCTGAGCCTGGGCTTCCGGGCCGGCATCTGGAACATCGGCGCCGAAGGGCAGTACATCATCGGCGCGGTCTGCGGCGCCGCGGCGGGGCTGGCGCTCTACCCGATGGATTCGGTGCTGATCTTCCCGCTGATGATCCTCGCCGGGGCGCTCGGCGGCTGGGCCTGGGCGATGATCCCGGCCCTGCTCAAGACCCGGTTCGGCACCAACGAGATCCTCGTCTCCCTGATGCTGGTCTACGTCGCCGAATCGGTGCTCGCCTCGGTCTCCTCGGGCCTGCTGCGCAACCCCGAGGGCATGGGCTTTCCTGGGTCGCGCAACTTCCAGCAATGGGACTCCGCCGCCAACCGCGAGCTGATCGCCGATACCGGCATGCATTGGGGCGTGGTGGCGGCGCTGATCGCGGTGATCCTCGCCTACGTGCTGCTCAGCCGGCACATCCTCGGCTTCAACATCCGCCTCTCCGGGGAGGCGCCGCGGGCGGCGCGGTTCTCCGGCGTGCGTCCGGCCCGGATCATCGTCTTCTGCCTCGGCACCGCCGGCGCGCTGGCGGGGCTGGCCGGGCTCTTCGAGGTGGCGGGCCCGGCCGGGCAGATCTCCATCGACTTCAATTCCGGCTACGGCTTTACCGCGATCATCGTGGCCTTTCTCGGCCGGCTGCACCCGCTGGGCATCCTGCTGGCCGGGCTGTTGATGGCGCTGACCTATATCGGCGGCGAGCTGGCGCAGCTCATGCTGGGCGTGCCCGGCGCCTCGATCCAGCTCTTCCAGGGCATGCTGCTGTTCTTCCTGCTCGGCGTCGACGTGCTGACCAATTACCGCCCCGTGATGGGCCGCGCGGAGGTGGCGTGATGGATCTCGGCTCGATCTCCCTGGTGCTGCTTCTGGCCTCGGTCATGGTCTCGGCGACGCCGCTGCTGCTCGCGGCGATCGGCGAGCTGGTGGTGGAGCGCGCCGGCGTGCTCAATCTCGGCGTCGAGGGCATGATGATCACCGGCGCCGTGGTGGGCTTCGCGGTGGCGGTCAATACCGGCGATCCGGCGGCCGGCTTCGCCGCCGCCGCCGCCGCCTCGGCGCTCCTGTCGCTGAGCTTCGGCTTTCTCACCCAGGTGCTGCTGTCGAACCAGGTCGCCACCGGGCTCGGCCTGACGCTGGTCGGGCTCGGCCTCTCGGCGCTGATCGGCAAGCCCTACGAGGGCATCAAGTCGCCGACCCTGCCGAAGCTCGATCTCGGCCCGCTCTCCGATCTGCCGGTGATCGGGCGCATGGTGTTCTCGCACGACGTCATGGTCTACCTGTCGCTGCTGCTGGTGGCGCTGGTCTGGGCCTTCCTGAAATTCACCCGCGCCGGGCTGATCCTGCGCGCCGTGGGCGAGAACCACGAGGCGGCGCATGCGCTGGGCTACAAGGTGGTGCGCATCCGGCTCGCCGCGATCGCCTTCGGCGGCGCCTGCGCCGGGCTCGGCGGCGCCTATCTCAGCCTCGTGCGGGTGCCGCAATGGACCGAGGGCATGACCGCCGGGGCCGGCTGGATCGCGCTGGCCATCGTGGTCTTCGCCTCGTGGCGGCCGTGGCGGGTGCTGATCGGCGCCTATCTCTTCGGCGGCGTCACGGTGCTGCAGCTGAACCTGCAGGCGGCCGGGGCCGACGTGCCGGTGGCGCTGCTCTCGGCCTCGCCCTACCTGGTGACCATCCTCGTCCTGGTGCTGATCTCGGCCCGCGGCGCCCATGCCGCGCCGGCCTCGCTGGGACGTCCCTTCCATGCCGCGCAGTGACCGCCGTCCCCGCCAGAGCGCGGCCGGCGCGCCGCGGCACGACCGACAACCGACAATGTCCAGACAGGAGAGTGACATGAACCGCAGAACCCTGCTCGCCAGCGCCGCCCTGGCGCTCGTCACGAGCGCCGCCTTCGCCCAGGACGACAAGGTCAAGGTGGGCTTCATCTATGTCGGCCCGATCGGCGACGGCGGCTGGACCTACGAGCACGACAAGGGCCGGCTCGCGGTCGAGGAGCATTTCGGCGACCGGGTCGAGACGGTCTACCAGGAAAGCGTGCCCGAAGGCGCCGACGCGCAGCGCGCGATCACCCAGATGGCGCTGTCCGGCGCCGACCTGATCTTCACCACCTCCTTCGGCTACATGGATCCCACCATCGAGGTGGCGAAGAAGTTCCCCGACGTGAAGTTCGAGCACGCCACCGGCTACAAGACCGCCGACAACGTCTCGACCTATTCGGCGCGCTTCTACGAGGGCCGGGCGATCCAGGGCCACATCGCCGGCTCGATGACCGAGGCCAACAAGATCGGCTACATCGCCTCCTTCCCGATCCCCGAGGTCATCCGCGGCATCAACTCCGCCTATATCCACGCCAAGAAGGTCAACCCCGATGTCGAGTTCTCGGTGGTCTGGGCCTATACCTGGTTCGACCCGGCGAAGGAGGCCGACGCGGCCCGCGCGCTGATCGAGAACGGCGCCGACGTGATCCTGCAGCACACCGATTCCACCGCGCCCCAGGCCGCGGCGCAGGAGGCCGGCGACGTCATCACCTTCGGCCAGGCCTCGGACATGGCGGAATACGCGCCGTCGCCGCGAGTCTCCTCGATCATCGACAACTGGGCGCCCTACTACATCGACCGGGTGCAGGCGGTGATCGACGGCACCTGGGAAAGCCAGCAGGTCTGGCACGGCATCGGCGAGGGCATGGTCGAGATCGGCGAGATCTCCGAGGCGGTGCCCGAGGAGGTCCGGGCCGAGGCGCTCGATCTCAAGGAGCGCATCGCCAGCGGCGAGTACCACCCGTTCACCGGGCCGCTGAACAAGCAGGACGGCTCGGCCTGGCTGGCCGAGGGCGAGACCGCCGATGACGGCACGCTCCTCGGCATGGACTTCTACGTCGAAGGCCTTTCGGGCGAGATCCCGAACTGAGGCAGCGCCCCGGGCGCTCCGGACTGGCCGGGCGCCCGCCGCGCGCCGGGGGCCCCGCCCCCG
>NZ_JBTLRM010000004.1:78033-143698 GCF_054482755.1 Roseivivax sp. CAU 1761
CTTCCCCCCCCCCCCCCCCCCCCCCCCCCCCCCCCCCCCCCCCCCCCCCCCCCCCCCCCCCCCCGACCGCCGGATCGCCCCGCCTCGGGGGAGCGCCGCCGCCCCCGCGGCATTCCCTTTTGCCGCGCCCGCGCTAAGCTGGGAGGGCGGCACGGAACGGGGGGCGCGATGCAGAAGATTCAGGCCCAGGGGGTGCACCACATCACCCTGACCGGCGCCGGGCGCCAGGTCACCATCGACTTCTGGGAGGGGCTTCTCGGCATGCCCTTCGTCTTCGAACAGCCCAATCTCGACAATCCCGGCGAGGGGCATCTCTATTTCGATCCCGGCGACGGCCGGCTGATCACCGTCTTCACCGACGAATCCCGCGCCCCGGTGCATGACCGCACCCCCACCGATCCCGGCTGCGTGCACCACTTGGCCTTCAACCTGAGCCGGGCGAGCTGGCTGCAGGCGGCGGAGCGGCTCGACGCGCGCGGCATCCCGCATTCCGGCCCCAAGGACCGGGGCTTCATGGATTCGATCTACTTCAAGGACCCGCTGGGCCTGCTGATCGAGCTCGCCTGCTACAAGTTCGAGCCGCCGGAGGGCTGCCGCCCCGCCGAGGTGATGATCGCCGCGCACCGCGTCCGGGTGGCGCGGGGCGACCACCACATCGCCGAGGTGCATCTCGCCGAGGCCATCGAGGGCCTGGTGGCCGAGCGCCAGGACAGCCTGTCCGCGGACCGCGGCCCGCGCGATCCCTACGGAAGCGGCCGCTAGCCGCCCCCTCCGCGTTCCGGCCCCGCGGCATGGCTGCGGTCTTTTCCCCTCCCGGCTTTGCTGGCATGGACGGCCGGGCCGCTCCCGGCTCCGGAGACGCCGCGATGCCCATCACCTGGACCAGCCCCGACGGCAGCCCCGTCCCGCCCTACGCGTTCGGCACCATGCAATTCGGCGGCACCGCCGACGCGGCCGCCACGCGCGCGCTCTTCGACGCCGCGCGGGAGGCCGGCATCCGGCATTTCGACACCGCCTGGGACTATACCGACGGCCGCTCGGAGACCTGGCTCGGCCGGCTGGCGGGGCCAGAGCGCGCGGCGCTCTTCCTGGCCACCAAGATCGGCAACCGTCCCGGCACCGATGCCCGCGGCCTGCGCGCCGAGTTCGAGACCTGCCGCGCCCGGCTCGGCGTCGCGCAGGTCGACCTGCTCTACCTGCACCGCTGGGACCCGCAGGTGCCGCTGGCCGACCGCATCGCGGTCCTGGCGGAGATCCAGGCCGCCGGCGGCGCGCGGCACTTCGGCGTGTCGAACTTCGCCGCCTGGCAGGTGATGAAGGCGCAGGGCCTCGCCGCCGCCCACGGCACCCGGCTCGACGCGGTGCAGCCGATGCTGAACCTCGTCAAGCGCCAGGCCGAGGCGGAGATCCTGCCGATGTGCGCCGCCGAGGGCATCGTGCCGGTGACCTATTCGCCGCTCGGCGGCGGCTTGCTGTCGGGCAAGTACGGCGCCGGCGGCCGCGGCAGGCTGACCGAGGATCCGCGCTACTCGGCACGCTACCGCGAGGCCGCCGCGCATGTCGCCTCCGAGGCGCTGGCCGAGATCGCCGCCGAGGCCGGCTGCCACCCGGCGGCGCTCGCCGTGGCCTGGCTGATGCACCATCCCGCCCGCCCGGTGCCGATCCTGTCGGCCCGTTCGGCGGCCCAGCTCGCCCCCGCCCTGGCCGGGCTGACCCTGACGCTCGAGGCCGGGATGCAGCGGCGGCTCTCCGGGCTCTACCCGCCGCCGCCGCCCGCCACCGACCGGCTGGAGGAGGTCTGACCGGGCCGCGGGCCGCACCCCGTCGGCACGTTGCGGTCGCTGCGTGACCCCGTGGCGGGCGGCCTCAGGCCCGGCCGCCCTCGGCCGACAGCGCCATGGCGGAAACCCCGAGCGAGGCCAGCGCCGCCTCCCATTTGCGGGCATCGGCGGTGCCGAAGACCAGGTCCGGCGTGGCGTCGCAGGCCAGCCAGCCGTTCTGGGCGAATTCCTGCTCCAGCTGCCCCGGCCCCCAGCCGGCATAACCGAGGCACATCAGGCGGTCGGACGGCCCGCTGCCGCGGCCGATCTCCTCGAGGATGTCGAGCGTCGCGGTCATGTGGAAGCGCTCGTCGACCTCCAGCGTGGTCACCACCGAGGTGTAATCCGCCGAATGCAGCACGAAGCCGCGGCCGGTCTCCACCGGGCCGCCGAAATGCACCGGCGCACCGGTCAGGTCGGGCGCCGTCTCGATCGACAATTGCTCCATCAGCATGGCCATGTCGATGTCCGGCGCCGGCTTGTTGACGATCAGCCCCATCGCGCCTTCGTCGGAATGCGCGCAGACGAAGACCACGGCCTGGTCGAAGCGCGGATCGCCCATGCCGGGCATGGCGATCAGCAGCTTGGCGGTCAGGTCGGTCCGGGCGGGGTCTGGCGTCATCGGCATCTCCGTCGGGTCTGAGGCAAACATGGCCCGTCGCCCGGGCCGGGGCAAGCCGTGTCGGCGCCGCCACGCCACTCCGGCGCGCCGCCGCGGCTCGCCCGAACGTGACTTTCCAAGCCGTCCGGCGCACCGCATGTCATGGCACATGATACGCCGAATCCTCCTGACCGCCCTCACCGCGCTGGCGCTGCCGCTGGCCGCCCCGGCGCAGACCGCGTCCGACCCGGTCGCGGGCACCGTGCGGCCGGGCTGGCGGGAGGCCGACGGCACCCATGTCGCGGCGCTGCAGCTGACCCTGGCGCCGGGCTGGAAGACCTATTGGCGCGCCCCGGGCGAGGCCGGCATCCCGCCGAGCTTCGACTGGCGCGGCTCGCGCAACCTGCGCGCCGTCTCGGTGGTCTGGCCGGTGCCGGAGGTGTTCGAGCTCTCGGGCCTGCGCTCGGTCGGCTACAGCGACCAGGTGGTGCTGCCGCTGCGCATCGCGCCCGCCTCCGGCGGCCCGGTCGAGCTTGTCGGCCGCATCGATATCGGCGTCTGCAAGGATGTCTGCCTGCCGCGCAGCCTCGAGGTCCGCGCCACCCTGCCCGCCAGCCCCGGCCCGCGCGATCCGAGCATCGCCGCAGCCCTGGCGACGCGGCCGCTCTCGGCCGCCGAGGCCGGGGTCGGCGCGGTGCGTTGCCGCATCGCCCCGGCCGCCGACGGCATCGATCTGACCGCCGAGATCGAGATGCCGGCGCTGGGCCGCGACGAGGCCGCGGTGATCGAGACCGCCGATCCGGAAATCTGGGTCGACGAGCCCGAGCTGCGCCGCGACGGCCCCCGTCTGACTGCCCGCGCCCGGCTGTCCCATGTCGCGGGCCAGAGCTTCGCCCTCGACCGCTCCGGCGTGCGGATCACCGTGCTCGCCGGCGGACAGGCCGCCGACATCCAGGGCTGCAGCGGCTGAGGCCCCGGCATCCGCCGGCAGCGCTCCCGCGCACCTGACCGTGGGGCAGCGGTCAGGGGCCGGCGGGCCAGAGCTTCGCCCTCGACCGCTCCGGCGTGCGCATCACCGTGCTCGCCGGCGGCCAGGCCGCCGACATCCAGGGCTGCAGCGGCTGAGGCCCCGGCATCCGCCGGCAGCGCTCCCGCGCACCCGACCCCGGGGCCGCGTCCACCGGCAGCGGTCACGGGCGAGGCGCGCCGCTTCGGATGGCCGCCGCCGGGCGCGGCCCTGCCGCGGCACCCCGCCCCTGACAGCAGAGACACCCCCGGGGGTCTGCGCCGTCAGCGCGCCCGGCGGCGGCCGGCCCAGAGGGTGAGCGCCGCGAGGCCATAGGCCAGCACGGCCAGCGCCACGCTGCCGGCCAGAAACAGCGCCAGCGCCGCGGCCTGCCCGGTGCCGGGCGCCAGCCCGGCGATCGGCGCCGGCAGCTGCCCCGCCACCGCCACCCAGCCCAGCGTCGCGCCGAGCCAGGCCAGCACCATCGCCGCGGCAGCGAGGAAGACCATGCGCAGACCGGGCCGGCGGTGGCGCAGGGCGCGGCGGAAGGCCAGGCCGGCGCGGGCCAGATCCTCGCCCACCGCGATCAGCGCCGGCACCACCAGCAGCACCAGCACCATGCCGAAGCCCAGACCGTAGACCAGGGTGATCACCGTGGGCTTCAGGAACTCTGCCTGGCTCGAGCCCTCGTAGAGCAGCGGCGCCAGCCCCAGCACCGTTGTGGCGGTGGTCAGCAGCACCGGTCGCAGCCGGTCGGCGGCGCCGTCGATGATCGCCGGGACGATGCCGCGCTCGCGGCCGTATTCGTCGATCGTGGTCACCAGCACGATGGAATCGTTGATAACGATGCCGGTCATGCCGAGCAGGCCCACCACGGTGAACATCGACATCGGCACGTCCCAATGGGCGTGCCCCCAGATCGTCCCGACCAGACCGAAGGGGATGATCGCCATCACCACCAGCGGCCGTGTCCAGCTCGAGAACACCCAGGTCAGCACCATGTAGATGCCGATCAGCACCAGGATCAGACCGGTCATGGCGTCGCTGAGAAAGGCGTCCTCCTCCTCGGCGAGGCCGGAGACGGCGTAGCTGACCTGCCGCTCGGCGGCGATCCCGGGCAGGATCTCCTGCTCCAGCGCCTGGTAGATCTCGGCCGCCCGCGCCGCGTCGTCCTGGGCGATGTCGCCGGTCACCGAGACCACGCGCACGCCGTTCTCGCGCCGCACGGTGGAGAAGCCGGTCCGCCGCTCGACCCGCACGATGTCGGCCAGCGCCACATGCGCGCCGGCCGGGGTGCGCAGCTGCATGCGTTCGAGGAAATCGGCGGTGAGCTCGCCCTCGGGCACCTCGACGCGGATCTCGGCCGAGCGCGGGCCCAGCGGATAGGTCGCGGCCTCGATGCCGCCGAGCCGTGCCCGCAGGACCGCGCCGAGGCTGTCGATGTCGAAGCCCAGCGCCTGGCCCTGCGCGGTAAGGTCGAGGATCAGCTCCTCCTTGTCATAGGCCAGGTCGTCCTCGAGCGCCGAGACCTCGGGGAAGCGCCCCATCGCCGCCTTCAGGTCCTCGGCCGCGGCCTTCAGCACCTCCGCCGAGGCGCCGGAGAACTGCACGTCGAGCGCGTCGCCCCCGGGCCCCGAGCGCCAGCCGCGGAAGCTCACCGTCTCGGCCAGCGGGTGGGCGTTCACCGCCTCCTGCAGGTCGGCCACGAAGGCGAAGCTGGAATAGGGCCTGAGGTCGGCCTCGATCAGCTCGACCGAGATCGACCCCAGCTGGTCGGCATCCTTGCTTTCGGTGCCGGGCAGGCTGCGCCCGGCATTGCCGCCGATCTCGGCCAGCACGTAGGCCACCGGGCTGAGGCCGTGCTCGGCCTCGTACTCCGCCGCCACCGCGTCCACCGCGCGCTGCATCTCGCGCATCATGGCGAGGCTGTCCTCGCGCCCGGCGCCCGGCGCCATGGCGAAGTTGCCGGTCACCGAGCTCTGCTCGGGGGCGTTGAAGAAGCGCCATTGCACGTCGCCGCGGATGAACAGCGCGACCTGCGAGGCGAGGATCGCCACCACCCCGGCCAGCACCACGTAGCGCGCCGCCACCACGCCGGCCATCAGCGGGCGGAAGGCGCGTTCGCGGACCTGCCGGAAGCCGCGATTGACCACCCGCGACGGCCAGTCGTACCAATGCGCCTGGCTGGAATGGCGCAGCGCATGGGCCATGTGGTTGGGCAGGATCAGGAAGCATTCGACGAGACTCGCCAGCAGCACCGCGATCACCGTGAACGGGATGTCGGCGATCATGTCGCCGAAGCCGCCGCCGATCGCCGTCAGCCCGAAGAAGGCGATCACCGTGGTCAGGGTGGCGCAGAAGACCGGCAGCGCCATGCGCCGCGCGGCGCGGGTCGCGGCGATCTCGGGCGGCAGGCCGCGCCGCGCCAGGTGGTCGGCATGCTCGCCCACCACGATGGCGTCGTCGACGACGATGCCCAGCGTGATGATCAGCGCGAAGAGCGAGATCATGTTGAAGGTGATCCCGGCGGCGTACATCAGCGCCACCGCCGCCAGCATCGCGGTCGGAATGCCCGCCGCCACCCAGAAGGCCACCCGGGCATTGAGGAACAGGAACAGCAGCCCGACCACCAGCACGAGCCCGGTGAGCCCGTTCTTCACCAGGATGTCGAGCCGGCCGCTGATCGCCTCGGCGCGGGTGCGGATCAGGTCGATGCTGGTGCCCGCGGGCAGCTCCGCCTCCATCTCGGCGGCGATCTCCTCGACCCGGCGCTGCATGGCGATGGCATCGCCCGAGGCGGTGCGGTCGACGCGCACCGAGATGGCGGGATTGGCGCCGACGAAATAGCCGCGGTCGCGGTCGACGCCCTCGACGCGCACCTCGGCCACGTCGCCCACGGTGAGAGAGCTGCCGTCGGCGCCCGAGCGCAGCACGATGCCGGCGATCTGGTCGGCGGCGCGCTTCTCGACCCCGGTGCGGATGCGGGCATTGGCGCCGGTCACCTCGCCGGCGGGGTCGGCATCGACCTCGGCGGCGACGGCGTCGGCGATTTCGCGCAGGTCCAGCCCGTGCGCCAGGAGGCTGGTCGAGGACACCTCGACCGTGGTCAGCGGCGCGGCGAGCCCGCGGATCGTGGTATTGGTGATCCCGGCCTCGAAGAGCCGCTGCACCAGGTCGTCGGCAAAGCCCGCCAGCTGGGTGATCTCGACCGGGCCGGTGATCACCACGTCGGTGATCCGGTCGTACCAGTTCGAGCGGTCGGTTTCCGGATCCTCGGCATCCTCGGGCAGCGTGCTGACGCCGTCCACCGCCTCCTGCACGTCGGCGGCGGCGCGGCTCATGTCCCAGCCGGGTTCGAATTCCAGGTCGATGCTGGCCACGCCCTCGCGTGAGCGGGCGCGCGACTGCGTCACCCCCGGCACCGCAAGCAGCGCCGGCTCCAGCACCTGCACGATGCCGGTATCGACATCCTCGGCGCCGGCGCCGGGCCAGCGCACGCTGACATCGATCTCGTCCACCACGACGTCGGGGAAGAACTGCGCGCGCATGTTGGGCAGGGCCAGCGCGCCGGCCGCCAGCATCAGCACCAGCAGCAGGTTGGCGAGCGTGCGGTGGCGGGTGAAGTAGCCGAACAGGCCCTCGGTCCCGGGGGCCGCGGCGGCGCGGTCGGGGCGCGCCATCTCAGCCCCCGATCCGGGCTTCGAGGCGCTGCACCATCGCCGCCGGCACCTCGGGCTCGGCTAGCTGCGCGAGGATGCGCTCCTTGGCGGCCTCGGGGAGGCGGGCGCTGGCCTCGACCAGGGCGACCAGGCGGGCCCGGCGGTCGTCGCTGAGCGCCACCATTTCCTCGCTCTCCGCCGCCTCCGCGGTCGCCGCGCCGCCCGACCCGACGGCGCGCACCCGGATGCCGGCGCCCAGCAGCGGCGTGCGCTGCGCCACCACCTCGCGGCCCAGAAGCTCGGCCCGGGCCGCCACCAGCACCTCGTCGCCCTGGCGGCGCAGCAGGTCCACCGGCACCGCGTCGAGGCGGTCGTCGGCGCCGAGCGCCAGCACGCTGCCCGAGGCGTCGAGCGCGGTGGCGGGCAGGCGCACGACGTCGTCCAGCGGCGCCTCGGTCACCCGCACGGTGACGAAATCGCCGGGCCGGAAGCCCGGCGCCGGGCCGAGCCCGGCATAGACGAGCCGCCCGGTCTCGCCCTCGGCCACCGCCCCCGCCGCCCGGTCGATGCGGCCCTCGGCGGTGCGCGGCGCGCCGAACACGTCGAGCGTGGCGGTGACGTCGGCGGGGACGAGATCCCCCGCGTCGAGCAGCCGCGCATAGCCCTGGGTGGAGACCCGGAAGGCCACTTCGAGCGCCGCGGGGTCGATCAGCCGCGCCACCTGCTCGCTGGCCGAAACGCGCCGGCCCTCGACCAGCGAGACCTCGGCCAGGACGCCGTCGAACCCGGCGCGGATCACCGTATCCTCGAGCGCCCGCTCGGCCTCGGCGAGCGCGATCTCGGCGCGGCGGCGCGCCGTGGCGGCCGAGGAGATCCGCGCCTCGGCCTCGGCCACCGCCTGGCGGCGCTGGATCACCGCGGCGCGCGCGGCGGAGAGCTGCAGTTCCGCCTGCTCCACCGCCGAGGCGCTGCCGACGCCGCGATTGTCGAGGTCGCGCTGCCGCTGCAGCGCCCGCTCGTAGAGCGCCACCTGGTCTTCCGAGGCGGCGAGGTTGTCGCGGGCCAGATCCCGCGCGCGCTCGGCATCGGCCGCCTCGGCCGCGGCATCCTCGAGATCGGCCTCGGCACGGTCGCGCGCCGCCTCGGCCTCGGCCGGGTCGATGCGCAGCAGGACCTGCCCCTCCGCGACCCGGCCGCCCTCCACGAAGGCCGGGGCCAGTTCCACGACCCGCCCCGAGGCGCCGGCGCGCAATTCCAGCTCGCGGCGCGAGCGCACCTCGCCATAGGCGGTGAGCACCGGGCGGACGGTGACGGCCTCGGCCTGCACCACGTTGACGAAGAAAACGCGTTCCTCGGCCTGCGGCACCCGCGGTTCGCGCGAGAGCCGCGCCTCGACCGCGTCGCGCACCAGCAGGCCGGCATACAGCAGCAGGCCAAGCGCGGCCGCGGTCAGAACCAGCCCGGTCAGTGAACGTCTCAGAAAGCGCATCGATACATCGTCCCCGTCTGCCGGACCGCCCTGCCTCAGGGCAATTGCAGTCCCCGGCGCAAGATCATAGCCCGTTTCACGGGGGATTTACGCCGGCGGAGATCATTTCCGTCGCTGATGTTCGGCCAATCGGGGAAAAATTTCCACGAAATTGCAGGGTCGGTGGCGATAATCGAGCTGCCGGGCCAGGATCTCGTCCCAGGCATCGCGGCAGGCGCCGGGGCTTCCGGGCAGCGCGAAGAGGTAGGTGCCCTGCGCCACCCCGCCGGTGGCCCGCGACTGCACCGCGGAGGTGCCGATCTTGCCGTAGGACACCATGGTGAAGACCGTGCCGAAGGCGTCGATCTCCTTTTCGTAGACGTCGCGATGCGCCTCCACGGTCACGTCGCGCCCGGTGAGGCCGGTGCCGCCGGTGGAGATCACCACGTCGATCTCGGGATCGGCGCACCAGTCGCGCAGCTGCGCGGCTATGGCGGCGCGCTCGTCGGGCAGGAGGGCGCGCGCGGCCAGGATGTGGCCGGCTTCCTCGAGCCGGGCCACCAGCGTGTCGCCGGAGCGGTCCTCGGCCAGGCTCCGCGTGTCGCTCACCGTCAGCACCGCGATGCGGACCGGAATGAAGGGGCGTGTGTCGTCGATGCGGCTCATGTCAGTCCTCGGATCTGGCCTCAAGGCGGGCCTTCAAGGCCAGGAGATCGTTCCAGGTTTCCCGCTTGGCGCCGGGATTGCGCAGGAGGTAGGCGGGGTGCAGCATGGGCAGGACCGGGCGGCCCCAGGCCTCGCCCCAGCTGCCGCGGAGCCGGGTGATGCCGCGCCGCCCCAGCACCGCGCCGGCCGAGATGTTGCCCATCAGCACGACGATCTCCGGCGCCGCCAACGCCACGTGGCGCTCCAGGAAGGGCAGCATCATGGCAATCTCGTCGGCCTCCGGGTCGCGGTTGCGCGGCGGCCGCCAGGGCAGCACGTTGGTGATGTAGAGCGCGCCCGCGCCCTCCTCTTCGCGGCCCAGCCCGATCGCCGCGAACATGCGGTCGAGAAGCTGCCCGGCGCGGCCCACGAAGGGCCGGCCCTGCAGGTCCTCCTCGCGGCCCGGGGCCTCGCCGATCACCATCACCCGGGCCTCCGGGCGGCCGTCGGCGAAGACCGTGTTGCGGGCGCCGCGGCGCAGTTCGCAATGCTCGAAGGCGGCCATCGCGGCGCTCAGCGCCTCCAGCGTGCCGGCCGCCGCCGCGGCCTGCCGCGCCTCGGCCACCGGGTCGCGCTCCGCCGGCCGCGGCAGGGCGCTCGCCGCGGCCGCCTGGGTGGCGGTCTCGGCGAGCGCCTCGGTGGCGGCCGCGTAGCGGTCGATCGGCGCCTCGGCGATGGTCTCGGTCACCCCGAGTTCCACCTGCCATGCGAGCATCGCCCGCGCCGTGTGCCAGTCCAGTGCCGATTCCATGCCGCGGACCTTAGCGCCGCGCCGCGTGCCCCGAAAGCCGCCTTCCCGGGCGCTGCCGCAGCGCCGCCGCGGATGCAGGGACGGGCCGCACTTGCCGCCCCTTCCCCCCGCCGCTACAAGCGCCCGCACCGCCCTCCAGGGAGCCTGCCCCATGCGTTTCGACCAGCGCCACCTCCTCGGCATCGAAGCCCTCCGGCCCGACGAGATCACCACGCTGCTCGACCTCGCGGAGCGCTATGTCGAGCTCAACCGCCGGCGCGAGAAGACCTCCCGCGTGCTGGCCGGGCTGACCCAGATCAACATGTTCTTCGAGGCCTCGACCCGCACCCAGGCCTCGTTCGAGCTGGCCGGCCAGCGGCTCGGCGCCGACGTCATGTCGATGGCGATGCAGGCCTCGTCGATCAAGAAGGGCGAGACGCTGATCGACACGGCGATGACGCTGAACGCCATGCGCCCCGACCTGCTGGTGGTGCGCCACCCCAATTCCGGCGCCGTCGACCTGCTGGCCCAGAAGGTCAATTGCGCGGTGCTGAACGCCGGCGACGGCCGCCACGAGCACCCGACCCAGGCGCTGCTCGACGCGCTCACCATCCGCCGCGCCAAGGGCCGCCTGCACCGGCTGACCATCGCCATCTGCGGCGACATCGCGCACAGCCGCGTGGCGCGCTCCAACCTGTTGCTGCTGCATAAGATGGAGAACCGCATCCGCCTCGTCGGGCCGCCCACCCTGCTGCCCGCCGGCATCGACGCCTTCGGGGTCGAGGTCACCCACGACATGCGCGAGGGCCTGCAGGACGCCGACGTGGTGATGATGCTGCGGCTGCAGAAGGAGCGCATGGATGGCGGCTTCATCCCGTCCGAGCGCGAATATTATTTCCGCTACGGGCTCGACGCCGAGAAACTGGCCTTCGCCCGCCCCGACGCCATCGTCATGCATCCCGGCCCGATGAATCGCGGCGTCGAGATCGACGGCACCCTGGCCGACGACATCAACCGCTCGGTGATCCAGGAGCAGGTGGAGATGGGCGTCGCGGTGCGGATGGCCGCCATGGACCTGCTGGCGCGCAACCTGCGCGCCCGACCGACGGAGCTCGCCCAATGACCAGCATGGAGATTCGGGGCGCCGAGCGCGGCCTCGTCCGCATCTTCCACCTCGACCTGCCGGCGGAGGCGGTCGAGCGCTTCACCGCCGAGGCCGGGACCGGCGAATGGCCGCTGCAATACGCGCTCGGCGCCGATCGGCTGAAACCGGCGCTGATCGACATCGTGCGGATCCGCGATCTCGGCGCGATGGCGCTGTCGTCCTACCTCGCCGAGGCGCACAACCTGTCGGGGCCGGAGTTCGAGCAGGCGCGGCCGCAGCTCGACGCGTTGACCGGGCACGTGGTGATCCTGCCCTCGGCGGCCTTCGACGCCACCGCCCAGACCCTGCAGGTGCAGGCGCCGCTGCGCTGGATCGGCACCTTCTCCGAGCCCGCGGCGACGCCCACGGGGCGAATCCCGAAGCCCGAGGCGGCGCGCGGCAGCACCGGGGGCGCCGGCAAGGCGGCGCCGGCGCGCGGCGGATCGGGCTTGCTGAAGATCGTGCTGGCGGCGGTGGCGCTGGTGATCCTCGCGGTGCTCGTCTTCGCCGTCGGAGGCGCCCGGTGAGCGCGCCGCGGCTGATCCACGATGCCCGGCTGATCGACCCCGAGGCGGGCACGGTGCGGCCCGGCGCGGTGCTGATGGCCGGCGGCCGGATCGCCGAGATCATCGACCACCCGGCGCCGGAGATCGATGCCGGGCGGGTGCCGGCGGAGAACCGCATCGATGCCGGCGGCCGCTTCCTCGCCCCCGGCATCGTCGATCTCGGCGTCAAGGTCTGCGAACCCGGCGAGCGCCACAAGGAAAGCTTCGGCACGGCGGGCCAGGCGGCGGCGGCGGGCGGCGTCACCACCATCGTCACCCGGCCCGACACCGACCCGGCGATCGACACCCCCGAGACGCTGGAATTCATCCGCCGCCGCGCCAAGGAGGCGGCGCCGGTCAACGTGCTGCCGATGGCGGCGCTGACCAAGGGCCGGCAGGGCCGCGAGATGACCGAGATCGGCTTTCTCATGGATGCCGGCGCCGTGGCCTTCACCGATTGCGACCACGTCGTCACCGACAGCAAGGTGCTGCAGCGCGCGCTGAGCTATGCCGCGGGGCTTGGCGCGCTGGTGGTCGGCCATCCCCAGGAGCCCGGGCTGAGCCGCGGCGCGGTCGCCACCAGCGGCAAGTTCGCCACCCTGCGCGGCCTGCCCGGCGTGTCGCCGATGGCCGAGCGCATGGGGCTCGACCGCGACATCGGCTTCGTGGAGATGACCGGCGTGCGCTACCACGCCGACCAGGTCACCGCCGCCCGCGCCCTGCCGCCGCTGGAGCGCGCCAAGGCCAACGGCTTCGACGTCACCGCCGGCACCTCGATCCACCACCTGACGCTGAACGAGATGGACGTCGCGGATTACCGGACCTTCTTCAAGGTCAAGCCGCCGCTGCGCTCCGAGGAGGACCGGCAGGCGATCATCGAGGCGGTGCGCACCGGCCTGATCGACGTCATCTCCTCGATGCACACGCCGCAGGACGAGGAGAGCAAGCGCCTGCCCTTCGAGGAGGCGGCCTCGGGCGCGGTCGGGCT
Organism: Roseivivax sp. CAU 1761; assembly: GCF_054482755.1. Lineage (NCBI taxonomy): Bacteria > Pseudomonadati > Pseudomonadota > Alphaproteobacteria > Rhodobacterales > Roseobacteraceae > Roseivivax > Roseivivax sp. CAU 1761. The sequence continues at coordinate 90,700 of NZ_JBTLRM010000004.1, forward strand.
CGAGACCATGCTGCCGGTGCTGCTGCGGCTCTACCACGCCGAGGCGCTGGACCTGCCGACGCTGTTCCGGGCGCTGTCGCTGAACCCGGCGCGCCGGCTCGGGCTCGAGGCCGGGCGCATGGCGCCGGGGGCACCGGCCGACCTGGTGCTGTTCGACGCCGACAAGCCTTTCGTCCTCGACCGCTTCCGGTTGCGCTCCAAGTCCAAGAACACGCCGTTTGACGGGGCCCGCCTGCAGGGTAAGGTCCTCGCGACCTTCGTCGCCGGCCGCGACATCTACCGGAGCGCCTGATGGCCCTGATCGAGACCTCCTGGCCCTTCCTGCTGTTCTGGGGCGCCTTCGGCTACCTGATGGGGTCGATCCCGTTCGGGCTGATCGTCACCCGGGCGCTCGGCCTGGTCGATCCGCGCTCCATCGGGTCGGGCAATATCGGCGCCACCAACGTGCTGCGCACCGGCTCCAAGAAGGCGGGCGCGCTGACGCTGCTGCTCGACGCCGCCAAGGGCGCGGTGGCGGTGCTGCTGGCGCGGGCGCTGGCCGGCGAGGACGCGGCGCAGATCGCGGCACTGGCGGCCTTCATCGGCCATTGCTACCCGGTCTGGCTGCGCGGCCGCGGCGGCAAGGGCGTGGCGACCTTCCTGGGCGTGCTGCTGGCGCTGAGCTGGCCGGTCGGGCTCCTGACCTGCGCGACCTGGATCGCCGGGGTGGCGCTGACCCGCGTCTCCTCGGTGGGGGCGCTGGTGGCGGCGGCCTTCTCGACGATCTGGATGGTGCTGCTGGCGCGGCCCGAGACGCTCTACATCGGCATCCTGATGACGCTGCTGCTCTACTGGAAGCACCGCACCAACATCGCCCGCCTGCGCGCCGGCACCGAACCGCGGCTCGGCCGCAAGCCCTGAATCCGCGCGCAGCGTCGGCCGCCGCTCAGGTCGCAGCTCAGGCCGCCACGGCGGCGAGCTGTTCGGCGATCGCCGCGGCCACCGCCCCGGCATGGGTCAGCGGCACCATGTGCCCGGCCCCCGGCACCACCACCTCCCGCGCGGCGGGGAGCCGCGCCAACAGGGCGCGATGGATGGCCGCCACGACCGGCGGGCTGTCGGCGCCGCGGATCAGCAGCACCGGCAGGTCGAGCCGCTCCAGGCCGCCCGGCGCCAGCAGCCCCTTGGCGTCGGCATGGAGCACGTCGCGGGTCGCCGCGACCGTGGGCATGCCCGCCGCCAGCGCCTGCCGGCGCGCGGCGTCGAGCGCCTCCCAGGGCGCCCCGGGATCGCCCCAGAGCGCGGTGAAGTCGCGCGCCGCCCGCTCCAGATCGCCCGCCGCCGCCGCCTCCCAGACCGGGCGGAACGCGGCCTCTTGCGCGTCGAAGACCTCTGGCTCGGCGGCCCGCGCGGCGGCGAAGAGCACCGGCTCGACCAGCGTCAGGCTGGCCGGGCGCGGTCCCGCCCCCAGGGCCAGCCGCAGCGCCACCGTGCCGCCGAAGGAATGGCCGACGAGGTGATCGCCGGGGCGCAGCGCCGAGGCTGCCAGCGCGGTGACCTGGTCGTGCAGGTCGCCGCCGTCCCAGGGCGCGCTGCGGCCGTGGCCCGGCATGTCCGGGGCCGCCACCGCGAGACGGTCGCCCAGCCGCTCGGCCACGCCGCGCCAGAGCCCGCCATGGGCCAGCGCGCAATGCAGGAACAGCGCCGGGTCCGGCCCGTCGCCGTAGCGCCGCCAGTGGATGCCGGCGGGAACGGCTCCGGGCGCGGTCATCAGAGCTTGCCCGCCAGATGCAGGTCGAGATCGGCGAGCCGGTCCTGTCCCCAGAACCGCTCCTTGCCGGCGATGTAGAACGGCACCCCGAAGACGCCGTTGGCCACCGCCTCCTCGAGATTGGCGCTGTAGGTCTCGGCACCGCTCAGCAGGCCGCGATCGGCGAGTCCGGGATCGAAGCCCGCAGCCTCGAGGCAGGCGCGGATCGTGTCGTCCTGGGCGATGTCGCGCTCCTCGGCCCAGCAGGCCCGACCGATGCCGTGGCAGAGCGCGCCCAGATCGCCGCCGCCGGCGCTCTGCGCCGCGATGATGGCGTAGGAGGCCGGCGCCGGGTTGGTCGGCCAATGCGCCGGGCGCAGGTTGATCGGCAGCCCCGCCCGGGCGGCCTGGCGGCGCATCTCCTGGGTGCGGTATTCCTGCCGCGACGGGTGGCGTTCGGCCGGGGCGGTGCCGCCGGTGCGACCGAACAGCGCAATCACGTCCAGCGGCTTGTAGGAAATCGCGGCGCCGTGCCGGCCCGCGACCTCTTCCAGGCGGGTTCCGGCAAGATAGACGAAGGGCGACAGCACGCTCAGGTAATAATCTATATGCGGCATCCTGCATCCTCCTCACGGCACCGGGTTTGCCGATGGTTACGCGCATGCTAAGCGCACCGCAACCGACCGAGTCCCGCCATCGAGAGCCCATAGCGACCATGCCCAACGTCATCGAACCCAAGATCATCTCCGGCAACGCCAACCGCCCGCTGGCCAGCGCCATCGCCCGCCGCATGTCGCTCTATCGCGGCATGAGCGTGGGCCTGGTCGATGCCCGGGTGGAGCGCTTCAACGACCAGGAGATCTTCGTCGAGGTCTACGAGAACGTCCGCGGCGAGGACATGTTCGTGATCCAGCCGACCTCCAATCCGGCCAACGACAACCTGATGGAGCTGCTGATCATGGCCGACGCGCTGCGGCGCTCCTCGGCGGCGCGGATCACCGCGGTGATCCCGTATTTCGGCTATGCGCGGCAGGACCGCCGCACCAAGGCCCGCACCCCGATCTCGGCCAAACTGGTGGCCAACATGATGGTCACTGCCGGCATCGAGCGCATCCTGACGCTCGACCTGCACGCGGCGCAGATCCAGGGCTTCTTCGACATCCCGGTCGACAACCTTTATGCCAGCCCGGTCTTCGCCATCGACATCAAGAGCCAGTTCAAGGACGCGCTCGACGATGTCATGGTGGTGTCGCCCGATGTCGGCGGCGTGGCCCGCGCGCGCGAACTGGCCAAGCGCATCGGCGCGCCGCTCTCGATCGTCGACAAGCGCCGCGAGAAGGCCGGCGAGGTCGCCGAGATGACGGTGATCGGCGACGTCTCGGGCAAGAAATGCATCATCGTCGACGACATCTGCGACACCGCGGGCACGCTGTGCAAGGCGGCCGAGGTGCTGAAGGAGCATGGCGCCACCGAGGTCCATGCCTACATCACCCACGGCGTGCTCTCCGGCCCGGCGGTGGAGCGGATCACCAATTCGGTGATGAAATCGCTGGTCGTCACCGATTCCATCGAATGCAGCACCGCGGCGAAATCCGCGCCGAACATCCGGGTCGTGCCGACCGCGCCGATCTTCGCCCAGGCCATCCTGAACATCTGGAACGGCACCAGCGTGTCCTCGCTCTTCGACGACGAGACGCTGGGCCCGATCTACGAAGGCATCCTCTGACGCCTCCGGGGGCGCCGCGGCGCCCCCTGCCCGGCCCGCCGGGTCTGCCCGGTGCGGGTCAGTCGAGCTGCCAGTCGTCGTCGCTGGGCAATTCGCCGATCGCGAGCCAGGCCAGGCGCGCCCGCGCCACGCGGCTGTCGCTCCAGGTCCGGAACACCAGGTCGCAGCCGTCTGTGGCGATGGCCTCGGCCACCACTTCGGCGCGGATATTGGCTTCGCGGTCCATGTCCCAAAGCGACAGCGAGACGTGAACCGCCGGCGGCGCGCGGAAGGCGCGCGCGAAGCGCACCGCGCGGCGCCGCTCGCGCGGGCCCGCCCCGGTCCACATGGCGCCGCCCTCGGCAAATTCGGAAAACACCTCGACATCGCCCTGGTCGATGCCGATCAGATGGCTGCGCAGCGTCTTCATTCATCCCCCGCCCGTTTTGGCCGCGTCATGCCGGCGCGCGCCCCGGGAAAGCGGAACGATACAGGGCAGTTGCGGGTGACGCAAAGGAAACGCCCCGCCACGGGGGCGGGGCGTTGTCCAAAGACTTGTCCACAGGCGCGGCGCCGCCGGATCAGAGGTTCGGCTGTTTCTCCGACAGACCGATCCGGGAGCCCACGGCGACCATGTCGGCCAGGAGCTTGGCGGCATCGTCGACCGGGCCGGGCTCGTTGACGAAGGTCTCGCGGGCCTTGCGGTATTCGTCCTCGGCCTCGGTGACCAGGGATTCGTAGGTCGCCTGGTCCATGTCGGTGCGGTGGAAGGCGCGCTCGGCCAGAACCGTGACGCCTTCGCCCAGCTCCGCGAAGCCGCCGGTCACGACGTATTCCTCGGTGCCCTTCGCGGTCTCCACCACCATCACGCCGGGGCGCAGGGTGGTGATCAGCGGCGCGTGGTTGGGCATCGCCGTGAGATCGCCGTCCGCCCCCGGGATCATGACCGACAGCACCTCTTCCTTGAGAAGACGGCGCTCGGGGCTCACGAGGTCAAACTGCATGGTGTCAGCCATTGGGGCCTCCTTGAAGGCGGAGGGCCGAAGCCCCCGCAGGGTCACGGTCGATCAGGCGGCCTCGGAAGCGAGCTTCTCGGCCTTGGCCTTCACGTCCTCGATGCCGCCGACCATGTAGAAGGCCGCCTCGGGCAGGTGGTCGTATTCGCCGGCCACCACCGCCTTGAAGGAGGAGATGGTGTCCTCGAGCGGCACCTGGACGCCGTCCGAGCCGGTGAAGACCTTGGCCACGTCGAAGGGCTGCGACAGGAAGCGCTGAATCTTCCGGGCGCGGGCCACGGTCAGCTTGTCCTCTTCCGACAGTTCATCCATGCCGAGAATGGCGATGATGTCCTGCAGCGACTTGTAGCGCTGCAGGATGCCCTGCACGTCGCGCGCCACCTGGTAATGCTCCTCGCCGAGGATCGCCGGGTCCATCAGACGCGACGTCGAGTCGAGCGGGTCCACCGCCGGGTAGATGCCGAGCTCGGAGATCGCGCGCGACAGAACCGTGGTGGCGTCGAGGTGGGCGAAGGTGGTCGCCGGCGCCGGGTCGGTGAGGTCGTCCGCGGGCACGTAGACGGCCTGGATCGAGGTGATCGAGCCGGCCTTGGTCGAGGTAATGCGCTCCTGCATCGCGCCCATGTCGGTCGCGAGCGTCGGCTGGTAGCCCACCGCCGAGGGGATGCGGCCCAGAAGCGCCGACACCTCGGAGCCCGCCTGGGTGAAGCGGAAGATGTTGTCGACGAAGAACAGAACGTCGGTGCCGGACTGGTCGCGGAACTGCTCGGCCAGGGTCAGGCCGGTCAGCGCGACGCGGGCGCGGGCCCCCGGAGGCTCGTTCATCTGGCCGTAGACCAGCGCAACCTGGCTCTCGGACAGGTTGTCCGGCTTGATGACGTTCGACTCGACCATCTCGTGGTACAGGTCGTTGCCCTCGCGGGTCCGCTCGCCGACGCCGGCGAAGACCGAGAAGCCCGAGTGCACCTTGGCGATGTTGTTGATCAGTTCCATGATCAGAACCGTCTTGCCGACGCCGGCGCCGCCGAACAGGCCGATCTTGCCGCCCTTGGCGTAGGGCGCCAGCAGGTCGATCACCTTGATGCCGGTGACGAGGATTTCCGACTCGGTCGCCTGCTCGGCGAAGTTCGGCGCCTCGGCGTGGATCGGGCGGTATTCGTCGGCGGTGATCGCCTCGCCCTCGTCGACCGGCTCGCCGACGACGTTGAGGATGCGGCCGAGCGTGGCGTTGCCCACCGGCACCATGATCGGGCCGTCGGTGTCGACGACTTCCTGGCCGCGGACGAGACCTTCGGTCGCGTCCATGGCGATGGTGCGCACGGTGTTCTCGCCGAGGTGCTGGGCGACCTCGAGAACCAGCCGGCGGCCGTTGTTGTCGGTGGTGAGCGCGTTGAGGATCTCGGGAAGGTGATCGTCGAACTGCACGTCGACGACGGCGCCGATGACCTGCGTCACTCTGCCTTTCGCGTTTGCCATGTCTCTACTCCGGTACTTAGAGCGCCTCGGCGCCCGAGATAATTTCGATCAGCTCGTTGGTGATCACGGCCTGACGGGTGCGGTTGAACTCGATGGTCAGGTCGTCGATCATCTCGCCCGCGTTGCGGGTCGCGTTGTCCATCGCGGTCATCCGCGCGCCCTGTTCGGAGGCCGCGTTCTCGAGCAGCGCCGCGAAGATCTGCGTGGCGACGCCGCGCGGCAGCAGATCGGCGAGGATCTCCTCCTCGGAGGGCTCGTATTCGTAGAGCGTCGATCCGCCCTGCCCGTCGCTCTCCTCGGCGGTCTCGTAATGCGCCGGGATGATCTGCTGCGCGGTCGGGATCTGGCTGACCACGTTCTCGAAGCGCGAATAGAAGATCGTCGCGACGTCGAACTCGCCGCCGTCGAAGCGCTTCAGCACGTCCTTGGCGATCGCCTGCGCGTCGCCGTAGGACAGCCGCTTCACGTTCGACAGGTCGACGTGATCGACGAAATGCTCGCCGAGATCGCGCTTCAGGCTCTCGCGCCCCTTCTTGCCGACGGTGAGGATTTTCACCTCCTTGCCCTCGGCCTTGAGCTTGTTCGCGCGCTGCCGCGCGAGCTTGGCGATGTTGGTGTTGAAGCCGCCGCAGAGGCCACGCTCCGCGGTCAGCACCACCAGCAGATGGGTCTTGTCGGAACCGGTCCCGGCCAGCAGCCGGGGCCCGTTGGCGTTGTCGCCGGAGGAGGCGGCGAGCGCCCCCATCACGGCGTTGAACCGTTCGGTGTAAGGCCGCGCCTGTTCGGCGGCATCCTGGGCGCGACGGAGCTTGGCCGCCGCGACCATCTGCATGGCCTTGGTGATCTTCCGGGTCGATTTGACCGAGGAGATCCGGTTCTTCAGATCCTTGAGAGACGGCATGTCAGCTTATCCCTCCGGGCTCACGCGAAGTCCTTGGAGAACTCGTCCAGAACCGCCTTGATCTTGTCGGCGGCGTCGCCCTTCACCTTCGGGTCCTCGTTGGTGATCCAGTCGAGCAGGTCGCGGTGCTTGGTGCGCAGGTGCTGCAGCAGGCCCTTCTCGTAGCGGCCGACATCCTTGACCGCGATCTTGTCGAGATAGCCCTGGGTGCCGGCGAAGATGACGCAGACGATCTCGGCGTTGGTCAGCGGCGAGTATTGCGGCTGCTTCATCAGCTCGGTCAGGCGGGCACCGCGGTTCAGCTGGCGCTGGGTCGCGGCGTCGAGGTCGGAGCCGAACTGCGCGAAGGCGGCCATCTCGCGGTACTGCGCGAGCTCCAGCTTCACCGGGCCGGCGACCGACTTCATGGCGTTGGTCTGGGCCGAGGAGCCCACGCGGCTCACCGACAGACCGGTGTTCACGGCCGGACGGATGCCCTGGTAGAACAGGTCGGTCTCGAGGAAGATCTGGCCGTCGGTGATCGAGATCACGTTGGTCGGGATGAAGGCCGACACGTCGCCGCCCTGGGTCTCGATGATCGGCAGCGCGGTCAGCGAGCCGGCACCGTTGGCCTCGTTCAGCTTGGCCGAACGCTCGAGCAGCCGCGAATGGAGGTAGAAGACGTCGCCCGGATAGGCTTCACGCCCCGGCGGACGGCGCAGCAGCAGCGACATCTGGCGGTAGGCCACGGCCTGCTTGGACAGATCGTCGTAGATCATCAGGCCGTGCCGGCCGTTGTCGCGGAAGTATTCGCCCATCGCGGTCGCGGTGTAGGGGGCGAGGTACTGCATCGGCGCCGGGTCGGACGCGGTCGCGGCGACCACGATCGAGTATTCGATGGCGCCGGATTCCTCGAGCTTCTTCACCAGCTGCGCCACGGTGGAGCGCTTCTGGCCCACGGCGACGTAGACGCAGTAGAGCTTCTGGCTCTCGTTGTCGCCGGCGGCCTCGTTGTAGGACTTCTGGTTCAGCACGGTGTCGAGCGCCACGGCGGTCTTGCCGGTCTGGCGGTCGCCGATGATCAGCTCGCGCTGGCCGCGGCCGATCGGGATCATCGCGTCGATCGCCTTCAGGCCGGTGGCCATCGGCTCGTGCACCGACTTGCGCGGCATGATGCCCGGCGCCTTGACGTCGGCGACGCGGCGCTCGGCGGCGGCGATCGGACCCTTGCCGTCGATCGGGTTGCCGAGCGCGTCGACCACGCGGCCGAGCAGCGCGTCACCCACCGGCACGTCCACGATCGAGTTGGTGCGCTTGACGGTGTCGCCTTCGCGGATCTCGCGGTCGGAGCCGAAGATCACGACGCCGACGTTGTCGCTCTCGAGGTTGAGCGCCATGCCGCGGATGCCGCCGGGGAATTCGACCATCTCGCCGGCCTGCACGTTGTCGAGGCCGTAGACGCGGGCGATCCCGTCGCCGACCGACAGCACGCGACCCACTTCGGCCACCTCGGCTTCCTGGCCGAAGTTCTTGATCTGGTCCTTCAAGATCGCAGAAATCTCGGCTGCTTGGATACCCATTTATCCGACCTCTTTCATTGCATTCTGGAGGGAGAGGAGCTTCGAACGGATCGAGGTGTCGATCATCTTCGAGCCCACCTTCACGATGAGTCCGCCGATGAGCTTCTCGTCGACGGTGGTGTTCAGCTTGACGTCGCGGCCGACCTGGCCCTTCAGCGTCTCGGCGAGGCGGCGGCGCTGGTCGTCGGAGAGCTCGCTGGCCGACACCACGTCGGCGGCGATCTCGCCCTTCTCCTCGGCGATCATCTCGCGCAGCTGCGCGATCAGCGCCGGCACCACGAAGAGCCGCCGCTTGGAGCCCATCAGGCCCAGCGTGTTCTTCAGGGTCTCGAGCAGGCCCATCTTGTCGGCCACCGCCATGATCGCGCGCGACTGCGCCTCGCGCCCGTAGATCGGCGAATGGATCAGGTCGCGCAGATCGTCGCTGTCCTTGAGCGCCCGGTCCAGATCGTCGATGTCGGTTTCGAGCTTGTCGAGGCTGCCATCCTCCTTCGCGATCGCGAAGACGGCGGCAGCGTAACGCTCTGCGATGCCGGAGGAAATCGAAGCTGGTTCAGACACGTCCACCCTTCCGCTACTAGAGCCCCCGCGGCGCGGCCTGCTGGCCCGCCGGGAGGCGTCCCTCGTCGGCCCCGGTTTTGCCCATCCTGGCGGCCGGGGCGCCAAAATCAGCGCGGATGTAGCAGAGCCTCCCCCACCCCGCAACATGGCAAAGGGTTTTTAGATCCCGGCCCGAACCCCTTGTTTTGCGGTGCCGCGGTCGCCCCTGCGACCATCCGCGCAGGCCACGGGGCGGCCGCGCCTGGGTTTTTCCGCCGCTGCGCTGCGGCATGAGCCGTCGGGGCGGCGAATCCGCCGGCCGGGCCGCGGCGGCGGAGCGGCGCGGCCGGCTTCAGGCCGGCTTCAGGCCGGTTTCACCGCCGGTTTCGGGGCCAGCGCGCCGAGCGGCCGGCGCACCGCCTCGCCGACCCCGCGCCGGGTCGGCGGGTAGCGCTTGGAGGCATGCACCAGCACCACGCCGCCGGCCATCAGCGCCGGCACCGAACGTCCGATGCGTTCCCAGAACGGGCCGGTGCGCATCCAGAAGCGCCGCGTCGACGGCGGCTGGTAGAGCAGCGAGAGGTGGTGCTCGGGGATGAAGTCGTGGCGCTTGAGCTGTGCCTCGAGCTGGCCCAGCGAATAGGGCCGGCCATAGCCGAAGGGCGTGCGGTCGCTGCGCGCCCAGAGACCGGAGCGGTTCGGCACCACGAACAGGATCTCGCCGCCCGGCCCCAGCACGCGGTAGCATTCGTCGAGCAGCGCGCCGGCATTCTCCGAGGTCTCGAGCCCGTGCAACAGCACCAGGCGGTCGACCCGCCCGGTCTCCAGCGGCCAGGCGGTCTCGTCACACAGCACCGAGACGCTGGGCATCCCGGCCGGCCAGTGCATCACCCCCTGCGGGCCGGGCATCAGTCCGATCACCCGGCGCGCCTCGGACAGGAAGGGGCGCAGCAGCGGCACCGCGAAGCCGTAGCCCGCCACGGTCTGCCCGTGGGTATCGGACCAGAGCTGGCGAACCTCCGTGCGGATGATGCGTTGAGCCACGCGCCCGAGCGCGTTGCGATAATAGAAGTCCCGCAGGCTTGCCACGTCCAGATGCATTGCAGCGCCCCCGCCGAAGAGCCTAGCGTCGTTCCGACCCGACCTTAACCATGCAGGAGAAAATGGAAATGCCCCTGGAGCTCGTCACCCTGCCGGCGCTGTCCGACAACTACACCTTCCTGCTGCACGACCCGGAGAGCCGGGCCACCGCGGTCATCGACGTGCCCGAGGCGGCGCCGGTGATCGCCGAGCTGAAGCGCCGCGACTGGACGCTCTCGGAGATCTGGCTCACCCACCATCACGACGACCACGTCCAGGGCGTGGGCGAGCTGCTCGACTTCGCCCCGGCGCGGGTCACCGGGGCCGCCGCCGATGCCCACCGCCTGCCCGACCTCGACCGCGAGGTCCGCGACGGCGAGAGCTTCCCCTTCGGCGCCGAGGAGGTCTTCGTGATGGACGTCTCGGGCCACACCAAGGGTCACATCGCCTACCACCTGCCGAAGTCGCGCATCGCCTTCACCGGCGACAGCCTGATGGCGCTGGGATGCGGGCGCGTCTTCGAGGGCACGATGGAGCAGATGTGGGACAGCCTGCAGAAGTTCCTGCCGCTGCCGGGGGAGACGACGATCTGCTCGGGCCACGAATACACCGCCAAGAATGCCGAGTTCGCCCGCACCATTGAACCCGACAATTCCGCGCTTAAATCTCGTGCAGACGCAATCGCTGCGGCCCGTGACCGGGGCGAGCCGACGGTGCCCTCCCGCCTTTCCGACGAGTTGGCCACCAATCCTTTCCTACGGGCCGGGGACGAACCGGTGCGCCGCGCCCTTGGCATGATGGACGCCCCCGCGGCCGAGGTCTTCGCCGAGATCCGGCGCCGCAAGGACGCCTTCTGAGGCGGCGCCCATTTGAGCAACAGCGCCGCGCGGTCATGGTGACGTGAGCGCGCGCGGCGCAGAAAAAACTTGAAGCACCTTGCCAATCGACCGAACTTTAATTTCGAGAGGCAAAGCTGGAGCATCCGGCGCAGACAAGAGGAGCACCGCAACGTGCCTTCATTCTCGAACACCCTTGAGCAGGCCATCCACGCAGCGCTGGCGCTCGCGAATTCGCGCAGCCACGAATTCGCGACGCTGGAGCACCTGCTGCTGGCCCTCGTCGACGAACCGGACGCGGCACGGGTGATGAAGGCCTGTGACGTGGACACCGAGGAGCTGCGCACCACGCTGGTCGAGTTCATCGACGGCGACCTGTCGAATCTGGTCACCGACATCGAGGGGTCGGAGGCGGTTCCGACCGCCGCCTTCCAGCGGGTGATCCAGCGCGCCGCGATCCACGTCCAGTCCTCGGGCCGGACCGAGGTGACGGGCGCCAACGTGCTGGTCGCGATCTTCGCGGAACGCGAATCCAATGCCGCATATTTCCTGCAGGAACAGGAAATGACGCGCTATGATGCGGTCAACTTCATCGCGCATGGTGTCGCCAAGAACCCCGCCTTCGGGGAAAGCCGTCCCGTCCAGGGGGCGTCCGAGCCGGAGGAGGAAGCTCAGGCGACCGAAACCGCCTCTTCGGGCGACCAAAAGGAATCGGCCTTGGCGAAGTACTGTGTCGATCTCAACGCGAAGTCGCGCAAGGGCGACGTCGATCCGCTGATCGGGCGCGAGTCCGAGGTCGAGCGGTGCATCCAGGTCCTGTGCCGCCGGCGCAAGAACAACCCGCTGCTCGTCGGCGATCCCGGCGTCGGCAAGACCGCCATCGCCGAGGGCCTGGCGCGCAAGATCGTCAACGGCCAGACCCCGGACGTGCTGTCGGAGACCACGATCTTTTCGCTCGACATGGGCGCGCTTCTGGCCGGCACCCGCTACCGCGGCGATTTCGAGGAGCGGCTGAAGGCCGTCGTCAACGAGCTCGAGGAGCATCCCGACGCGGTGCTCTTCATCGACGAGATCCACACCGTGATCGGCGCCGGCGCCACCTCGGGCGGCGCGATGGACGCCTCCAACCTGCTCAAGCCGGCGCTGCAGGGCGGCCGCCTGCGCACCATGGGCTCCACCACCTACAAGGAGTTCCGCCAGCATTTCGAGAAGGACCGCGCGCTCTCCCGCCGGTTCCAGAAGATCGATGTCAACGAGCCCTCGGTCGAGGACACGGTGAAGATCCTCAAGGGCCTGAAGCCCTATTTCGAGGAGCATCACGACATCAAGTACACCGCCGACGCGATCAAGACCGCGGTGGAGCTCTCGGCGCGCTACATCAACGACCGCAAGCTGCCCGACAAGGCGATCGACGTGATCGACGAGGCCGGCGCGGCGCAGCACCTCTTGCCCGACAGCAAGAAGCGCAAGACCATCGGCGCGCGCGAGATCGAGGCCGTGGTGGCCAAGATCGCCCGCATCCCGCCCAAGAACGTCTCCAAGGACGATGCCGAGGTGCTGCGCGATCTCGAGGCCAGCCTGAAGCGCGTGGTCTTCGGCCAGGACCCGGCGATCGAGGCGCTGAGCTCGGCCATCAAGCTCGCCCGCGCGGGCCTGCGCGAGCCCGAGAAGCCGATCGGCAACTACCTCTTCGCCGGCCCCACCGGCGTCGGCAAGACCGAGGTGGCCAAGCAGCTCGCCGACGTGCTGGGCGTCGAGATGCTGCGCTTCGACATGTCGGAATACATGGAGAAACACGCCGTCTCGCGCCTGATCGGCGCGCCTCCGGGCTATGTCGGCTTCGACCAGGGCGGCCAGCTCACCGACGGCGTCGACCAGCACCCGCATTGCGTGCTGCTGCTCGACGAGATCGAGAAGGCGCATCCGGATGTCTACAACATCCTGCTGCAGGTGATGGATCACGGCACGCTCACCGACCATAACGGCCGGACGGTGGATTTCCGCAACGTGATCTTGATCATGACCTCGAACGCCGGCGCCCAGGAGCAGGCCAAGGCGGCGATCGGCTTCGGCCGCGACCGCCGCGAGGGCGAGGACACGGCGGCGATCGAGCGCACCTTCACGCCGGAATTCCGCAACCGGCTCGACGCGGTGATCTCGTTCAAGCCGCTGCCCAAGGAGGTCATCCTACAGGTGGTCGAGAAGTTCGTCCTGCAGCTCGAGGCGCAGCTTCTGGACCGCGGCGTGTCGATCGAATTGTCGAAGCCGGCCGCCGAATGGCTGGCCAACGAGGGCTACGACGACAAGATGGGCGCCCGCCCGCTGGGCCGGGTGATCCAGGAGAACATCAAGAAGCCGCTGGCCGAGGAACTGCTCTTCGGCAAGCTGCAGAAGGGCGGCGTGGTCCGGGTCGGCCTCAAGGACGGCAAGCTCGACCTCGAGCTGTCCGGCCCGGAGAAGCGCCAGCTCTCCTCCCGGCGTCCGCCCCTGCTGACCGCCGAGTGAGGCGCCGGGCCGCCTTCGGCCTTGCCCTGATCGCCCCCACCGCGCCCGTAGCGGCGGCGGCCGATCTGTTCACGCTGCCGCTCGACTGCACCATCGGCGAGACCTGCGTGATCGAGGAGTACATGGATGCCCGCCCGGGCCCCGGGGTCGCCGATTACGCCTGCGGGCTGAAGGCGCGCGACGATCACGGCGGTATCGATTTCGCCCTTCCCTCCTTCGAGGCGATGGAGCGCGGCGTGGCGGTGCTCGCCGCCGCCCCGGGCCGCGTGCGCGCGGTGCGCGACGGGGTGGACGACCGCCCGCTTGCCGCCGGCGGCGAGGGCGCGCTGGACGGCAAGGATTGCGGCAACGCGGTCCGCATCGCGCACGAGGACGGCTTCGAGACGCTCTATTGCCACATGCGCTTGGGCTCGGTCGCGGTCTTGCCGGGCCAGGAGGTCAAGCGCGGGGCACGGCTGGGCCTCGTCGGGCTGTCCGGGCGCACCAACTACCCCCACCTGCACTTCACCGTGCTGAATGGCGGCGCCGAGGTCGACCCCTTCGCCCCGGCCGCCGAGGAGGGCTGCGACGGCGCCGGTGCGGCCGCCGACTCGCTCTGGCAGGCGCCGCCGATCTACAGCCGCACCGGTCTCTACACTGCGGGGTTCTCCGACGCAGTGCCCGACCTCGCCGAGGTGCGCTCGGGCGCGGCCCGCATCGCCGCCGCCGGCCGCGAGGCGCCGCTGGTGCTCTACGGCTATGCCTTCCACCCCGAGGCCGGCGACGTGCTGCATTTCGAGGCGGCCGGCCCCGGCGGCCCGATCTTCGACACCGAGATGGTGCTCGACGACGTGCAGGCCGAGATCTTCCGCGCCTTCGGCCGCCGCGCCCCGCCCGGCGGCTGGGCGCCCGGCGCCTATCGCGGCTACGTGCGCTACCACCGCGACGGCCGCCTGCTGGCGGTGCGTCACGCCGACGTCACCGTCGAGTGAGCCTCACTTCTCGGTCAGCTTGAGCTCGATACGGCGGTTCTGCGCCCGCGCCTCGGCGCTGTCCGCGGGATCGACCGGATGGTACTGGCCGAAGCCGTTGGCGGCGAGCCGTCCCGGCGGGATGCCCAGCGCCTCGATCATGTAGCGCACCACCGACAAGGCCCGGGCCTGGCTGAGCTCCCAGTTGTCGGCAAAGCGCGCGCCGGGCCGCACCGGGATGTCGTCGGTATGGCCGTCGACACGGATCACCCAGTCGATGCTGGGCGGGATGTCGTCGGCGACGCTCTTGAGGATGGTGGCGACCTTGGCGATCTCTTCGCGGCCCTGCACCGAGAGCCGGGAATCGCCGGTGGCGAACAGCACCTCCGAGGAGAACACGAAGCGATCGCCCTCGATGCGCACGCCCTCCGTGTTGCCCAGGATCTCGCGCAGGCGGCCGAAGAATTCCGAGCGGTAGCGCTTGAGATCGCGCGCCTCGGCCTCGAGCCGGCGGCGCTCAGCCTCCTCGAGCTGGCGCCGGCGGCGTTCCTCGGCGGCGGCGCGGGCCAGCGCCTGGTTGAGATCGCGGCCCAGCGCCTCGAGCTGGACCTGGGCCTCGGCATCGCTGTCGCGCGCCGCGTCGAGCAGGCCCTGCAGCTGCGACAGCTGCGTGCGCAGCGCCGCGACCTGCTGGTTCAGCAGCTCGCTCTGCTTCTGCGCGGCGCTGGCGCGCGCGCTTTCGCTCTGCAACTCGTCGCGCGCCGCGGCCAGCAGCGCGGCGCGGGTCTCGGCCCGGCTCATCGCCTCCTCGGCCTCGGCCTCGGCGGCGCTGCGGGCGGCCAGGGCCGCCACCAGCCGCTCGCGCACCTCTTCGGCGTCGAGCGCGGTGTCCTCTTGCGCCGCCACCGCGGCGGCGAGACGGCGCGCCAGCTCCTCTGCCCGGCGCCGCCGCTCGGCGGCCTCCGCGCGGGCCTCGGCGAGCGCCGCGCGCAGCGTCTCGACGGTCTCGGACTGCGCCTCGGCCCCCTCTTCGGCCGCCGACAGCGCCGAACGCAGGCCCGCCGTCTCCGCGCGCAGCGCGGCGAGGTCGGATTCCAGCTGCGCGGCCGCCGCGGCGCGGTCCTCGGCCGCGGCAAGATCGTCGCGCAGCTCGGCCAGCGCGGTCTCCAGGCTGCCCGCGCTCTGCATCTGGGCGGCCAGCGCCTCCTCGGCCTCGCGCTCGGCCAGCAGCGCCTCGGCCAGCCGGGCGTTCAGGTCGGCCTCGGCCGAGCGCGCCGCGGCCAGCAGCGTCAGGGTGTCCTCCGCCTCGGCGCGCTGTTCCTCGAGCGTCAGCGTCATCGCGGTGAGCTCGGCATCGGCCGCCTCGAGCCGGGCGCGCAGCGCCGCCGCAGCCTCCGCCTCCACCAGCCGCGCCGCCTCCTCGGCCGAGAGCGCCTCGCTCAACTCCGCCACCCGGCCCTCCAGCGCCGTGGCGGTTTCCGCCGCCGCCGCGTTGCGGCTCTGCAGATCGGCCACCAGCGCCTCCAGCGCCTCGCGCCGGGCCGCCGCCAGCCGGGCCGCCTCGGCCCCGGCATCGATCTCGGCGCGGGCCGAGGCCAGCGCGGTCTCCAGCGCGTCGCGCTCGGCGCCCAGCGCGTCCCGGTCGGCGCTCAGCGCGTCGCGCTCGGCGCTCAGATCGGCGATTCGGCCCTCGGCGTCGCGGCGCGCCGCCAGCAGCCCGGCCACCTGCTCCTCGAAGGAGGCGATGCGCCGCTCGGCCTCGGCCAGTTCCTCGGTGCGCGCGTCGCGGGCCGCGGTCAGGCTCTCGATGATGCCCTGCTGTTCGGCGATGCGCGTGGCGCTGTCGTCGAGCGTCGCGGTGAGCTCGCCCAGCCGGGTGGTCAGGTCGCGGTTGCGCCGCTCCTCCAGCCCCAGCGCCCCGGCCAGCTCGGCAATCTCGGCCGAGAGCCGGTCGAGCCGGCTCTCCTGCCCGGTGATGGTCTCGCGCAGCACGAACTGGATGACCATGAAGATGGTCAGCACGAACATCAGCACCAGCAGGAGCCCGGTCATGGCGTCGACGAAGCCGGGCCAGATCGAGCTTTGCAGGCGGTTGCGGCTGCGGCGCGCCAGCGCCATGACCTAGCCCTCCCGCGTCTGCTTGGCCTGGAAGCGCTGCGGCCGCCCGCCCGGCGCCGCGGCGACGCTCTGCCGCCCGACCTGCCCCAGCGTGCGGTTCAGCGCCGACAGCTCGGTGCGCAGCTCGGCCATGCTCTCCTGCCGGCCGGCGGCGATCTCCTCGAGCAGGCGCAGCATCTGCACGTCGATGGAGCGCAGCCGCATCCGGCTCTCGGCGTCGAGCCCGGTCTCGGTCTCGCGATGCGCCAGCGTGTCGACCAGCCGCTCCTGGCCCTCGGCGATCCGGGTCAGCGCCGAGGTCGGCAGCGCGGTGGCCTCCATGCGCTCGGTCATCCGCTCGATGGAATCGGCGAGCTGGCCGAGCCGCGCCTCGATCTCGGTGCGGGCCTCCTCGGAACGGACATAGAGATCCTGCAGCCCCTCGAGCTGGTCGGCCACCTGTTCCAGCGCCACCGCGGCGCCGGCCAGTTCGCCGCCCCCCTCGCCCTCGCCCGAGGACAGGCCGATGCGGGTGATCGAGGACAGCCATTCCTCGAGCTCGCGGTAGAAGCGGTTCTGGCCATGCGCGGCGAAGAGCTCCAGCAGCCCGACGATCAGCGACCCGGCAAGCCCCAGGAGCGACGAGGCGAAGGCCACGCCCATGCCGCCGAGCTGGCTTTCCAGCCCGTTCATCAGGCGCGCGAAGACCTCGGTGCCGCTCTCGCCCTCCTCGGGCACCAGGCTGCGGATCGTGTCGACCAGCGCCGGCACCGTGGTGGCGAGGCCGTAGAAGGTGCCGAGCAGGCCGAGGAAGATCAGCAGCGAGACGATGTAGCGGGTGATCTCGCGCGCCTCGTCGATGCGCTGGGCCACCGAATCGAGGATCGACCGGGTCGAGGTGGTGGTGATCTGCATGCGCTGCCCGCGCGAACGCAGCAGCGTCGCCAGCGGCGCCAGCAATTGCGGCGCCCGGCCCGCCGGCGCCGCCCGGCCGCGGCTGGCGAAGCTCTCGATCCAGCGCACCGAGTTGATCAGCTGCGCCACCTGCCAGAAGCAGGCCAGCACGCCGATGAAGAAGACGAAGAGGATGAAGCCGTTCAGGTAGGGGTTGGCCTCGAAGACCGGCAGCACCCGCGGCAGCGCCATGAAGGCGCCGCTGCCCGACAGCGCGAGCACCGCCACCATCATGAAGGTCTGGCGGATCGGCTGGGAGAAATGCGGCTCGGCCTCGAGGTCCGACTGATCCATCCGGACCGCTCCTGAACGCTGTGTCGCTGTTACGTTTCGCCGCCGACCCTATTGCGTCTGCCCGGTGGCGCCAAGCGGTTCGGCGCCGATCGCGCGCACCCGGTCGGCGAGCCATTGCAGTTCCGCATCGGGAATGCCCAGCTCAGCCAGATGTTGCACCGTATTGTGCAGATACTCGGTATTGGGGCCGCGGCCGCCGACCGCGCGGGCGATGATGCGGGCCTGTTCCTCGAGCGGCAGGTGGCAATATTGCACGTGATGCGGGTCGATGACGTAGGTCACCGCCTCGATCTCGCGGCCGTCATGCAGCCGGAGGGCCAGCCGCTTCTCAAGATAGGCCGAAGAGACCAGTTCGCGCTCGCGCAGATAGGCCAGCACGGCGTCCTCCGTGCCGGGCCGCGCCGCCAGCGCCAGGCCGTCGCACCAGGCGCCGTGCTCCTCGTCGAGCGCCAGCACCAGCCCCGGCACCGCATCGGTGCCGCGGTGATGGATCGAGCGCATGCAGAAGCTGCGCCGGTAATCGTGCAGCCGCGCGAATTGCCGCTCGGCCACCTCGAAGCCCGGGTTCCACAGCAGCGAGCCGTATCCGAATACCCACAGGGTCATGCTTCTGGTCCTTCCCTCGCGCCCGGGATAAACACCATCGCGCGCCGGGATTGAAGGGGCTGCCCATGAAGCGACTGCTGTTGGTCATCGTTGCCGCCGCCCTGCTCTATTCGGGCTACTGGCTATGGCAGGCCCGGGCCACCCGCGCGGCGCTGGAGGACTGGCTGGCCGCCACGCCCGGCGTCACCGCCTCCGAGATCGCGGTGCGGGGCTTTCCCAGCCGGGTCGACGTGACGTTCGAGGATCTGCGCATCACCGATGCCGCCTCCGGCACCAATTGGCACCTGCCCTTCCTGCAGGTCTTCCGCTTGGTCTACGATCCGTCGCATTACATCCTGGCCCTGCCCGAGCGGCTGACCGCCGAAAGCCCCGGCGACCGGGTCGCGGTCGAGAGCCGCGCCGTGCGCGCCAGCCTGGTGCTGGGCGAGGCCGGCCGCCTCGCCCGCCTGCACTTTGAGGCCACGACGCTCACGGTGAGCTCGGAGCGGCAGGGCCGGCTCGACCTGCGCGACCTGCGTGGCGCGCTCGACGCGCTGGCGGCGGAGCCGCCGCGCTACGGCCTCGCCGTGGCGGCGGAGATCGCCGAAGCGAGCGGCGGCGACGCGGAAGCGCCCGCGACCGCCGGCGAGGGGCTGACCCTGCGCGCCACGCTGGAGACCGCGGCGCCGCTCGCCCCCGGCGCCGCGCTGCCGCCCCTGACCCGCATCGAGCTGGCGCTGGCCGAGGCGGCGCTCGACGGCGCCCGGCTGCGGCTCGAGGGCGATGCCGAGGTCGATGGCGGCGGCGGCCTCGACGGCGATCTCGATCTCGAGGCGCGGAACTGGCCGGCGCTGCTCGATGCCGCGCAGGCGCGCGGCACGGTGACCGAGGGCGCGGCCGAGGGGCTGCGCGCGCTGCTCGGCCTGATCGCCGCCTTCCGCGGCGATGCCGACACGCTCGAGGTCGGGCTGCGGCTCGACGACAGCCGGGTCTATCTCGGCCCCTTCCCGCTGGGCGAGCTGCCGCGCCTGCCGGAGCGCGACTGAAGCCCTGCAAGGCCGGGCTCCGCCGCCCCCGCCGCCGGCCCGGGTTGCGCCCGGCGCCCGCCCGCGGAACAGTGCCGCGCGTGTTCCAGCGGAGACTGCCGATGACCGACGCCCTGCGCCACCGCCTGCTGGCGAAACGCGACGACCTCGTGGCGCTGACCCAGGCGCTGATCCGCATCCCGACGCGCAACCCCCCGGGCGAGAACTACGCCGAGATCTGCGGCCTTCTCGACACCCGGCTGGCGGCGCGCGGCTTTGCCTGCGACCGCCTCCGGGCCGAGGGCGCGCCGGGCGATTCGGAACGCTTTCCGCGCTGGAACCTGGTGGCCCGGATCGAGGGCGCGCGCCCGGGGCCCTGCGTGCATTTCAACGGCCATACCGACGTCGTCACGGTGGGCGAGGGCTGGACCCGCGACCCGTTCGGCGCGGCGCTCGAGGGCGACCGCATCTACGGCCGCGGCGCCTGCGACATGAAGGGCGGGCTGGCCGCCGCCATCGTCGCCGCCGAGGCCTTTCTCGAGGAGCATCCCGATTTCGCCGGCGCGATCGAGATCAGCGCCACCGCGGACGAGGAATCGGGCGGCTATGGCGGCGTCGCGCATCTCGCCCGGCAGGGTCTCTTCGCGCCGGGCCGGGTCGATCACGTGATCATCCCCGAACCGCTCGGCAAGGACCGCATCTGCCTCGGCCACCGCGGCGGCTGGTGGGCCGAGATCGAGACCCGCGGCCGCATCGCGCATGGCTCGATGCCGTTCCTCGGCGATTGCGCGGTGCGCCACATGGGCGCCGTGCTCGACGCCTTCGAGACCGAGCTCTTCCCGGCGCTCGCGGCCCGGCGCACCGAGATGCCGGTGATCCCCGACGGCGCGCGCTCCTCGACCATGAACATCAACGCCATCCATGGCGGCGAGCCCGAGCGCGCCCCCGGCGACAGCGCGCTGCCGGCGCACAACGTGCCCGACCGCTGCCGCATCCAGATCGACCGCCGCTTCCTGATGGAGGAGAAGGTGGAGGCCGTCGAGGGCGAGATCGCGGCGCTGCTCGAACGCGTCAAGGCGGCGCGGCCGGGCTTCGACTACCGGATCCGCGAACTCAACCGGGTGCTGCCCTCGATGACCGCCGAGGACGCGCCGGTGGTCACCGCCCTGCGCGCCGCCATGGCCGACGTGACCGGAAGCGCGCCGGGCTTCGTGGCCTCGCCCGGGAGCTACGACCAGAAGCATATCGACCGCATCGGCCAGCTGAAGAACTGCGTGGCCTACGGGCCGGGCATCCTGGAACTGGCGCACCAGCCCGACGAATGGATCTCGGTCACCGACATGCTCGACAGCGCCCAGGTCATGGCGCGCCTGCTGGAACGCCTGCTGCTCCCCTGACGCCCCAACCCGCGCCCGGGCGTATCCGGCCGCCCCGCCGCGCCGCCCCCTTCTTCTGAGCAAAAATATCCCGGGGAGCGGGAGGTCCCCTCCCCTCCCTCCGCGCTCTCCGCCCGCCCCCGCCGGGACCCCGCCCGACCCCAGGCCGGCCCGCGCCGCCCCGGTCAGCCCGCCGCGATATTGTCGATCAGCCGCACCCCGCCGATCCAGGCCGCGGCGAAGAGCCGGGCGCCGGGCGCCGGGCGCTCCAGCAGCCGCAGATCGTCGCCGGCGCGCAGTTCGAGATACTCGATCTCTGCGAAGCCCGCGGCGCGGAGCCGCTCCGCCGCCGCCCGGCAGAGCGCGCCGGCCGCGCCGCCCGCCGCCAGGTCGCGGACGATCCCCTCCATCTCGCGGTGCAGCGCCGGCGCGGCGCGCCGCGCGGCGGCGTCGAGCCGGCGGTTGCGCGAGGACAGGGCCAGCCCGTCGGGTTCGCGCACGGTGGGGCAGCCCACCACCGCGACGCCGAGATCGAGATCGGCCGCCATGCGGCGCACCACCTGCAATTGCTGGTAATCCTTCTCGCCGAAATAGGCGCGATCCGCCCCGGTCTGGCGGAAGAGCTTGGCGACGATGGTGGCCACGCCCTCGAAATGGCCGGGGCGGTGGGCGCCGCAGAGCACCTCGGTGAGGCCCGCCACCGCCACCGTGGTGGCGAAGCCCTCGGGGTAGATCTCGCCCGGATCCGGGGCGTAGAGCGCGTCGATGCCGAAGGGCGTCAGGAGCCGCGCATCGTCCTCCTCGGTGCGGGGATAATTGGCCAGGTCCTCGGGCGAGTTGAACTGCCGCGGGTTGACGAAGAGCGTGACGATCACCCGGTCGCAATCGGCGCGGGCGCGCTCGACGAGGCTCAGATGGCCCTCGTGCAGCGCCCCCATGGTGGGCACCACGCCGATCCGCGCGCCGGCGCGGCGCCACTCCGCGATCCGCGCCGCGAGATCGGCCCTGCGCCGGACGATCGGCGGCCGCGGCGCGGTCATGCCCCCTCCCCCGGCCGGCCGGCCGGCGGCGCCCCGGCGCCCGACCCCGTCTGGGGTGCGGCATCGGCAAAGACGTGCTCCGGCCCGGGGAAGCGCCGCGCCCGGACCTCCTCGGCATAGGCCGCGATGGCGGCCTCGGCGCGCTGCCCCAGATCGGCGTAGCGCTTGACGAATTTCGGCTTGAAGGCGGTGAAGAGCCCGAGCATGTCGTCGACCACCAGCACCTGCCCGTCGCAGCCCGCCGAGGCGCCGATGCCGATGGTCGGGATGGCGATCTCGGCGGTGATGCGGTCCGACAGGCCCTCGGGCGTCTTCTCCAGCACCACCGCGAAGGCGCCGGCCTCGGCCACCGCGCGGGCATCGGCGAGCAGCCTGTCGCCGGCTGCGCCGCGGCCCTGCACCTTGTAGCCGCCCAGCGTGTTGATCGATTGCGGGGTGAGTCCGATATGGGCCATCACCGGCACGCCGCGGGCGACGAGAAAGCGGATGGTCTCGGCCATGGCCACGCCGCCCTCGAGCTTGATCGCCGCGGCGCCGGTCTCGGCCATCAGCCGGGCGGCGTTGCGGAAGGCCTGGGCCGGGCTCTCCTCGTAGCTGCCGAAGGGCATGTCGACCACCATCATGGCGCGGGAGAGCCCGCGGCGCACCGCCTGGCCGTGCAGGATCATCATCTCCATGGTCACGCCCAGCGTCGAGGGCAGCCCGTGCAGCACCATGCCGACGCTGTCGCCGACCAGCACGAAATCGCACTGCGCGTCCATCGCCTGCGCCATCGGCGTCGTGTAGGCGGTCAGGCTGACGATCGGCCGGCCGCCCTTCATCGCCCGGATGTCGTCCGGCATCGGTGCGGTCTTCTGTGCGGTCGCGCTCATCCTGGCCCCCTCGCTCCGTCGCGGCCGGGTCATAGCAGACCGGCGCGGCGCCGCACAGGGGCCGATCGCCGCAACGCGGCGTGACCACGGCCGAACCTTCACGGGCCACAGGGCGGGCCGCGCGCCACCGGCCCCGGGCGGCGCCCTGCGGCCTTGAACGCGGCGAGGCTTTCGGCTCAGTCTCGGCCCTGCGGCCCGTCCCGGTCGCAGCCCCGACAGGAGACGCCCATGACCCGTCCGTGCCGCCCCGCCGCCCTCGCCGCGCTGCTGGCCGCCCTCGCCGTTCCGGCCGCGGCCCAGCAGACCGACCTGACGCTCGCCATCCAGCTCGAGCCGCCGCATCTCGACCCGACCTCGGCGGCCGCCGGCGCCATCGATTCGGTGCTCTATTCCAACGTCTTCGAGGGCCTGACCCGGTTCACCGCCGATGGCAGCGTGGAGCCGGCCCTGGCGGAAAGCTGGGAGATCTCCGAGGACGGCCTGCGCTACACCTTCCGGCTGCGCGAGGGCGTGACCTTCCATGACGGCACCGCTTTCGACGCCGAGGACGTGGTCTTCACCCTCGACCGGGCGCGCGGGCACGACAGCGTGAACGCCCAGAAGGCGCTGTTTGAGGGCATCGCCTCGGTCGAGGCGGTGGACGCCAAGACGGTCGCGGTCACGCTCACCGAACCCGATGGCGGCTTTCTCGCCAATCTGGCCTGGGGCGACGCGGTGATCGTGGCGCCCGAGAGCGTCGAGCAGATCAAGACCGCGCCGGTCGGCACCGGGCCCTTCGCCTTTGCCGAATGGCGCCAGGGCGACCGCATCGATCTCACCCGCTACGCCGAGTACTGGGGCGAGGCGCCGGCGCTCGAGCGCGCCAGCTTCCGCTTCATCTCCGACCCGACGGCGGCCTTCGCGGCGATGATGGCGCAGGACATCGACGCCTTCGCGGGTTTCCCGGCGCCGGAGAACCTGCCGCAATTCGAGGCCGATCCGCGCTTCCAGGTGATCGTCGGCTCGACCGAGGGCGAGACCATCCTGGCGATGAACAACGGCGTGGAGCCGTTCTCCAACCCGATGGTGCGGCGCGCCGTGGCGCATGCCATCGACCGCGGCGCCATCATCGAGGGCGCGATGTTCGGCCAGGGCACGCCGATCGGGTCGCATTTCGCGCCGCATCACCCCGATTACGTCGATCTCACCGACCTGTCCCCGCACGACCCCGAGAAGGCCCGCCAGCTGCTCACCGAGGCGGGGTTCGAAGAGGGCTTCACCGCCACGCTGAAGCTGCCGCCCCCCTCCTATGCCCGACGCGGCGGCGAGATCGTTGCGGCACAGCTCCGCGAGGTCGGCATCGAGACCGAGATCCTCAACCTCGAATGGGCGCAATGGCTGGAGGAGGTGTTCCGCGGCAAGGATTTCGACCTGACCATCGTCAGCCATACCGAGCCCATGGACATCAACATCTATGCCCGGCCCGACTATTACTTCCAGTATGACGATGCCGGCTTCCGCAAGCTGATGGAGGATCTGCGCGCCACCGCCGATCCCGCCGCGCGCTCCGAGATCCTCAAGGCGGCGCAGCGCCACATCGCCGAGGACCACGTCAACGGCTTCCTGTTCGAGCTGGCCTTCCCGACCGTCGCGGATGCCAAGCTCGACGGGCTCTGGGCCAACCAGCCGACCCAGGCCAACCCCTTGGCCCAGGTGCGCTGGCGCGACTAGGCGGCGGGCCTCCCGGCGGCGCGATCCCGGTCTCGCGCCCCCGGGGCCTGCAAAGATCTTGCCCGGATACCCGTTCCGCGCGAGCCTGCGCCCCGAGGCGGCCCGCCAAGAGGCCGCCGCAACGGGAGAGTGACATGCGCAAGCCCCTGGCCCTTTTGGCCATCCTGATGACGAGCGCCGCGGCCGGCGCGGCCGCCCAGCAAAGCGACGGCGGCGCGGATTGCGCCGCGCTGACCGGCACGGTGATCGACGCCGCCCGGGTCAACACCGCCCGCGAAGTGCCGGCCGAGGGCGATCTGCCGGCCTATTGCGAGATCCGCGCCACCGCCCTGCCGGCGATCAACATCGAGGTGCGGCTGCCGCTCGCGGGCTGGAACGGCAAGTATTACCAGGCCGGCTGCGGCGGCTTCTGCGGCATTCTCGGCCGCGCCGACGCCTCGCCCGGCTGGGTCAACGCCATGCGCCCGGGGCTGGCGCGCGGCTATGCCACCGCGACCTCGGACAGCGGCCACCACGCGCTGTCGGTGGTCGATGCCGGCTGGGCCGACCATGCCCCCCATGCCGAGCGCGACTGGGGCTGGCGCTCCATCGGGGAGACCCACCGCGTGGCGCAGGCGCTGATCGCGGCGTTCTACGAGGACGAGTCGGAGCAGGCGATCTTCCAGGGCTGCTCGACCGGCGGGCGCATGGCCCATATGGCGGCCCTGCGCTACCCGGAGATGTTCCAGGGCATCATCTCGGGCGCCCCGGCGATGAACTACACCGACCTCGTCGGCACCAAGATGTCCTACCTGATGCAGGCCAATACCGATGCCGACGGCGCGCAGATCCTGACCCCCGACAAGGTGCCGCTGCTGGCCGAGGCGGTGCTGGCGCAATGCGACGGCACCGACGGCGCCGAGGACGGTGTGATCGCCGATCCGCGGGCCTGCGAGATCGACCTTTCCGGGCTGGCCTGCGGCGACGGCGCGGCGGGCGCGGCAGAGGGCGGCGCCTGTCTGGATGCGGCCGAGATCGAGGTGGTCGGCAAGTGGCGCCAGGGCGCGGTCAACGCCGCCGGCGCGCAGCTCTATCCCGGCGGCGTGCCCGAGGGGTCGGAGCCGTTCTGGCCGCTCTGGCTGACCGGCATGGAGGGCGGCGGCGGCAAGCTGGTCAACGCCTTCGCCACCGGCTTCGGGCAATACATGGCCTTCCCGGACGATCCCGGCGCCACCTGGACGCCGCTCGACTTCGACGTCGAGGCCGATCCGGCGCGCATGGCGCCGCAGGCCGCGCTCTACAACGCCGACGATCCCGACATCTCGGCCTTCCGCGAAGCCGGCGGCAAGATGATCGTCTGGCACGGCTGGGCCGACGCCATCGTGACGCCCTACAAGACCCTCGACTGGTTCGAGAAGGCCGCAGCAGTGGCGGGCGGCGAAGAGGCGCTGCGCGAGAACGTGGCGCTCTTCATGGTGCCGGGGCTCGACCATTGCGGCATCCAGCCGGGCCCGGACGGGATCACCGCCGAGGCGCTCGACCCGATGACGCCGCTGGAGACCTGGCTGGCGGAGGGCACGCCGCCGCAGAGCATCATGGCGGCGGACAGCGCCCCGGAATGAGGAAAGAGCGATCCCGGCCGCCGGGAGCCGGCCGGGATCGCGCCGCGAAGCGAGGTGGCTAGAGGGCGCTGGATGCGGTGCCCGGCTGGCTCACTCCGCGGCAACCCGGTGTTCGGGGGCGACGACCATGTCGCGGTAGCTGTCGATGATCGCCATGAACTCGTCATGCTCGCGCTCGGGCACGCCGACGTAATGCAGCGTCGCCGAGATCTCGAGCCGCACGATGTCGAAGTCGCGCTCGGTCACGTTCAGATGGGCGTGGCTCTCGCGCATGTCGCGCCCGGGATAGCATCTCGGCCCGCCGGTCGCCTCCACCGACCAGGCGGTGACCAGGAACTTGAACCCGGCATGGCCGCCCTGCCTGTGGAACTCGTCCACCGCCCTGTTGAGATTGGCCGAGGCGTTGTCGTAGAGGCGATCCACCAGGATCTCCACCGCGCCGGCGATGCGGTAGACGCCGCCCAGCCGCTCGAACAGCGTGGGGGTCGTCGACTCCTGGGCCATCGGTCTCTCCTCCTGAACCGGGCTTGCTGGGCCGCCGCCGGGCCTCCCCTCCCGGCGGCGCCGGGGCGCGCCTATTCGGCGGCCGCGGACCCGCCGCCCTCCATCCGGGCGGCGAGCGATCTCAGTTCGGCGCGCAGCAGCGCCAGCGCCGCCGGGTCGAGCCCGGTCTCGCATTCGACCTGCATCTGCGCCCGCGACGCCTCCGCCTCGAGCGCGGCGCCGGCGGGTGTGAGGGCGATCTCCACGGCGCGGCGGTCGCCCGCCACCGCGCGGCGCGCCACCCAGCCCGCCGCCTCGAGCCGGTCCACCAGCGGCGTGATGGCGTTCGCGGGAAGCGCCAGGCGGGCGCCGATCTCGCGCATCCGACGCGGCCCGTCCTGCCACAGGACCAGCATCACCAGGTATTGCGGATAGGTCAGGCCGAGCGCCTCGAGCCGCGGCCGGTAGGCCCGGGTCACCGCGTTGGTGGCGGCGTAGAGGGCAAAGCAGAGCTGGTCGTCCAGCCGCAGCCGCCGTGGCTCCATCCCGCGCGCCTCCCGTGATTCGCAGTCTCTTCATCCATGATTAGATCATGCATGCACTATTTCACCTAGCGGCATTTCCGGTCGCCGCCGCGGCGCCCCCGGCATCGCGCGGCTCGGGCCGACGCGGCGCAGCCGCGGGCGGCGCAAAGGCATCTGGACCCGGCCCCGGCGCGCCCCTACCGTGGCGCCATGCTGGCCTATGCCCTCCGCCGCTCCCTGTCGCTGCTGCTGAGCCTCCTGGTGGCCTCGGCGGTGATCTTCATGGTGGTGGAGGTCGCGCCGGGCGATCCGGCCCGCTACATGCTGGGCATCAATGCGCGGCCCGACACGGTGGCGGCCCTGCGCACCGAGCTCGGGCTCGACCAGCCGCGGCTGGAGCGCTACCTCGGCTGGGTCGCGGGCATGGCGCGGGGCGATTTCGGCATCTCCTACACCTACCGCACCGCGGTCTCCGGCATGGTCGCCGACCGGCTCGCCGTGTCGCTGCCGCTGGCGCTCTACGCGCTGGCCCTGTCGACCGCGCTGGCGCTGCCCGCGGGGCTCTACGCCGCCGCGCGGCGCGGCCGGACCGGCGATCTGACGGTGA
The DNA here is from genome assembly GCF_054482755.1 of Roseivivax sp. CAU 1761. Lineage (NCBI taxonomy): Bacteria > Pseudomonadati > Pseudomonadota > Alphaproteobacteria > Rhodobacterales > Roseobacteraceae > Roseivivax > Roseivivax sp. CAU 1761. Next base: position 118,165 of record NZ_JBTLRM010000004.1, read on the forward strand.
TGGGGATCAGCCAGATCGGCGTCGCGGTGCCGAATTTCTGGTTCGCCATGCTGCTGGTGCTGGTCTTCGCGCTCAAGCTCGGCTGGGTCGGCGCCGGCGGCTTCCCGGGCTGGTCCGACCCGGGCGCGGCGCTGGCGGCGCTGACCCTGCCGGCGATCGCCCTCGCCCTGCCGCAGGCGGCGATCCTCGCCCGGGTGCTGCGCTCGGCGCTGATCGACGTGCTGGGCGAGGACTTCATCCGCACCGCCCGCGCCAAGGGCCTGAGCCGCGGCCAGACGCTGCGCCGTCACGCCCTGCGCAACGCGCTGATCCCGGTCCTGACCATCCTCGGGCTGCAATTCTCCTTCCTGCTGGCCGGCGCCATCATCATCGAGCAGGTCTTCTACCTGCCCGGGCTCGGGCGGCTGATCTTCCAGGCGATCTCGCAGCGCGACCTGATCGTAGTGGAATCGGTGGTCATGCTGCTGGTCTTCGCAGTGATCCTGGTGACCTTCCTGACCGACCTCGCCTATGCCTGGGTCGATCCGCGGCTGAGGCGGCCGGCATGAGCCTGCGCCTGGTGCTCGGCGCCCTCCTAGCGGCGCTCTTCGCCGGCGCGGCGCTGCTGTCGCTGGTCTGGACGCCCGGCGACGTCACCGCGGTGGAGATCGCCGCCCGGCTGCGCCCGCCCTCGGCGGCGCACCTCTTGGGCACCGACCAGTTCGGCCGCGACATCCTCGCCATGCTGATGGTGGGGGCGCGGACCTCGCTGGCGGTGGCGCTGATCGCGGTCGGCATCGGGCTCGCCGCCGGGGTGCCGCTGGGCCTCGCCGCGGCGGCCCGCAGCGGCGGCTGGCTCGACGAGCTCATCATGCGCGGCAACGACCTGGTCTTCGCCTTCCCGAGCCTCGTCATCGCCATCCTGATCACCGCGGTGGCCGGACCCGGCGCGGTCAACGCCATCCTCGCCATCGGCATCTTCAACATCCCGGTCTTCGCCCGGCTGACCCGCGGCGGCGCGCTGGCGCTCTGGCAGCGCGACTTCGTCGCCGCCGCGCGCCTCGCCGGCAAGGGCCGGGTCCGGATCAGCGCCGAGCACATCCTGCCCAACCTCGCCAACCTGCTGATCGTGCAGGCGACGATCCAGTTCTCGCTCGGCATCCTCGCCGAGGCCGGGCTCAGCTATGTCGGGCTCGGCGCGCAGCCGCCGGTGCCGTCCTGGGGCCGGATGCTGGCCGAGGCGCAGACCCTGGTGGCGCTGGCGCCGCACGTGGCGCTGATGCCCGGCCTCGCCATCGTCGCCGCGGTGCTCGGGCTGAACCTTCTCGGCGACGGGCTGCGCGACGCGCTCGACCCGCGGCTGCGGGCGGTGCGGCTGTGAGCCTGCTGGCGATCCGCGATCTCGACGTGTCGATCGGCGGGCTGCCGGTGCTCGAACGCGTGGCGCTCGAGGTCGCGCCGGGCGAGATCGTGGCGCTGACCGGCGAAAGCGGGTCGGGCAAGTCGATGACCGCGCTGGCGGTGATGGGCCTGCTGCCGCAGGGCGCCCGCGCGGCGGGCAGCGTGGCGCTCGACGGGACCGACCTGCTGGCGCTCTCGGAGCGCGATCTCTGCACCTTCCGGGGCGAGGCCATGGGCATGGTCTTCCAGGAGCCGATGACCGCGCTGAACCCGTTGATGCGGATCGGCGACCAGGTGGCCGAGACCATCCGCCTGCACCGCCGCCTGCCGCGCCGCGCCGCCGCCGAGCTGGCGCACGAGACCCTGGCCCGGGTCGGGCTCGACCCCGACGTGGTGCCGCCGGGGCGCTACCCGCACGAATTGTCCGGCGGCCAGCGCCAGCGCGTGGTGATCGCCATGGCGGTGGCGCTGCGGCCGCGCCTGCTGATCGCCGACGAGCCGACCACCGCGCTCGACGTCACCACGCAGGCGCAGATCCTCGCCTTGCTGCGCGACCTGGTGCGGCAGGACGGCATGGGGCTCCTGCTGATCACCCACGACCTGGCCGTGGTGCACGACCTGGCCGACCGGCTGGCGGTGATGGAGGCCGGCCGGGTGGTCGAGGCCGGGCCCGCATCCAGCATCTTCGCGGCGCCGCGCCACCCCTATACCCGGGCCCTGCTCGCCGCCTCGGCGCACCGCCCGGCGCTCGCCCCGCCGGCCACCTACGGGCCGCTGATGGAATGCCGCGGGCTGGAGCGGCGCCACGCCCTGCCGCGGCCGCATCCCTTCGCCAAGCGCCAGGAGGTCACCGTGCTGCCCGGCGTCACGCTGACCCTGCGGCGCGGCGAACGGGTCGGGCTGGTGGGCGAATCGGGCTCCGGCAAGTCGACGCTGGCGCGCCTGCTGCTGGGGCTCGACCGGCCGACCGGCGGGCAGGTCGTGCTCGACGGCGTGCCGCTCGGGGCCGAGGGCCGGATGCCCGCCGATCTGCGCCGCCGGGTGCAGGCGGTGTTCCAGGACCCCTATGGCAGCTTCAACCCGCGCCACCGCGTCGGCCGGCTGGTGGCCGAGCCGCTGCACCTCCTGGACGCGCCGCCCGAGGGCGCCGAGCGGCAGGCCCGGGTCGACCGCGCGCTGGCCGATGTCGGCCTGCCGGCCGGCGCGGCGCGCCGCTTCATCCACGAGTTCTCCGGCGGCCAGCGCCAGCGCATCGCGCTGGCCCGGGCGCTGATCACCGATCCCGACCTGGTGATCCTCGACGAGGCGGTCTCGGCCCTCGACGTGCGGGTGCGCGCCCGCATCCTCGACCTGATCGCGCGGCTCTCGGCCGAGCGCGACCTGGGCTACCTGTTCATCAGCCACGACCTCGACGTGGTGCGCGGCGTGGTCGACCGGGTGCTGGTGATGCAGGCCGGCGAGATCGTCGAGGACGCCCCGACCGAACGGCTCTTCGCCGCCCCCGACCATCCCTATACGCGGGCCCTGCTGGCGGCGGCGCCGCGGCTGCCCGAGACCCTTGCGACCGTCCCGGAGGAGGAGACTGCATGAGACTAGACGGCAAACGCGCCCTGGTGACCGGGGGCGCCTCGGGCTTCGGCGCCGGCATCGCGCGGCGCTTCGCCGCCGAGGGCGCCGCGGTGATCGTCGCCGACATCGCCGAGGACGGGGCCCGCGCCCTGGCCGCGGAGATCGGCGCCACCGCGCTGCGCGTCGACGTGGCCGACGGCGACAGCGTGGCGGCGATGGCCGAGGCCGCGGGCGAGATCGACATCCTCGTCAACAATGCCGGCATCACCCACCTGCCGACGCCGATGGAGGAGGTCGCCGAGGACGAGTTCGACCGCGTCTTCGCGGTGAACTGCAAGTCGGTCTACCTGACCGCGCGGGCCTTCCTGCCGGGGATGAAGGCGCGCGGCAGCGCGGCGATCCTCAACATCGCCTCCACCGCGGGCCTGTCGCCGCGGCCGCGGCTCAACTGGTACAACGCCTCCAAGGGCTGGATGGTGACCGCGACCAAGGCGATGGCGGTGGAACTGGCCCCCGCCGGAATCCGCGTCAACGCGCTGGCCCCGGTGGCCGGGGAGACCCCGCTTTTGGCGAGTTTCCTGGGCGAGGACACGCCCGAGCGCCGCGCCGCGTTCCTCGCCACCATCCCGATCGGCCGCTTCTCGACGCCGGAGGACCTGGCCAACGCGGCGCTCTATCTCTGCTCCGACGAGGCCTCGATGGTCACCGGCGCGGTGCTCGAGGTGGATGGCGGGCGATGCATCTGAGCCCCGCCGCGCCATGAGACCCGGGCCGCGCAACCTGATCACCGACGTCGCCGGGCTGCGGGTCGGCAACGCCGCCGAGGCGGGGCTGAAATCCGGCGTCACCGTGCTCACCGCGGAGGCGCCCTTCACCGCCGCGGTCTCGGTGATGGGCGGCGCGCCCGGCACCCGCGAGACCGATCTGCTGGCCCCCGACAAGACCGCGCCGGGGGTCGATGCGCTCGTGCTCTCGGGCGGCAGCGCCTTCGGGCTCGCCGCGGCGCAGGGGGTGATGGACGCGCTGGCCGAGGCCGGGCGCGGCTTTCCGGTCCTCTCGGCCCGGGTGCCGCTGGTGCCGGCGGCGATTCTCTTCGACCTGCTGAACGGCGGCGCCAAGGACTGGCCGGCCAATCCCTACCCGGCGCTCGGCCGGGCGGCGCTGGCGGCGGCGGACGCGGACTTCGCCCTCGGCAGCCACGGCGCCGGCACCGGGGCGCAGACCGCGCGGGTCAAGGGCGGGCTCGGCTCGGCCTCGCTGGTGCTGGAGAGCGGCGCGGCGGTGGGCGCGCTGGTGGCGGTCAACCCGATGGGCTGCGCGGTGACGCCCTCGGGGCGGCACCTCTGGGCCGCACCCTTCGAGATCGGCGACGAGGCCGGCGGGCTCGGCCCCGACCCGGCCCGCGGCCTGCAGGCCCTGCCGGAGAGCGCCAAGGCGGCGGCGATGGCGGCGCAGGGCAACACCACGATCGGCATCGTCGCCACCGACGCTGCGCTCGACAAGGCGCAGGCCCACCGGCTGGCGGTGGCGGCGCAGGACGGCATCGGCCGCGCCATCGTGCCGGCGCATTCGCCCTTCGACGGCGACCTGCTTTTCGCCGCCGCCACCGGGGCGCGCCGGCTGGCCGATCCGCCGGCCGAGCTGGCGGCGCTCGGCCATGCCGCGGCGATCTGCACCGCCCGCGCCATCGCCCGCGCGGTCTGGCTGGCCGAGCCGGCGCCGGGCGACACCCTGCCGACCTTCCGGCAGCGTCTGGGCCGGGCCTGAGGCCCGGGCTACTCGTCCTCGCTGCCCGGCTCGCCCCGCCCGACGCCCTTGAAGAGCGCCTTGAGGGGCAGCGCCCAGAGGATGCCGAGCAGCACGTAGATGCCCAGCTCGACGAGGATCGGCGGCCGCTCGAACAGCGTCACCAGCGACGAGGCCGCGACGATGTAGATCGGCAGGCCGACCACCAGCACCAGCAGGGCCAGCCGGCGGCGGGTCTTGTGCGCCAGCGCCATCAGTCGGCGAACGGGTCGGTGACGAGGATGGTGTCCTCGCGCTCGGGGCTGGTGGAGAGCAGCGCCACCGGGCAGTCGATCAGCTCCTCGACCCGGCGGACATACTTGATCGCCTCGGCCGGCAGCTCGGCCCAGGAGCGCGCGCCCTCGGTCGATTGCGACCAGCCCGGCATCTCCTCGTAGATCGGCGTACAGCGCGCCTGCTGGTCGGCGGCGGTCGGCAGGTGGTCGAGCCGCGCGCCGTCGAGCTCGTAGCCGGTGCAGATCTTCAGCGTCTCGAAGCCGTCGAGCACGTCGAGCTTGGTCAGCGCGATGCCGTTGACCCCCGAGGTGGCGCAGGTCTGGCGCACCAGCGTGGCGTCGAACCAGCCGCAGCGCCGCTTGCGCCCCGTGGTGGTGCCAAACTCGTGGCCGCGCTCGCCCAGACGCTGGCCGTCCTCGTCGTGCAGCTCTGTCGGGAACGGGCCCTCGCCGACGCGGGTGGTGTAGGCCTTGACGATGCCCAGCACGAAATCGATGGCGCCGGGGCCGATGCCGGTGCCGGTTGCGGCCTGCCCGGCGATCACGTTCGACGAGGTGACGAAGGGATAGGTGCCGAAATCGATGTCGAGCAGCGCCCCCTGCGCGCCCTCGAAGAGGATGCGCTCGCCGGCGCGGCGGCGCTCGGTCAGCACCTTCCAGACCGGCGCGGCGTAACGCAGCAGCTCCGGCGCGATCTCCCGGAGCTGGGCGATCAGCGCGTCGCGGTCGACCGGCGGCTCGCCGAGCCCGGCGCGCAGCGCGTTGTGGTGCACCAGCGCGCGGTCGACGCGGATCTCCAGCGTGCGGTCATCGGCGAGGTCGGCGACCCGGATGGCGCGGCGGCCGACCTTGTCCTCGTAGGCCGGGCCGATGCCGCGCCCGGTCGTGCCGATCTTGGCCACCGCGGTCTGCGCCTCGCGGGCGCGGTCGAGCTCGCCGTGGAACGGCAGGATGAGCGGCGTGTTCTCGGCGATCATCAGCGTCTCGGGCGAGATCTCCACGCCCTGGCCGCGCACCGTCTCGATCTCCTTCAGCAGGTGCCAGGGATCGAGCACCACGCCGTTGCCGATGACGCTGAGCTTGCCGCCGCGCACCACGCCCGAGGGCAGCGCGTGCAGCTTGTAGACCTTGCCGTCGATGACCAGCGTGTGGCCGGCATTGTGTCCGCCCTGGAAGCGCGCCACCACATCGGCGCGCTCGCTGAGCCAGTCGACGATCTTGCCCTTGCCTTCGTCGCCCCACTGGGCGCCCACGACGACCACGTTTGCCATCTCCGGCCCTTTCCGTGCTTTTGCGCTGCGGGCTTGCGCCCAAACGCGCCCCTCTTATCGGGGCCGGCCGGGCAGGAAAACCGTTTTCGCGCCCCTCGCCCTGCGGACCGCGTTCCGGCCCGCCCGACCGGGTTCCGCCCGCCCTGCCCGCGCCGGGTTGCGGCGGGACCGCAACTTCCCTAAGTAGCCTCTGTCACGCAAGCCAGGTCCCGCCCCCATGGAAAACGTCATCCTGATCGTTCATCTTCTGCTCGCGCTCGCGCTGATCGGCCTGGTGCTGATGCAGCGTTCCGAAGGCGGCGGGCTCGGCATGGGCGGCGGCGGCGGCGGCGCGATGAGCGCCCGGGCCGCGGGCACCGCCCTGGGGCGCCTGACCTGGATCCTCGCCGCGGCCTTCATCGTGACCTCGCTGGTGCTGACCATCCTGGCCGCCTCCGACAGCGCCTCGAGCTCGATCATGGACCGCCTGTCGCCCTCCGCCGCGTCCGAGGACGGCACGCCGGCCGCCGGGGGCGAGCTCGACATGGACGGACTGCTGCCGCCGCCCTCGGCCGGCGAGGCCGATCCCGGCGATGCGCCTCTGGTGCCGCGGGCGGAGTGATCCGCACCCTGGCAGGAGGCGCGCGACCCGCGCCTCAACTCACCAAAGATTGAGGGCACGCGGGTCCGCCGCAACAGCATCTTGCGGTCCGCTTGCCCCCCGTTTCGATTTCCGCTAAGGCTCCACTCCCGTGATGCTGCGGCGCTCTGCGCCGCGGGAGAGCCGAATCATGTCCGCCGTCCGCGCCCCCCGCGGCGGCGACGATCACGGGAGCGACCGGCCCATGGCACGTTTCATCTTCATCACCGGCGGCGTCGTCTCGAGCCTCGGCAAGGGCCTGGCCTCGGCGGCGCTCGGCGCGCTCCTGCAGGCGCGCGGCTACTCGGTGCGGCTGCGGAAGCTCGACCCCTATCTCAACGTCGACCCCGGCACCATGTCGCCCTTCGAGCATGGCGAGGTCTTCGTCACCGATGACGGCGCCGAGACCGATCTCGACCTCGGCCATTACGAGCGCTTCACCGGGGTGCCGGCGCGCAAGACCGATTCCATCTCCTCGGGCCGCATCTACATGAACGTGCTCGAGAAGGAGCGCCGCGGCGACTACCTCGGCAAGACCATTCAGGTGATTCCGCACGTCACCAACGAGATCAAGGACTTCATCTCGATCGGCGAGGACGAGGTCGATTTCATGCTGTGCGAGATCGGCGGCACGGTGGGCGACATCGAGGGCCTGCCCTTCTTCGAGGCGATCCGCCAGTTCTCCCAAGAAAAGCCGCGCGGCCAGTGCATCTTCATGCATCTGACGCTGCTGCCCTGGATCAAGGCCTCGGGCGAGCTGAAGACCAAGCCGACCCAGCACTCGGTGAAGGAGCTGCGCTCCATCGGCCTCGCCCCCGACATCCTGGTCTGCCGCTCCGAGGGGCCGATCCCGCAGAAGGAGCGCGAGAAGCTGGCGCTGTTCTGCAACGTGCGCCCCGACAGCGTGATCGCCGCGCAGGACCTGAAATCGATCTACGAGGCGCCGATCGCCTATCACCGCGAGGGCCTCGACCAGGCGGTGCTCGACGCCTTCCAGATCCACCCGGCGCCGCGGCCCAACCTGAAGCGCTGGGAGGACGTGGCCGAGCGCATCGCCAACCCCGAGGGCGAGGTCAACGTCGCGATCGTCGGCAAGTACACGCAGCTCGAGGACGCCTACAAATCCATCGCCGAGGCGCTGACCCATGGCGGCATCGCCAACCGGGTGAAGGTCAATGCGCGCTGGCTCGACGCCGAGATCTTCGAGCGCGGCGACCCGGCGGCGCAGCTCGACGGCTACCACGCCATCCTGGTGCCCGGCGGCTTCGGCGAACGCGGCACGGAAGGAAAGATCAAGGCGGCGCAGTTCGCGCGCGAGCACAAGGTGCCCTATCTCGGCATCTGCCTCGGCATGCAGATGGCGGTGATCGAGGCGGCGCGCAACGTCGCCGGCGTGGCCCGCGCGGGCTCCGAGGAATTCGACCACGAGGCCGGCAAGAAGCGCTTCGAGCCGGTGGTCTACCATCTCAAGGAATGGGTCCAGGGCAACGAGAAGGTCAACCGCCGCCCCGAAGACGACAAGGGCGGCACGATGCGGCTCGGCGCCTATGACGCGGTGCTGAGCGAGGGCAGCCGGGTGGCCGACATCTACGGCCGCCGCGAGATCGACGAACGCCACCGCCACCGCTACGAGGTCGACGTGACCTACAAGGACGGGCTGGAAAAGGCCGGGCTGTGCTTCTCGGGCATGTCGCCCGACGGCCGCCTGCCGGAGATCGTCGAATGGTCCGACCATCCGTGGTTCATCGGCGTGCAGTTCCACCCGGAGCTGAAGTCGAAGCCCTTCGAGCCGCACCCGCTCTTCCGCGACTTCGTGCGCGCCGCCAAGGACGTCTCGCGGCTGGTCTGACGGCACTTGCGGCGGGGTCCGGCTTGCCCGCCGCGCCGTGGCGGGCGAGGCTGGCGCCATGACCCGGCTCGCCTCCTACGCGCCGCTCGCGGCGCTGCTGCTCGCCCTGCCCTTCGGGCTGCACGCGGCGGGCTTCGGGCTGCGCGGGCTGGTGGCCGACCTCTCGGGCGAAACCCGGTTCTTCACCACGCCGCTGCCGAACCTGCTGATCTTCGGCCACATGGCCGCCGGGGCGCTGGCGACGCTGCTCGCGCCCCTGCAGCTCGTGGCGCCGCTGCGCCGGCGCTGGCCGGCCCTGCACCGGCGCTGCGGCTACGCGGTGCTGGCCGCGGCGCTCGTCACCGGCGCCGGCGGGCTGGGCTACATCGCGCTGCGCGGCACCATCGGCGGGGCGCCGATGTCGGCGGGCTTCGCGCTCTACGGTGCGCTGCTGATCCTCGCCGCGATCCAGACCGCGCGCCACGCCCGCGCCCGCGACCTGGCGCGCCATCGCGCCTGGGCCCTCAGGCTCACGGTGCTGGCGCTGGGATCGTTCCTCTACCGGCTGCATTACTGGGTCTGGTACGCGGCCACCGGCGGGCATGCCTCGAACGCCGCCTTCACCGGCGCCTTCGATCTGGCGAACCTGGTGGCCTTCTACCTGCCCTACCTGGCGGTGCTGGAGATCGTCCTGCGCCGACGCCGCACAGCCGGCGCCCGGACGCACCGCGGCTGATCTCCACCGACCGGTTCCGCGATTTTCGGGAAGGATGGTGGGCGACCCTGGAATCGAACCAGGCGTGGGTCTCCCCGGCGGAGTTACAGTCCGCTGCCGCACCTTGCAGCTCGTCGCCCCCGTGCGGCACCGGCCCCGGGGGCCCGCCGCAGCGTGTGGGCGTGGATTACTGGTCCGGGAATGCCGGGTCAACCGGAAAAATCCGCCCCCTCTTGCGACACGGCCCGGGCCCTGTCAGAGCAGGCGGGACCGGGGATGCAGCGCGGGAGCGGCGCCATGAAGAAGCCGAAATGGGTGATCGAGAAGGAGCAGGCGCGGCGCGCCGCGGCGGCCGAGACGGTCTGGCTCTTCGGCCTCCACGCGGTGCGCGACGCGCTGATGAACCCCGCCCGCGAGCGTCTGCGCCTGGTCGTCACGCGCAATGCCGAGGCCAAGCTTGCCGAGGCCATCGCCGCTTCCGGCATCGAGCCCGAGATCAGCGATCCCCGCCGCTTCGCGGCGCCGCTCGATCCCGGCTCGGTGCACCAGGGCGCGGCGCTCGAGGTCAAGCCGCTGGACTGGGGGCGGCTCGACGAGCGGGCGCTCGGCGACGGCGCGAACCGGCCCGTCATGGTGCTGCTCGACCGGGTGACCGACCCGCACAATGTCGGCGCCATCCTGCGCTCGGCCGAGGTCTTCGGGGCCCGCGCGGTGGTCGGCACGCGGCACCATTCGGCCCCCGAGACCGGGGCCCTGGCCAAGACCGCCTCGGGCGCGCTGGAGCGCCAGCCCTACCTGCGCGAGAGGAACCTGGCCGAGACCATGCTGGCCTTGCGCGACATGGGCTACGTGCTGCTCGGCCTCGACGGCACGGCGGAGAGCACGCTGGAGGCCGAGATCGCGGCCGCCGGCGACCGCCCGGTGGCGCTGGTGCTGGGCGCCGAGGGGCCGGGCCTGCGGCCGAAGACGCGCGAGACCTGCGACGCGCTGGTGCGGATCGACTTCGCCGGCGCCTTCGGCTCGCTGAACGTCTCCAACGCCGCCGCCGTGGCGCTCTACGCCGCGACCCGCCGCCCGGCCTGACCCGGCGGGGCGGGCGCCCGGCCGGCCCGCGACGCGCGGAGCGACGGCGCGGGCGTCCACCGGGCCTCGGACCCGAACGGCGTCCCTGCGTCGGGACGCCGGGCCCCCTCCCCGGCCCAGTTTCCACTGATCGGTAAGGGATCGGACGGCAGGCCGCCGCGCCGGCCGGACGCGAAAACGGGCGCGCCCGGAAGGCGCGCCCGCATCGTCGGGTCTCCGGCGTCGCGCCTACTGCGCCGTCTCGCCGTCTTCCTCGGTGCCCGGGCTCTCCGGGGTCTCTTCGGTGCCGTCCTGCTCCGGCGCGGCATCACCGTCCTCGGCCTCCGGCGCCTCGGTCTCGGGCATCTCGTCGCCGAGCCCCACGGCCACGAAGCGCGGGTTGCCTTCGCGGCGGATCAGCAGCAGCAGCGACTTGCGCCCGGCCTCGCGGGCCTCGTCGATCTTGGCCTGCAGCTCGGTCACGCTCTGGATCTCGGCCTGCCCGGCCTCGGCGATCACGTCGCCCGGCCGCAAGCCCTTCTCCCAGGCTTCCGAGGTCTCGTCGATGCCGGTCACCACGAGCCCGCGGACGTTCTCGCCGATGCTGAACTGCTGGCGCAGCTCCGAGGTCAGCGGCGACAGGGTCATGCCCAGCACGTCGGCCGAGGACGGCTCCTCCGCCTCCGGCTCCATCTCCGGGAAGGCCGCGGCCTCGGCCTCCTCGCGGCGCCCCAGCGTCACGCGGAAGGTCTCGGTCTTGCCCTCGCGGTTGACCACGACGCGCACCGTCTTGCCGACCTCGGTATTGCCGACCTGGCGCACCAGCGAGCGCGTGTCAATGACCTCGCGGCCGTCGAAATTGACGATCACGTCGCCCGATTCGATCCCCGCCTCGGAGGCCGGCCCGACGGGCACATCGGTGACCAGCGCGCCGCGCGCCTCCTTCAGGCCGAGCGCCTCGGCCATGTCCGGGGTCACGTCCTGGATCGACACGCCGAGCCAGCCGCGGCGGGTCTCGCCGAATTCCTGCAGCTGGTCGATCACCCGGGTCACCACGTTGGCCGACATCGCGAAGCCGATGCCGATGGAGCCGCCGGTGGGTGACAGGATGGCGGTGTTCACGCCGATCACGTCGCCATCCATGTTGAACAGCGGCCCGCCCGAATTGCCGCGGTTGATCGCGGCATCGGTCTGGATGTAGTCGTCGTAGCTTCCCGACAGGGCGCGCCCGCGGGCCGAGACGATGCCGGCGGAGACCGAAAAGCCCTGGCCCAGCGGGTTGCCCATCGCCATCACCCAGTCGCCGACGCGGATCGCGTCGCTGTCGCCGAAGCTGACGAAGGGCAGCGGGCTGTCGGCCTCGACCTTGAGAAGCGCGATGTCGGTCTTCTCGTCGGTTCCCACCACCTCGGCGTCGAGCTCGACGCCGGAGAAGAACTCGATGACGATCTCGTCGGCATTGGCGATGACGTGGTTGTTGGTGACCACATAGCCGTCCTCGGAGATCACGAAGCCCGATCCCAGCGCCGAGGAGCGGCGCATCTGCTCGTCCGGACCGTTGTTGCGGTCGCGGAACTCGCGGAAGAATTCCTCGAAGGGCGAGCCTTCGGGCACGATGCCCTGCGGGCCGGTCTGGCCGGCGACATTGGTCGACGTGGTGATGTTGACCACGGCGGGGCTGATCCGGTCGACCAGCGGCGCGAAGCTCGACGGCGCGTTCTGGGCCCGTACCAGCGCCGCCTGAGCCAGGATCAGGACGGCGACCAGCATGGAGAACCAGACGAGCCGCAGCGGCGTCGTTGCATCACGGGACACGGCGATGGCTTTTGCAGTCAATGCTCACTCCTCGGGATTGTCGGACCGCCGCGCATGGCGGCGGGACCCGGCGCCCAGCCGGGCCTTCAGCATTGCAAGATAGAAGCATCCCGGCAACACGCAAACGGCGATCACCCTGCTCACCGCGCCGTGATGCGGCGGGCCGCCCGCGCCCGGTCCCGGGGCGGCGCTAGAGCGCCGCGTATAGCAGGATCACCCCGGTCACCGCGGTCAGCAGCCCGAGGAGGCGGCGCGCCTCGGGGGGCATCGCCGCCAGCGCGACCAGCAGCCGCTCCACAAGCGAAGGGGCCAGCGCATAGGCCAGCCCCTCCACGATGAATGCGCCGGCAAGCAGCGTCAGCACCAGATCCGGCGTCATCGGCTCAGTTCGAGACCGGCGCGTCCTGCGGGGCCGGGTCGCCGGCCGTGTCCGCGTTCTGGTCGGGCTCCGGCGTCTCCGCCGGCGCGACCTCGAGCTCGACCTCGGGCTGGTCCTCGGCGTTGCCGGGCGCGGCCTCGCCCTGGGTCGCCCGCGGCTGGTTGGCGCGCTCCTCGATTTCGCGCTCGGCCTCCTCGGCGCTGCGCTCGATCTCCTGGCGCGCGCTGTCGGGCAGGTCGGGCGAGATCTCGCTTTCCGGGGCCAGCTCGCGGAGCCGCTGCACGTCGGTGTCGGAGATGTTGACCGCCGACAGGCCCTCGGCGCGGATCGCCTCGAAAAGCGGTCCGACGAATTCGCTGTCGGGCGAGATCACCAGCGTCGAGTTGTCCCGCTGCAGCGACCGCTCAAGTGCCGAGAGCGAGCGGTAGAACGAGAAAAACTCCGGGTTGTCGCCGAAGGCCTCGGCATAGACCCGGTTGCGCTCCGCGTCGGCCTCACCGCGGATGATCTCGGCCTCGCGCTCGGCGTTCGAGGTGGTCTCGACCACGGTCCGGTCGGCGGCCGCGCGCACGCGCTGCGCCGCCTCGTTGCCGCGGGCGATCTCGTCGGCGGCCTCGCGCTCGCGCTCGGCCCGCATCCGGGCAAAGGTCGCCTCGAGGTTCTGCTGCGGCAGATTGGTCTGCTTCAGCCGGACGTCGATGATCTGCAAGCCGAGGCTCTCGGCCGAGCGCCGCGCCTGGTCGCGGATGCGCACCGCGAGGTCGCGCCTTTCGGTCGACAGGATGGTGTCCGAGGTCACCTGGTCGGCGCCCAGCACTTCGCGGATCTGCGCGTTCAGGATCGAGCTCAGCCGGTCCTCGGCGGCGCGGATGCCGCCCACGCCCACCGCCTGGCGGAACTGCACCACGTCGGCGATGCGGTAGCGCGCGAAGGCGTCCACCACCAGCCGGCGGTCGTCCGAGGGCGTGACCTCGATGGTGTCGGTGTCGAGCGACAGGATGCGGTCGTCGTAGCGCACCACCTCCTGGATGAAGGGGATCTTGAGCCCCAGCCCGGGCTCCTCGCGCACCTGCTTGATCTGGCCGAATTGCAGCACCAGCGCCTTCTCACGCTCGTCGACGATGAAGATCGCCGAGAAGCCGAGCACCGCCAGCACCACGACCACCGGCAGAAGGAAGGTCGTCACTCGCATCAGTTCGACCCTCCTTCGGTCGTCTGTCCGCCCTGCTGGGCGCGGCCGCCGCGCAGCTCGTTCAGCGGCAGGTAGGGCAGCACGCCCTGGCCGCCCTGGGCCGCCTCGTCGAGCACGATCTTGTCGATGTCGCCGAGCGTGCGCTCGATGGTCTCGAGATAGAGCCGGCGCTGGGTGACCTCGGGGGCCTCGTTGAATTCCTGCGCCACTGAGATGAAGCGCGACGCCTCACCGATGGCCTCGTTGACCACCCGGGCGCGGTAGGCCTCGGACTGTTCCAGCGTCTGCGCGGCCTCGCCGCGGGCCTCGGCAAGCACCCGGTTGGCATAGGCATCGGCCTGGCGCTGCAGGCGGTCGCGCTCCTGCTCGGCCGCCTGGACCTCGCGGAAGGCGTCGATCACCTCGGAGGGCGGGTCGGCGCGGTCGAGGTTGACCCGGACGACGTTGATGCCGCTGTCGTACTCGTCGAGCGTCGCCTGGATGTTCTGCAGCGCCGTGTCGGCGATGATGCCGCGGTCGCGGTTGAGGATCGGCGCCAGGTTGGAGGCGGCGATGATCTCGCGCATGACGCTTTCCGACACCGCCTGAACGGTGAGCTGCGGATCGCGGATGTTGAACAGCAGCTTGGCCGGGTCCTTGATGTTCCAGACCACCTGGAACTCGATGTCGACGATGTTGGCATCGGTGGTGAGCATCAGCCCCTCGCCGTCGCCGCCGCGCCGCATGCCGATATTCTCGGTGCGCTCCGAGGTCACGTTGACCACGTCGTAGCTGACCAGCGGCCACGGCGCGAAGTTCAGGCCGGGCCCGCCGGTCGAGGAATACTCGCCGAGAAACAGCTCCACCGACTGCTCTTCGGGCCGCACCGTGTAGAAGCTCGAGAAGGCCCAGAGCGCCACCACGGCAAGACCGCCCAGCACCAGCGTGCCGCGCGAGAAGGCGGGCCCGCCGCCTCCGCCGCCGCGGCCCGGGCCGCCGCGGCCGCCCATCAGCACCCGCAGCCGCTCCTGGCCGCGCTTCATCAGTTCATCGATTTCGGGGATCTGCGAATTGTCGTCCGGGCGCCGTCCGCCCCCGCCGCCGCCCTGCGGGCGCTGCGGTCCGCCGCCGCCCTGTCCGCCGCCGCCGCCCCACGGGCCGCCGCTGTTGCCTGCCATATACCCTGTTCCCTTTCGGTCTTCCTGTCCGGTCTAGTTCAAAGCTGGGCAATCCCGTGGGGATTGCAAGCCGCCTGCGCGGCGTGCCGCACCCCCGTCAGATCGCCGGCAGCGCCGATCGCATCGTCACGATCTCCTCCGACATCGTCGGATGGACCGCCACGGTGCGGTCGAAATCCTCCTTCGTGGCCCCCATCTTTACGGCGATGCCGGCGAGCTGGATCATTTCGCCGGCCGCCGGTGCAACGATGTGGCAGCCCAGCACCTTGCGGCTTTCCTTGGACACCACGAGCTTCATCAGGACGCGGTCGGCATGGCCGGCAAAGGCCGATTGCATGGGCCGGAACGAGGTGCAGTAGACCTCGATCTCCTCCTGCTCGCGGGCCTGCTCCTCGGTCATCCCGACGGTGCCGAATTCCGGCTGCGTGAACACCGCGGAAGGCACCAGATCGTGATCAACCGGGGTCGGATTGCCGCGGAACACGGTCTCCACGAACTGCATGCCCTCGCGGATCGCCACCGGCGTCAGGTTGATCCGGTCGGTCACGTCGCCGATGGCGTAGATCGACGGCACCTTGCTCTGGCTGTATTCGTCGACCTCGATCTCGCCCTTTTTGCCGAGCGTCACGCCGGCCTCCTCGAGCCCCATATCGGCGGTGTTGGGCGACCGCCCGGTGGCGAAGAGCACGGCGTCGAAGACATGCGTGCCGCCATTGGTCGACTTGACCCAGACCGGGCCCTTGCGGGCCTCGGCGCCCTCGGGGGCCGGGCGCGCCTGCGCGGCGAGGCCGCTGTCGCCCGAGACGACGCCGCGTTCGTCCACCGCGGCGCCCATCCCGGCCTCCGCGAGATCCTCGCTCTCGCCCGGCTCGGCGCAGCGCATCTCGACGATGTTGGTCCCGGTATGCAGCTCGATGCCGCGCTCGCGCATGGCGTCGGCGATCAGGCCGCGGGCCTCGTCGTCGAAGCCGCGCAGGATCTGCGCGCCGCGGTAATACTGCGTCACGTCGACGCCCAGCCCGTTGAGGATGCAGGCGAATTCGCAGGCGATGTAGCCGCCGCCGACGATCAGGATGGATTTCGGCAGGTTCTCCAGCGCGAACACGTCGTCGGAGACCATGCCGAGCTCGGCGCCGGACATGTCGGGGCGCACCGGGCTGCCGCCGGTGGCGATCAGGATGTGCTTGGCGGTCTTCACCTGCCCGTCGGCGAGCTCCACCGTGTGCGGGTCGCGCAGCCGCGCCCGGCAATCGAAGGTCTCGACCCCGGAATTGTTCAGCAGCTTGCGGTACACCGCCTCGAGCCGGTCCAGCTCCTCGCGCAGGTGGCCGGCGAAGGTCGGCCAGTCGAAGCGCTTGTTGTCGAAGCTCCAGCCGTAACCCTCGGCGAGGGCCGGGATGCGGTCGAACTCGGAGGCGAAGACCATCAGCTTCTTGGGCACGCAGCCGCGGATCACGCAGGTGCCGCCGTAGCGGCTCTCCTCCGCCAGCGCGACGCGGGCGCCGCATTCCCCGGCCGCCACCCGGGCCGCGCGCACGCCGCCCGAACCGCCGCCGATCACGAACAGGTCGTAGTCGAAATCCGCCATTACTTCTCCAGATCTCCGAATGCGTTGCCGTCTTCGCCGAATGCCACGCGCTCCTCGCTGACCTGCACCGAATGGATGTCGCGGGTCTCGGCGCGGCCATCGGCATGGCCGATGATCACGTTGTCGCAGATATCCACGAACAGGCCGTTTTCCACCACGCCGGGCATCTGGTTGAGCATCAGCGCGAGCTGGCGCGGATTGCCGATGCGCTCCAGATGCAGGTCGAGGATGCGGTTGCCCTCGTCGGTGACATAGGGCTGCCCGTCGGCCTCGCGCAGCCGGATCTCGCGGCCCTGCACGTCCATCGAGACCAGCGTCTCCTCGATCAGCGCCTGGGTGGTGCGCCAGCCGAAGGGCACCACCTCCACCGGCAGCGGGAAGCGGCCGAGGCACTCGACCTCCTTGCCGGCATCGGCGATCACCACCATGCGGTCCGAGGCAGTGGCGACGATCTTCTCCTGCAGCAGCGCCCCGCCGCCGCCCTTGATCAGGTTCAGCTCGGGGTCGATCTCGTCGGCGCCGTCGATGGTCAGGTCGAGCCAGCCCGCAGTGTCGAGGTCGATGACCTCGAGGCCGAGCTTGCGCGCCAGATCCGCGGTCCGGGTCGAGGTCGGCACGCAGCGGATCTTCAGCCCTTCGCGGCGCATCCGGTCGGCCAGGCAGCGCACCAGCCAGGCCGCGGTCGATCCGGTGCCGAGCCCCACCCGCATGCCGGTCTCCACCAGCTCCGAGGCGCGCCTCGCGGCGACGAATTTGGCCTTGTCGATGGGCGAAAGGTCGGCGGACATGCGCGCGGGCTCCTCGAATTCGGGTCGCGCCGGTTATAGGCCAGCCCCTGCCGAGGTGCGAGGGGGTATCTGGACCGGCGCGGGGCGGCGCGCCGCGCGATGTCCGGGTCGGAGGCCGGAATGCCGTTTTCGCGGCGTGCGGCCGCCCGGGCGGCATGCTAGGTCGGGCGGCAGCCGGGGCGGTTGGCACAGGGAGAATGCGCGCGATGTTCCTTTCGGTCTTCGACATGTTCAAGGTCGGCGTCGGGCCGTCCTCGTCTCACACGATGGGCCCGATGGTGGCGGCGGCGCGCTTTCTCGACGCGATGCGCGCGGCGGAGTTCAACTGCGCCGGGCTGCGCGCCTCGCTGCATGGCAGCCTGGCCTTCACCGGAGTCGGCCACGCCACCGACCGGGCGGTGATCCTGGGCCTCGCCGGGTTCCGCCCCGAGACCTACGACGCCGAGGCCGCGGAGGCCGCCCTGGCGGAGTTAAAGCAGAGCCGCCGGCTCGCGCCCGAGGGCCTGCCGGAGCTTGCCTTCGACCCCGAGCGCGACCTGCGCTTCGACTACGACCGTGCCCTGCCCGGCCATGCCAACGGCATGATCCTGATGGGCACCGACGCGCAGGGCGACGTGCTGCTGCAGGAGACCTATTACTCGGTCGGCGGCGGCTTCGTGCTGACCGAGGCGGAGCTCGCGGCCGGGCGCGACACCGATCAGGGCGACCCGGTCCCCTACCCGTTCAAGACCGCCGCCGAGATGCTCGAGATGGCGAACGCCTCCGGCCTGTCGATCGCGCAGATGAAGCGGGCCAACGAATTGTCGCGCGGCGGCCACCGCGCGCTCGACGAGGGCGTGGCGCGGATCTGGCAGGTCATGCGCGACTGCATCGACCGCGGGCTCGCCACCGATGGCGAGCTGCCCGGCGGGCTGCGGGTCCGGCGCCGCGCCAAGGGCATCCACGACGCCCTGCTGGCCGAGCGCGGCACCAACCTCTCGGCGCCGCACCAGATCAACGAATGGATGGCGGCCTATGCCATGGCGGTGAACGAGGAGAACGCCGCCGGCGGGCAGGTCGTCACCGCGCCGACCAACGGCGCCGCCGGGGTGGTGCCGGCGGTGATCCGCTACTGGCTCGACCACGTGCCCGGCGCGGTGCCCTCGAAGGTGCCGGATTTCCTGCTCACCGCCGCGGCGATCGGCGGGCTGGTGAAGTACAACGCCTCGATCTCGGGCGCCGAGGCCGGCTGCCAGGCCGAGGTCGGCAGCGCCTCGGCGATGGCGGCGGCCGGGCTCTGCGCGGTGCTGGGCGGCACCCCGCAGCAGATCGAGAACGCCGCCGAGATCGCGCTCGAGCACCATCTCGGCATGACCTGCGACCCGGTGAAGGGCCTCGTCCAGGTGCCCTGCATCGAGCGAAACGGGCTTGGCGCGGTCAAGGCGGTGTCGGCGGCGAGCCTGGCGCTGCGCGGCGACGGCACCCATCTGGTGCCGCTCGATGCCTGCATCGAGACGATGCGTCAGGTCGGCGCCGACATGGCCGAGAAGTACAAGGAAACCTCGCTCGGCGGGCTCGCGGTCAACGTGCCGAACTGCTGAGCCGCGCCGCCCCGGCTCGCCCGGCTCAAAGCACCACGATGCCGGAATGCTTGGCCTTGTGCTCGGGCTCGACATGGATGGTGACCCGCGCGCCGGGCAGCTCGGCGATCAGGCCGGCCTCGACGCGGTCGCAGATCTCGTGCGCCTCGAAGACGCTCATCTCGCCCGGCACCACCAGGTGGAACTCCACGAAGGTCGCGCGCCCGGCATGGCGGGTGCGCAGGTCATGCGCCTCGACCGCGCCCTCGGCGCGGTCCGAGATGATCGCCCGCAGCGTCTCCAGCTCGCCGTCGGGCACCGATTCGTCCATCAGCCCCGAGACCGAGGCCGAAAGCAGCCGCCAGCCCGACCACAGAACGTGCACCGCGACCAGCGCCGCCAGCGCCGGGTCGAGCCAGGCGATGCCGGTCAGCGCCGCCGCCGCCACCCCGACCGCGACCCCCACCGAGGTCACCACGTCGGCCATCAGGTGACGCCCGTCGGCGGCCAGCGCCGGCGATCTGAGGCCGCGCCCGCGGCGCACCAGAACCAGCGCCCAGACGCCGTTCAGGAGGCTCGCGCCGAGGTTCACCGCGATCCCCGCCCAGGGCGCCGCCAGCACCGGCGGGTCCATCAGCCCGGCCCAGGCCTCGCGCAGGATGAACAGCGCCGCGATGACGATCAGCACGCCCTCGAGCACCGCCGAGAGGAACTCCGCCTTATGATGCCCGAAGGGATGCGCCGCGTCGGGCGGCTGGGCGGCGATGCGCACGGCGCAGAGCGCGATGACCGCGGCCCCGACATTGACGATGCTCTCGAGCGCGTCCGAGAGCAGCGCCACCGAGCCGGTCATCCGCCACGCCAGGAGCTTGACGGCGAGCACCACGACGCCCACCGCCACCGATCCCAGCGCCAGGCGCATCGTCGCGTTCATCGCCCTCACTCCGGCCGTTTTACCGGCGCCCCGGTTAGCCGCCCGGGCCGGGTCCCGCAAGCCGCGCGCCGCAGCTTGCCGCTCACTTCTTCAGGGCGTCGCGGATCTCGATCAGCACGTCGAGCTGCGAGGGCCCGGACTTGACCTCGGGGGCGACGTCGTCGGGCCGCTCGGCCGCCGCCTTCACCCGGTTCACCGTCTTCACCAGCACGAAGACCACGAAGGCGATGATGAAGAAGTTGATCACCGCCATGATGAAGGAGCCGATGGCGAAGACCGGGGCGCCGGATTCCTTGGCCACCTCCAGCGAGGGGTGATCCGAGCCGTCGAGCGTGTAGTACCAGCCCGAGAAGTCGATCCCGCCGGTGAAGATGGCGATGACCGGGTTGATGATGTCGCCCACCAGCGAGGACACGATGGCGGTGAAGGCGGCCCCCACGATGATGCCGACCGCCATGTCCATGACGTTGCCCTTGGCGATGAAATCCTTGAATTCCTGCAGCATCCCTGCCCCTTTCCGCGCAAGCCTCCGATGCCGCGTTCTAGCAGCCCGGCGCGCCGGCGTTGAGGCCCGGCCCGGCGGCCCGCCCGCGATGCGGGCAGCTTGGCCACAGCCGGCGCCCGGCGTCGTGTCCGCGCCCGGCCCGGCGGCGCGGCCGGTCTCAGTCCGGCAGCGTTCCGGTCAGCACGTAGCGCAGGATCGCCACCACCTCCTCGGGCTCGCGCGCCACCGCCAGAGCCGCGGCGTCGACCTCCTTCAGCGCGTGGTCGTGCTGTTCGGGCTGCAGCACGATCAGCGACTTGCCGAGCGCCGAGGCGATGCCGGCATCGAAGGCGGCGTTCCACTGCTTGTATTCGGTGCCGAAGCGCACCACCACGACATCGGCCTCGGCGATGCCCTTGCGGGTGCGGATGGCGTTGAGCTGCGCGCCCTTGCGGTCGTGCCAGAACTTCGAGCTCTCGGCCCCGAGGATCGCCACGCCGCAATCGTCCGACGCCGCGTGATCGGTCACCGGACCCGAGAAGGTGACGTCGAGCCCCTGCGCCCCGTCGATCACGCGCTCGCGCCAATCGGTGTGGATCTCGCCCGAGAGATAGACGTTCAGTCCCATGTTGCTCGCTCCTGTTTCGGGGGCGCGCGGCCCCGCGCGGATCAGCCGCGCAGGGTGGCCCCGGTCGCCTTGCCGACCTTCTCGACGATCTTCTGGCTCACCGCCTCGATGTCCTTCTCGGTCAGGGTGCGGTCGCGCGGCTGCATCCGCACCGTCACCGCCAGAGACTTGCGGCCCTCGCCAAGGCTGCCGCCGGAGAATTCGTCGAAGACCCGCACCTCCTCGATCAGCACCTTGTCGGCCCCGGACGCGGCGTTCACCAGGTCGAGCGCCTGAACGCCCGCATCCACCACGAAGGCGAAGTCGCGCTCCACCGGCTGCAGGTCTGCCAGGTCGAGCGCCGGCCGCGTCGTCTTGACCGCCTTGGGCAGCGGCACCTCCTCGGGCCAGAGGGTGAAGGCCACCGCCGGGCCCTTGACGTCGAGCGCCTTCAGCACCCGCGGATGGACCTCGCCGAAGACCCCCAGCACCTTCTTCGGGCCGAGGCAGAGGGTGCCGTGGCGGCCGGGATGCCACCAGTCTGCGCCGTTGCGCAGGATCTGCATCTTGGCCGGCGCGCCGATGGCGGCCAGCGCCGCCTCGGCATCGGCCTTGGCATCGAACAGGTCGACGCCGCGCGCCGCGCCGTGCACGTCCTTGGGCCCGGTGCGCCCGACCAGCAGGCCGCTGAGCTCCAGCCGCTGCTCGCCCGGCTCCCCGCCCGAGAAGACGTGGCCGAGCTCGAAGAGCGCCAGTTCGCCCTGCCCGCGCGCCTGGTTGCGCGCCGCGGCCTGCAGCAGGCCGGGCAGCAGCGCCGGGCGCATGTGGCTCATCTCGGACGAGATCGGGTTGGCCAGTTCGGTCGCCGCCCCGCCGCCGCCGAAAAGTTCGGCCGCGGCGCGGTCGATGAAGCTATAGGTGACGCATTCGTTGTAGCCCAGCGCCGCCACGGTGCGCCGCGCCGCGCGCTCGCGCACCTGCAGCGGCGACAGGATCGGCTTCGGCACGCCCGGGCTCGGCCGCGGCAGCGGCTTGCCCTCGAGCTTCGTCAGCGAGGCGATGCGCGCCACCTCCTCCACGAGGTCGGCCTCGCCCATCACGTCGGGGCGCCAGGACGGGACCTGCGCCATGTCGCCTTGCAGCGTGAAGCCCAGCGCCTGCAGCGTCGCGCGCTGGGTCCCGGCCGGGATCGCCATGCCGACCAGGCTCTGCACCCGGTCGGTGTCGAGCCGGTAGGCGCGGGAATGGTCCGGCAGGGCCCCGGCCGTGATCACCTCGGAGGCCTCGCCGCCGGCATGGTCGAGGATCATCCGCGTCGCCGCCTCGATCCCCAACGGCGTCCAGGCCGGGTCGATGCCGCGCTCGAAGCGGTAGCGGGCGTCGGAATGGATCTTCAGCGCGCGGCCCGTCAGCGCGGTGCGCACCGGGTCGAAGAAGGCGGCCTCGAGGAACACGTTCACCGTCCCGTCGGAGACCCCGGTGGCGGCGCCGCCCATGATCCCGCCCAGGCTCTCGGGGCCCGAGGCATCGGAGATCAGCACCATGCCGGGCTCCAGCCGGTAGGTCCGCTCATCGAGCGCCGGCAGGGTCTCGCCGCCTTCGGAGAGATGCACGCGGAGATCGCCTTCGACCTTGTCGGCGTCGAAGACGTGCAGCGGCCGGTTGCGGTCGTAGGTGAAGAAGTTGGTGACATCGACGAGGAAGGAGATCGGCCGCAGCCCGATCGCTCGCAGCCGCGCCTGCAGCCAGGCCGGCGAGGGTCCGTTCTTCACGCCGCGGATCAGCCGGCCGCAGAAGACCGGGCAGGCCTCGCGCGCGTCGTCGTCGATGGTGACGCCGATCGGGCTCTGGAAGCTGCCGGGCACCGGTTCGGTGGCGTCGGGCTTCAGGGTGCCGAGGCCGCGCGCGGCGAGGTCGCGGGCGATGCCGCGCACGCCCAGCGCGTCGGGGCGGTTCGGGGTGATGGCGATCTCGATCACCGGGTCGACCTTGGCCGGATCGTGCGCCGCCAGCCAGTCGGTGAAGCGCTCCCCGACCTCGCCCGTGGGCAGCTCGATGATGCCGTCATGCTCTTCCGACAGCTCCATCTCGCGCTCGGAGCACATCATGCCGTGGCTCTCGACGCCGCGGATCTTGCCGACCTGGATGGTGGTGTCGATGCCCGGCACGTAGGTCCCGGGGGTGGCGATGACCACGGTGATGCCCGCCCGGGCATTGGGCGCGCCGCAGATGATCTGGGTCTCGCCGGCGGCGGTCGCCACGCGGCAGACCTTCAGCTTGTCGGCATCGGGATGCTTCTCGGCCGCCAGCACCTTGCCGATGGTGAAGGCGGCGAGCCGCTCGGCGGGGTTCTCCACGCCCTCCACCTCGAGCCCGAGATCGGTCAGGGTCTCGGCGATCTCGTCGACGGAGGCCTCGGTGTCGAGGTGATCCTTGAGCCAGGACAGGGTGAACTTCATGGTCGCGCGCCTCGCCGTTCCTTGGACGCGGCTTCCCTAGCGGATCGGCGCCCGGGGGGGAAGAGACCGCAATCCTAGCGGCGGGGCTCCGGGCGCTTCGAAATTCAGGTTACCCGTGGCGCGCCATCATCGCGGCCACAACCTCCGCCAGAAGCGCTCCGATGTAAGCGACAAAAACGAGGAGCACTGCGGTCATGATGCGCTTGGCCCACCTGTAACTGACATGCCGGTCGTGAATATCACCCTCGACCTCCACCCTTAGCAGACGAAAGTACATTTCGAGCTGACCAAGCGCTTCGTCGAGAGTTCGGTTTCGAACACCGTTTTCTGTCCAGAAAGCCTCAAGTTTTTCACGCGCCTTCGCGCGCTCTGACCGAAGCGCAACCAGACTGGCAATATGGAGCTCGACGAAGCGATCGATTTGAGCTTCCAATTGGTGCAGACCGGTTTCCGTGAACGCTTTCTCAAGCTGCTCCATATGAGGCCTATGGCGTGAGTACCTGCGATCTGCGGTAGTCCGAAAGCACCTGAACAACATGAGAATAGCAACACCAATCGCGAGGAGGGTCGCCAGAGCGGTCAGCAGCATGATCCAATAAAGCGGCACCGACCAGAATCCACCTTCGCTCGGGAACCGCGACAATTGAATATCCAGCACAAACAAATAGACAGCAGCGAAGATACTGGAAGCAGAAACAAGCCCACGGCCCTTGGAGTCTAGGTAGTTGAAGCTCTTTTCGTAATCCTCCCAGTACTTCAAACGATTAAAGAAATGGAATTGCCTTCTATAACTGTGCTGATCCATCAAATTTCCTCAATACAAAACGCACGAAAAAAGTAAATGGCATCCAATATCTTGGAGACCATAGCACCGGGCGCTGAACGGCACAACGCCCGGTGAAATTGAAAAGTCTGATGGCTTATCCGGGTCTCGCCCTACCGGCTCAGCCCGCCATGCAGCGTCGGCACGTCGAGTGCGCCGAAGCCGTAATGCCGCAGCCAGCGCAGGTCGGAATCGAAGAACGCGCGCAGGTCGGGGATGCCGTATTTCAGCATCGCGATGCGGTCGATGCCCATGCCGAAGGCGAAGCCCTGCCACTGGTCGGGGTCGACCCCGGCGGCCCCCAGCACCTTGGGATGCACCATGCCCGAGCCCAGCACCTCGAGCCAGCCGTCGCCCTCGCCGATCTTCAGCTGGCCGCCCTCCCAGGAACACTGGATGTCGACCTCGGCCGAGGGTTCGGTGAAGGGGAAATGCGAGGCCCGGAACCGGATGCGGATGCCCTCGACCTCGAAGAAGGCGGCGAAGAACTCCTCCAGCACCCATTTCAGATGCGCCATGGAGATCTCGCGGTCGATCGCCAGCCCCTCGACCTGGTGGAACATCGGCGTGTGGGTCTGGTCGTAATCGGCGCGGTAGACGCGGCCCGGGGCGATGATCCGGCAGGGCGCGCCGTGCTTCTCCATGTGCCGGATCTGCACCGGCGAGGTATGGGTGCGCAGCACGTGGGGCGGGCGGTTATCGGCCTCGGCACGGGCCATGTAGAAGGTGTCCATCTCGGCCCGCGCGGGGTGGTGGCCGGGGATGTTGAGGGCGTCGAAATTGTACCAGTCGGTGTCGATCTGCGGCCCCTCGGCGACCGCGAAGCCCATATCGGCGAAGATCGCGGTGATCTCCTCGGTGACCTGGGAGATCGGGTGGATCGAGCCCTGCCGCCGCGGCCGCGCCGGCAGCGTCACGTCGAGCCATTCGGCGCGCAGCCGGGCGTCGAGCTCGGCATCCTCGAGCGCCGCCTTCTTGGCCGCGAGCGCCGAGTTGATCTCGTCCTTCAGGGCGTTCAGCCTGGGGCCGGCGCTCTGGCGCTCCTCGGGCGACATGCGGCCGAGCTCGCGCATCGCCAGCGCCACCTCGCCCTTCTTGCCCACCGCCTGCACGCGCAGCGCCTCGAGCGCGGCGGCGTCGGAGGCGCCGGCGATGAGACCGAGATACTTGTCGCGCAGATCGTCCATGAAGATGCCTCCGGGGGTAGGGACCGGCGCCTAGCTAGCGGCCCGGCGCCGGCGCTGCAAGCGCCAGGGCGCCGCTCCTCCCCCCGGGCCCGGAGCC